>JBAQXX010000013.1:0-8623 GCA_049299735.1 Methanothrix sp. | reverse complement strand
ACGTTTACATTTGATGAGGAAGAAAGATGGATTTTAGAGTCGTAGTCTCAGATCCGAAGAGCGGTAAGGCCTATCAGGTAGAGCTTAAGGATCCAGGAGCAGGCAAGCTTCTGGGAAAACATATCGGCGACAAGATTGAAGGAGATGTCCTGGGCATGCCCGGCTACTCGGTACAGGTCACGGGCGGCAGCGATCGCGAGGGATTTCCCATGCGGGCAGATCTGCCTGGCACAAAGCGCAGGAGAATCCTTCTCTCCAAGGGAACCGGATATCATCCCGCAGCCGAAGGAATGAAGAAGAGAATGAGCATTCATGGAAGGGATATTTCTCCCGATATTGGCCAGATAAATGTCAAAGTCGTGGAGGCTGGCGCCAAGTCAGTAGAAGAACTGCTGGGCAAGACTCCCAAAGAAGAAAAAGCGTAATTAGCAGCATTCGGTCGGATGGCATGTCCATCCTTCCGCTATAATCTCTTTTGTTATATCTTTTTCAATCCTTCCCTGGACCAGATGCGAGATGCGAGCGGCGCCGGGATCTGAGCGCGCATTACTGATTTCATCTGCGCGGGGCTGAGTGCGGCAAAGAGGGCATTCATGAGCCGGTCGCTCTTCATGGCCACATCCACAATCTTTCTTATCTGGACCGATCGAGAAAGCTGCAATCCGAACTCTTCGCGAATGCGCGACGTATAGTCGGTGAGAGCCATTTTGCCCTGCAACTGTCCTATTGCCACCTTCCCCGCAATCCTTCCAGCCACCACGGCCAATGGTATACCTCCTCCGCTGGTGGCCATGACATGTCCGGCAGCGTCTCCCGCCAAAAGCATGTTGTCTCTTTGGATCGCACCAACGGTCCCTCCCGCGGGCACCAAACCTCTCATGACGGCCAGGACCTCTCCGCCAGCGAGTTTTTCAGCCGCGATTGGATGCTCGCGAACGAACCGGTCCAGTATAAGGGGAAGCTTTTGGCCGGACAGGTAAGACGCCCTCACTCCCACGCCTACATTGGCCATATCCTGACCGAGTGGGATTATCCAGGCGTAGCCTCCCGGCGCATAGCTAGCCGAGAAGTACATCTCTGCGGCCTGCGAATCGATATTAACATCAGCCATCTCATATTCCAGGCAGATGCCCGTCTCTTGTATCGGATTTCCTATGGCCCGGGATACTATTGAGTGCGGTCCGTCTGCGCCTATTATTATCTGCGGCCTGATTTCTCCACGAAAGTGGCCGAAAAGCTGCATTTTGCCGTCCTCAAGGCAGGCACGCGTCGCAGGAAGGACAATTGCACCGGCCCGAGCCGCCCGGGCGACGAGGTGGCGATCGTATGCCCGCCGATCCAAAACACGACCGGCTACGGCAAATTGCTTGTAGTCTCCCGAGGGTGAATAGATGCGCTGCAATTGGGTACGGTGCAAAATACAGCGCTCTGGAATCTCTCTTAGCGTCTCTGGCAGTTGGGCGCTGGGCATGAGCTTCTCCAGCTCGACAGCCTCCGGGAGAAATCCGCCGCATTGCACTGGGCTACCAATCTCGCTCTTTTTGTCAATCAGCAAGACCTGCATTCCCCCGGCGGCGATAGCCTCTGCAGCAGAGCTGCCCGCCGGCCCTGCCCCTACCACTGCCGCCCTAATATTTTCTATATAGTCTCTCATCTGAGCCTTGCCTTCATGCCTAAACCTGCCAGCGCCTCTTCTATCTCGCCATAGGCCAAAAAGAGCTCATCTTTCAGCCTCTCCGTCTGCTCGTGTCTGGGCTCTGCGGATAGCCATAGGTGGCTCTCATCACCGCGCACTATCTTGACGCAGGCCAGCATGTCCGCCTGGGAGAGACGGTAGACGATGTGGCTTCCCGTCGGCGTAAACCAGAGGGGATGGCTCTCCATGAGCACTGCCACAAAATGCACCCATGGCAGCCCCACTTGTCCGTCCACCCGGACCGCGCCATGGCCGATGGCCAAGTTGAGTTGAGATCGCTTTCCTGTCGTCTTCTCTTCTATGAACGAGGTGATCTCCATGTAGCGCGCGCTCTTTCTGTCGACTCTGGGAAGATCGCGACCAAAGACCTTCTCTGCGACGTCCGGAAAAAAGGCTGCCAAGCGAATGTCAGGTTCCTGTCGCGTGGCCAGTGAGACGCCGACAAAGAATAGGGCGGAAAGTCCCAGGCCGACCAGCACGCCATGCTCGGTGAGATAAGGCGAGATGCTGTCCAGCGGTTGTTTCAGCCAGAATTGCTCGTAGGAGATGAGAAGGATCTGCGTTCCGCCGCCTACTATGAGTGCCGCCATGGCCCCCCACCGGGTGGCGCGCTTCCAGTACAGTCCGCCGATGATGGGGAAGAAGTAGGATGTGGTGCCGATCACAGTGGCGATGATAACGGCATCCACGATGCTGTTCGCATTCAGGGCTATTGTCGCCGAGATCCCGATCATGACCACAACCAGAATCCTGTTTATCGCCAGCATCTCCTTCATGGTGGCGGCAGGTCGCAGGTGGCGCTGGATCAGGTCGCGAGAGATGCATGAGGCTGCCGATGTGGCAAAGGTGTCTGTGCAGGACATGGATGCAGCGGCAAAGCCTATCGAGAGCAGCGCGAGAAGCGCCGGAGATACGTTATCGCTGATGATCTTGAGATAGAGCATCTCCGCCTCTACCTCACCTGCCGGTCTGGGATAGAGCACGGAAAGGCCGATGGCCGTGAGAAAGCAGCAGATGTAGACCAGGGCCAGCAGGGTGCTGCCCAGCAACAGGCCGCGCCTCGCTGAGGTCTCATCGCGCGCTGCCCAGATCTTCTGCCATGGATCCTGTTCCGCCACCCAGCCGGGCAAGAGGGCGACTAAAAAGACGAGGGCCCCCATCAGTCCGCCCAGGAGGAGAGGGTCCCACCAGTCCGTGCCCATAGAGGACGCTGCGGCGAGTAGAGTGACACCCTTGGCGGCTGAAAGATCCAGGGCCAATGCAGCCACGTAAATGGCTAGACCCGCCAGAAGAAGATATTGGACCACATCCGTCCAGACCACGGCGCGAAAGCCGCCCACGCTGACATAAAGAGCTACTGATACGGCCATGATGGCCACGGCATAGACGGGATCGATGCCGAAAAATGTGCCCAGCACCAGCTTGAATCCGATGAAATCCGTCACCGAGAAGAGTATCATCATGATAGTGACGGCCAGGGCCACCGGGGCTCTGATCATGGGATCATATCTTATCTCCATGAGTTCGGGCTGGGTTAAGGCAGGAATGTTCTTGATCCTTCCCGAGATCGCGGCTATTATTATCAGACCGGCGATATTGGGGAATACCCATATCCATATCGAGCCTACGCCTATGAGCAGAAATAGCCCAGTGGCCAGGAGCAATGCACTCGCCGTGATCCACGATGATGCCGCGGAAAATCCGATGATGAGAGGCCCAAGCTCTCTTCCCGCCAGCCAGAAGTCGGTTACAGACTTTTGTCTGCGGGAAAAATACAGGCCGATGCCCAGCAAGACCGCAATGTAGATGGCGAGGAATATCAGGAATAACGAATATGCATCCAAGTGTTGTCCACCTCTGGCGGCTAGTATTCTGTGGTATTTAACATGTAGGACAGCACGGCTTTTTGAGATGTAAGCAACTACTTAAACGGAAAAGTGGCAAAAGCTAAAATGAGGTATTTAAATGAGGAGCGATATCACAAAGGCAGGCAAGGAAAGAGCGCCTCATCGGGCTCTCTTAAAGGCCACCGGCCTGTGCGATGAAGAGATCCGTCGTCCCTTCATAGGAGTTGTCAACTCTTTTAATGATTTTATCCCTGGGCATATTCATCTCGATAAGCTGGGAGAGGCTGTAAAAGCAGGCATCCTCTCCGCGGGAGGAGTGCCCTTTGAATTCCAGACTATTGGCGTGTGCGACGGCATAGCCATGGGTCATAAAGGCATGAGATACTCGCTGCCCAGCCGCGAGCTGATCGAAGACTCCATCGAGATCATGGTAGAGGCGCATCAGCTGGACGGATTGGTTATGATCCCCTCCTGCGACAAGATCGTCCCCGGCCATATCATGGCAGCAGGGAGACTGGACCTGCCAACTATCGTGGTTACGGGCGGGCCCATGATGCCAGGCTTTGCCTGCGACAAAGAGCTGGATCTGATCAACATCTTCGAGGGCTGGCAGGCAGGAGGCGAGACGCTTGACATTCTGGAGGAGATGGCCTGTCCCGGAGCCGGATCATGTGCCGGCCTTTTTACCGCCAATACCATGGCCTGCCTCACTGAAGCCCTGGGTCTGAGCCTGCCCGGCTGCGCCACCACTCATGCAGTGGACGCGCGAAAGATGCGCCAGGCAAAGCTTTCGGGCATGAAGATCATGGAATTGGTAAAGCGCGGAATTACTGCCCGGCAGATAGTGACGCGCGAATCGCTGGATAATGCCATCCGCGTGGACATGGCCATCGGTGGATCTACCAATACAGTTTTGCATGTAATGGCCATAGCTTCCGAGTATGGCCTGGATCTGAATTTGGACCGCTTCGACCAATTAAGTCGCGAGACGCCTCATCTGGTCAACCTGCGACCGGGTGGGCCGCATCATATTCTCGACCTGGATCGAGCCGGCGGAATTCCCGCGGTCATGAACCGGCTTGCCTCACGGCTTTCTTTAGGCGCCCTCACCGTCACTGGCAAAAAACTGGGCGAGAACCTCGAATCCTTCAGGCCCGTCAATCCCCTGACCAATGCCGCAGTCATAGCCACAATAGATGCACCTGTGCACGTTCAAGGCGGCATTGCCATAATGTTTGGCAACCTGGCGCCGGAGGGGGCCGTGGTCAAGCAGACGGCTGTCTCCGCATCCATGGTCAAGCATACCGGACCGGCTGTGGTTTACGACTCGGAAGAGGAGTCCATGGCAGGCATCATTAGCGGCGGCGTAAAGGCCGGCGATGTGGTAATAATAAGATACGAAGGGCCCAAAGGCGGGCCGGGCATGAGGGAGACGCTCGCGCCCACATCTGCCATCGCGGGGGCGGGCCTTTCCGAGTCTGTGGCTCTCATCACCGACGGGCGCTTTAGCGGCGGAACCCGGGGCCCATGCATAGGGCACGTATCTCCCGAGGCAGCCGTGGGTGGGCCCATTGCCCTGGTAAAGAACGGCGACATGATCTCAATAGACATCCCTGCCAGAAAGATCGATCTGCTCGTCGATGCCAAAGAAATGGAAATGCGCAGGAAGTCATGGACAGCGCCCGAGCCTAAGATTAAGAGCGGCATTTTGGCCCGCTACAGAAACTCGGTCACATCCGCCAGCAAAGGCAGTGTCCTTAGATGAGATGCTTTGTGGCCGTAGAGCTTCCCAGCCTCATGCGCGAGGAGATTGGACGCCTGCAAAGCCGCATCGCGACAAATGGCCTGCGGCTCGTGAGACCGGAATTGGTGCATGTCACCATAAAGTTCCTGGGAGATGTACCGCAAGAAAAGGTGGAGGCCGTGGCCGAGGTGCTGGGAAGGATTAAGGCCGCTCCTTTTCCAGTTCAGGTTAAGGGCATGGGTGCCTTTCCCGGGCGGGCTGTGCGCGTGGTGTGGCTGGGCCTTACTGGAAATTTCCAGGAGCTTTATCTGAAGGTAGAGCAAGCCTTGAGGCCTCTGGGCTTTTCGCCCGAAGCACGAGGCTTCTCCCCCCATGTCACCCTGGGCCGGGTAGCCCGCCCCGATGCCGAGATGAACCGGCAGCTTGGCGACAAGATCGCAAACTTCTCTGCCCTGGACCTGGGCAGCTTCACTGTGGACCGATTTTATCTTAAGAAGAGCACACTCACTTCGGGAGGGCCGATCTACGAAGACCTGGCAGAATTCCCTCTCTGAAATCCAAGAAGTGGTGCTCAGCAAGGTCAGGCCCGGTCTATCCGACAAGAAGCGAATTATGGAGACCTCGGCCACCATCATCGACCGCATCGATGATCTGGCAAGAGTGCGCGGAATCTCTCTTCAGGCCATGCTGGTAGGCTCTGCGGCCAGAGGCACATGGCTTTCCGGGGATCATGATCTGGACATATTTTTAGGGGTGCCTCCGAATGACGATTTGGGTGCGGCCCTGGAGATAGCCAGGCTCGTCGCCCCGGATCATGAGGAGAAATATGCGGAGCACGCCTACGTCCACGCCCGGATGGACGGCTTTGAGGTTGACCTGGTTCCCTGCTATCTGGTGGAGGATGCAGCCCATCTCAAGTCGGCTGTGGATCGTACCCCCTTTCACACAAAATACGTGGGCAGCAGGATTGTAGGCCGAGAGGACGAGGTCCTTCTCTTAAAGCAGTTCATGAAGGGCGTAAATGTCTATGGCTCGGAGCTGAAGATAGGCGGCTTTTCCGGCTACCTGACTGAGCTGCTCGTGCTCTGCTACGGCTCTTTTGCCGCCGTCCTCCAGGCAGCATCCGCCTGGCGCCCCGGCCAGCGCCTGGACCTGGAAGGGCACGGCATAGGGAAGCACGCCGAGCCCTTGATCGTGGTCGATCCGGTCGACCCGGGAAGAAATGTAGCGGCAGCATTAACTCTGGACAAGATGCTCCAGTTTGCCACTGTTGCGTGCTCTTTTCTGGCTGAGCCGAAGCTTGATTTCTTCTTCCCCCCATCGCAGCCACCACTATCCGATGAGGAGCTGATAGCCCTGATAAATGAACGGGGGACGATGCCCATACTCCTTGAGTTTACCGCGCCCGATGTGGTGGAAGATGTTCTCTATCCTCAGCTTCGGAAAGCTGAAGGCTCCATTCAGGCGCTTTTGGTGCGAAGAGGCTTTTCAATGCTGCGTAGCGATGTTTCGACCTATCGCGACAGAGCTGTCATGCTCTTTGAGATGCAGGTCTGGCAGCTATCCAAAGCCTGCCTGCGCATAGGCCCGCCAGCCTGGGAAGCTGAGCACCTCGCTCGCTTCCTGGCAGCCCACCCGGCGCCCCTCTCCGGTCCCTACATCTCCAACGGCAAAGTCGTGGTTGAGGAGGCGCGCCAGTATACTTCTGCTCGTGATCTTCTGGCAGAGGAGAGCGCAAACCTCTCTTTAGGAAAGCATCTGTCTGCATCCCTTCGCGAGGGATACAACATATATGCCGGCCAGGAGCTGCTGGGCATAAAGGATGAGGGCTTTCGCATCTTCCTGGCTCGCTATTTCCGGGCCAAATTTCATATCGGCTAGGAAAAGCATTTCCAGTAGCTCTTTTGAATCTTTTTGACCTCCTCGATTCTCCTGGCAACGTTCGTGTCCGTGCCGCTTATTTGCGCCGCCTCTCCACCAAAAGCTCTGATCTCGGCTACAACTGCTTCTGCCTGCGCCTGAAGGTTGTATCCGCCTTCTAAGGTCGCAACCAGCCTTCCCCTGCAGCAAGTATTGGCTATATCTTTCACAACGCAAGCTACGGCGCCAAAGCCGGTCGAGGTCATACGCATGCCGCCCAGGGGGTCGTCCTTATGCGGGTCCTGGCCAGCAGAGACCAGAACGATGTCGGGCTTAAACTCCAAAGCGAGGGGCAATAGGATCTCCCGGTAAGCCATGAGATAACCCGCATCTCCAGTGCCCGTGGGCAGGGGCACATTTACCGTGAAACCTTCTCCGTCGTCCTCTCCTACTTCATCTGCCTTTCCTGTGCCAGGATAGTGGGGATACTGGTGGGTAGAGAAATATAGTACGCTGGGATCGGAATAGAATACGTCATTGGTTCCGTTGCCATGATGCACATCCCAGTCAACGATAAGCACTTTTTTCAGCCCCCGCGCCTGGGCATGCTTCGCGGCGATTGCGATATTGTTGAAGATGCAAAATCCCATGCCGCGATTGGGCATAGCGTGGTGCCCGGGCGGCCGGACCAGGGCAAAGGCATTGCCGTACTCCCCAAGGACGGCATCGACCGCCGTGATAGCTCCGCCTGCGGCCATCAGGGCAGCATCATAGGAGTCTTTGGAAAGGATAGTATCGACATCCAGGTAGCCGCCACCGTGCTCACAGATGGCCTTCACCTGATCGATGTACCTTCGTCCATGGATAGCTGCAACCTGGGTTACGGTCGCGGGCTTTGGGGTGATGAAGTCTACTTCGAGCTTTTCCGATTGAATTTTATCCAGGATTGCTGTGAGGCGCTCCTTTTTCTCCAGATGGCCACTCGCCCCGTGCAAGAGATAGATGGGATGATAAATCAGGCAGGTTCTTGTCATGCTTAATGGGTTGTGACGCCATTCGCAAAAACGGTTTTCCCCGTTTTTTTATCGTAATGCCGTAGGGACTAATCCGATCGAATAGCACTATATACATGTGGCGACGTCTCGCCATTCTCTGAGAAAAAGATTTGATTGATGAGATTTAATCAAGGATTATTCGGTCGGCGACATTTGATTAGAGGGCCATCACAGCAAATTTTGCATAAAATATTTTATTATTTTGCCTTAAAAAGATCATGTTAACGGGGCATACATGAGCATTTTTTCAGTACGGGATACAGGAATGGATTTTCGCCGGTATGATGCTTGCCAGATTGCTCTGTTCCTTCGGGCTTCTTGTAGCCCAGGCAAAGAATAGTCTTTAAATAGGTAGTGACAAATGCAACTTTGAGCCTTGCAAAGCTCTTTGGTCGATTGCAACTCTAGATAGAGAAAGAAC
>JBAQXX010000012.1:0-32661 GCA_049299735.1 Methanothrix sp. | reverse complement strand
ACTCCCTCCAATGTGTACTACGGTGCCGGTGCAGGGTTGCCATTCACCCAGTATGCATCCACAGTGCCATCCAATACCAATGACCTGTGGATTCAGGGAGCAACCAACTGGACACAATATGTGGTAAGCCCGGTTGGAACCTGGCTGCAACTAATCTCCTACGCCCCTGTGGAAGGGCCGGCAGGCTTCTACGAGACGATTCAGACGGACACAACCAGTACGAAGTACAAGACATATCAGTTCAACCAGGGCTATAACACCATGAACTTCAAAGCCGACCAGGCGGGAAGACACTTGCTCAACTTTGTGGTTAACAACCAGCCCAGCAATACGGTCGTTGTAGATGTGTTTGCCAGGACTCCTGCAGGGTCAACGAAGCCTGTGCATGAAATGTCTTAGAGATAATGCATTATCAGCGAGCTGCGTAATGTTCGAAAATATGGAGATCGAGGCAGACATTCCGAGCGGGGCGGGTGAAAAAACCCTTAGAAATGTATCCGAGAACTGCAGGACCCTCAAGTTCAAGCAATTTAGCTTTGAGGAAGATTAAGCGATCTCAAGCTCATTGCCCAGTGACACTCTCGATCCGAAATATCCCATTCTCCTCTTTGATCTTAATTTCTGCATCCAGGAGATGCCCGGCTGTCCAGATGTTGGTCCTGGCGTGAAGCGATATCTCTCGTACAGTGAAGCCTCCCCCGGCCATGGCCAGATAGGGAATGAGTTGATCCGCCAGTTGCACGTCCACACATGCCGCTGATTTCAGCTCAATAATCATCTCCTCTGCCGCCCTTCTGCCCACTTTTTCCGCCGGCAGCCCCCTCTCGCCGATACCGCTCGCTCCTTTGTACCCGGACCAAAGAGTGATGCCGCTTCCCATGGATGGCAGACGCAGGGCCTGCTCTGTTATCCTGGCAGCATAGCCCGCCTGCTCTAGAGCCTGCACCGCCGATTCTGCCTGCCTGGCAGCGACGTGTTCGGGCAGATTAGAGCTGTGTGACACTCCCTGCACCATACTCTGCGTGCTCTGCATATTCAGAATAATCTGACCGGTATCACAAGTCGGACTTTCCAGATGAGCAGCCTTCAGCTTTGCAGGCTCAACCTTTAAGAGCACCTCGCCCTGCCCGCGCGGATAGTATCCTCTCTGTAAAACCTCCAGGCTCACCTTTGCCCCGAAAGAGGATAGAGCGGTCAAAAAGACATTTTTAAAATAGTCAACCGCAGGAGACCATTGCACATCCGTGCCACCATAAATTCGCAAAGAAGAAGGCGCATCGGCGCAAAGCAAGGCGGGCAGAAGACACTGCATGAGCAGGGTCACGCTGCCGGCGGTCCCAATCTCTACCCTGTGGCTGCCGCCCCGAATCGTTCCCGGTGCGAAAATGATCTCGGAAGATCCTGGCGTAGCTCCTGATGTTCGTGCATCGCAAATTGCGGCTAAGGCCGTTATGGCCCGTGCATGCTGTGCCGCCAGGCCGGGTTTGGACCGGCCCTGCCGGATCTTGTTTATGTGCACGGGCTTTCCCGTCACTGCGGAAAGGGCCACGGCGGTGCGCACGATCTGGCCGCCGCCTTCTCCAAAGGAGCCGTCTATCTCGATCATCGATTGAAACCCTCACTTAGGCTTGAAGCCGCTGACCTTTACGCTGGATATGCAGCCCTCAACTTTCTTTATCTCTTCGGAAGATCCTTCCAGGCTCTTTAGAATCGCCTGACCGGTGGGATCATTGGTCATGCAGTCCAGAGGGAAGATGGACTCCTGCATTACGCAGACGTCTTTGAATCCCGCGGATCTTACTGCATCCAGATACTTATCTTTGCGCAAAGCTCCCGCGATGCATCCCACGTAAGCCTTAATCGATCGCCTGACGAAATCGGGAAGTCCTTTCAAAAGGACGATATCCGAGACCATCAGCCTGCCGCCGGGCTTTAAGACTCTAAACGCCTCTTGGAAGGCTTTCTCCTTGTCAGGCACGAGGTTGATGACGCAGTTGGAGATGATGGCATCGACTGTATTATCCTCTACCGGCAGGGCTTCGATCTCACCTTGTCGAAACTCCACATTGCTGTAGCCACCTTTGACGGCATTGGCATTTGCCCGCGCCACCATCTCTGCCGTCATATCAACGCCGATGACCTTACCCTTTGGGCCAACGATCTTCGAAGCCAAAAAGCAATCAAAGCCCGCTCCGGATCCCAGGTCCAGGACGGTCTCTCCCTCCCTCAAGGAGGCAAAGGCAATCGGATTTCCGCAGCCTAGCCCCAGGTTCGATCCCTCGGGCACGGCCTGCATCTGCTCCTCCGTGTAGCCGACCTTCTTGCTGATCTGCTGGGGCTTGGCCGATCCACAGCAGCCAGATGAGCAGCACGATGAGGCATTCTTTGCCACACGCGAGTAGCTCTCTTTTACCGCATTCTTCAGCTCTTGATCATTCATCTTTTCCACCATCTTTTCCACCCGCCTATTCCTTGAAAGCCTCGTTTATTACCGGCCCCAATCTGGACTTGACCATGCCCTCAAGCTCTTCCACCTTGATTAATGAGAGGCAGCAGACCTTGCCGTTTTTCTCCAAGCTGAGCACGGCCAGCTTGTCTCCCGGCTTTATCTTTGCCCTATCTCGGATCTCCTTGGGGAGCACCATCTGTCCTCTCTCGTCTATGGTTACAATCGACTCTACTGTGCAACTGCTAATTTCGCCTGGCCGGCAGCAGGATTCACTCTCATCTTTTGTGGTCACTTTTGCGCCTCATGCCATTATGGCAAATGCAAAGTTTTCTGATAATATAAGCTTTTCTGAAAAATAAGATTTATCTGAGATATCTATATTACCTTATTTTGTGGATGAATCCCTACGTCTATTAATGACCTTGAGACCCTCGAACCAGAGAACGCTCGCTATACCTGCCATGAAACAAATGGCGATATCTATAAAATGCAGATTGGCAAAGCCGAACAGCTCTCGGATGAAGGGGACATAGACAACCAGTGCCAAGAAAGCCCCGGCCCCTCCAACTACCCACCAGAGTGCGGGATTGGGGGTGCTCATGGTCTCTATTATCGTCCTGGACCATGATCTATTTGCCAGTATCAGGCCGAGGTTGGCAATAATGAGGGTTGTATAAGTGAGAGCTCTTGCCTCAGCTTCCCCCTGACCGCGATAAAGCGAAACGGAGAAGACTGCCATGACTATAATCAGAACACTTATGCCCTGAAGCAAGCTGAGGCCCAATGTGCGCCGGCTAAATAGAGGCTTAGTTGGGTTGCGCGGCCGGCGCAGCATTACGTCTGCTTCCTCGGGTTCCGCCTCAAAGGCAATCGAACAGGCGGGATCGATGATGAGCTCAAGGAATACCACATGAATCGGGAAAAAGATTAACGGCCACTCCAGGAGAACTGGGATAAGCGACAAGCCTGCGATCGGCACATGGATAGCCAGGATATAGGCCATGGCCTTTTTAATATTGTCGAAGATTCTGCGGCCTAACCTCATTGCTTTGACTATTGATGAGAAGTCGTCGTCCAGGAGAACCAGGGATGCCGCCTCGCGGGCCACATCCGTACCTCTTTTGCCCATGGCGATGCCAATATCGGCAGCTTTGAGGGCGGGCGCATCGTTCACGCCGTCGCCGGTCATGGCCACGACCTCTCCGTTAGCCTTTAAAGCCAGGACCAGCCTCAGCTTCTGCTCCGGCATAACACGGGAGAATATGCAAACGTTTCTGACTTGGTTCTGAAGTTCCTTATCGCTCAATTTCTCTAGCTCGGGACCGGTAATTACCTGGTCTGAGGGAAATCCGATCTGCCTGGCTATAGCCTGAGCAGTGCCGGGATTGTCTCCTGTTATCATCACTACTCTTATTCCTGCAGAATAGCACTCCTTGATAGCCTGAGAAACGCCCGGACGGACAGGATCCTCCATGCCTATCAGGCCCAGGAATTTGAAATCGAAGTCGTGCTGTCCATCCGGCAAATCGGTCTCTTGGAAAGAAGCTGCGGCTACACCCAATACTCGCATGCCTTCTTGAGCCATAATCTGAACGGCACGGGAAATCTCCGTTTGCCCATTTATGTCAATGTGACACAGCTCTATTATGGCCTCTGGCGCTCCTTTGGCCGCGATCACATACTCTTTTCGGGAAGGCGATCTCCAGACGCGAGACATGGCCAGCAGCTTCTTTGATAGCGGATATTCTTTGACCAGCACCCAGTCACTGTGAATGTGCTCAGTCTTTTCCAGGTAGTCCTCGCCCAGTTTTCTGAAGGCCTTCTCCATAGGATCGAAGGGATCTATTTGACTGGCCAGAATGCTATACTCTATTACCTCATGGATAGCATCCGGCAAACGATCTCTGCCATCATCCAGTTCGAAGAACTCGCCGCAGGCGAATATCTTCTTAACCGTCATGCGGTTCATGGTCAGAGTGCCGGTCTTATCAACACAGAGCACTGTAGCCGAACCCAGCGTCTCTATTGTCGGAACGCGCCTGGTCAAGACGTTGCTCTGCGAGATTCTCCATGCTCCCAAGGCCAGAAATATGGTTAAAACCACTGGAAACTCCTCAGGAAGCACTGCCATGGCCATGGTTATGCCCGCCAAAAGTCCCTGCAACCAGTCGCCTCTGGTCATGCCGTAGGCAATCACTACCAACAAGCATAGGCTCAGGCCGAGTATGGCCAGGTTTCGTACCAGCAGATTTGTCTCTTTTTGAAGTGACGTCTCCTCAGACGTGACTTTCTGCAAAGCCCTTCCAATCTTGCCAATCTCAGTGTTAATTCCTGTGGCCCGGACCACTGCCACGCCCTGGCCCTGCACAACGAGGCTTCCAGAGAAGACGAAGGGCAAATCGTCCCCACCCGGCCGAGCCATCACAGGCAATTGTTCTGTGCCTATGCAGCATACCTTTCGTACCGGGACAGATTCGCCAGTGAGAAGGGATTCGTCTGCAGAAAGGTTCGTGCAGCTGAGCAATACTGCATCAGCAGCCACGCGGTCGCCCTCAGAAAGAATCATTAGGTCACCAGGGACGACCTGCCTTCCTGCTATCCTTCTGTCTTCGCCTTCCCGGATTACCAGAGCACGTGGACTGGAAAGGTCTCGTAAAGACTCCAGGGCTCGTTCTGTCTTGCGTTCCTGGTAAAAAGTAATGCCCATGACAACAAAGACGAAGCCCAGGAGCATCAATGCTTCCTGAAGATCTCCGAGCAGCAGATAAACCAGACCGCCCGCTACCAGGAGGAGAAACATAGGCTGCCTGACGACCTCCCAGGCAGTGGCTAAGACCGTGCGAGGTTTGGATGAAGGCAACTCGTTGTAGCCTACATCTTTAAGCAGTCTTTCAGCCTCGGCAACTGATAGGCCTTTAGCGGTGAATATGTCAAAATTCTCAGCCAGAAGTGTATCCCCCATCGAACTCAGTTATAGCATTTTTTATAGATGAAATCATAAGTTATATTAATTATGTGATCACTAAAACATAGTTCTTTACAACATTATAAAAAAGTGTTAATTGCCCCCAATAAGAAACGACATCGATTCGACAAACGGCCGCTTGGGCGAATTGCACTAATAAATAGGAAAAGAGGCTTTCAGGCCAAGATGCCTGTTTAATACTACCTTACAGCCTCTGCATACAGCCTGGAAAACTCCTCGCATTGGCCGATGATGCGCCCGGTAGCCTCTCTCAAAACAACTATGGGGTCTACGTCTTTTGTCGTGAGCCGGAATACGGGGTTGTCCATGACGGGAAATTTGGTGTCGTAGGTGGCCATCAGCACCCTCTCATCAGTCAAAAGTTCGGTTCGCAGCAGGTTCAATATGGTATGCCCTTCCCCCACAAACTCGATTATGGCCTGATTCTCTGTCTTCTTAATGATCTTCAAATTCATCAAACCACTCCCAGACCATAGGCTGAACTCATCTTGCGCGTCTCGGTATTAGCGCAATTGGGGCAGACTAATTTGTTTTCTTTCTTGACCAGGCCCGCAAGACAACGAGTGCAGTAGGCCTTGATAACGCCCAGGTCCTCATCGCCTGTGGTAAGCCTCATCTGCCGTTCATCGATAATCTTGGCCTTAAGAATATCGCGAATCGAGAAGAGGTGACGCAGGTCTTTGACATAGGAGTTTCTCACATTGGATATGTGAATGGTCGCCTCCTCATCTGAGATTGGTCTGTCCTCATGCCCCTTCTTGAAGGCCAGCGAGACTATGACCAGGCTGTCCTTGAGATCAATTACCTCTCCCACCACGATATCACCCTGAAAGAGCTTTACCGGAGCATTGGTCTTGGGTATGACACTCGCGGATCTGGCTCTTGAATCGATCTTGACCAGGCCCGCAGTAGATGCAAAAATCGTTCCTGCCCGAGCGTAGGTGCAGTCTCCGGGAACAAACTCCTCGGTTGATCCCACCACATCTCCAGGAAGTACAAAGCTACCGTCCATCATAATTCCTCTATGAATCCTCTATAAGCGCATTTAAATTCAGTATCATCACTAGCATTTAGAATTACTAGTATCTAAAGTCTGGCATCCTAGCATGTTATTCGATATAGCTCAACCTCAATGATCTTGACATCTTGGCTATGAAACTCAAAGCATCTCTTCAAGGGAAAGGGAATACGATAGATCTCCTGCACGGTGCAGGGTTTCATAAAGCTTCTCATGAATGCTTCGCTTCCCTGATTATGCAGAGAGTAGATTGTCTTGGCGATTTTTTGGGCGGTGTTGAGAAAGGCGCGATCTCCAGCACTCGCCTTTTGGGCTCCAAAGGGCGGATTCATGACCACCGTATCGATGCCCTTGAGGTCCAGTGATCTCACATCGGCGCGGATGAAGTCCACATCCACGTTTAACCTTTTTGCATTTCTCCTGGCTATGGCCAAAGCCTCGCCGTCGATCTCCACGCCAATGGCCCTCGCACCCAGCAGGGCTGCGCCTATGGCCAGCACGCCCGTCCCGCAGCCCAGGTCACAGACAGTCCCCAGTTCTCCGCGCATTCCCGCCAGGAAAAGCATCTCTGCGGCAACGCAGGCGGGCGTTGCATACTGCTCCCTTTGAAAAGAGGGCCGACTAAAGCCCTCCAGCCGCTCCAGCATCATCTCAAGCTGCTTTCTCTTCATATTTGCCGGGGCAGACATGCTATTTTGGCCTATATCAAGTATAGTATTGCCTCTATTGCCAGGAGCATCACCAGGAGAGCCGTCATAACCTTTAGGAGGAAAACGGATTTCGAGCTGCTCAATGGGCTTTCTTGAGACTCTTTCTCAATTTCGGGGTTATTGGCGGCTTCGAAAAATTCTATTGTCTCATTATTCAGGTCTTCATCTATCTCCTTGTTTGTCTCTTGAGATATCTCTTCGTTAGCTTCCGAAAATGCCCTTTTGTGCGGCTCCTGCCTCTCGTCCGCCGGTTTCTCTGGCTTTTCCACTTTTGCATTGAATTGCTGCCTGCTGGCCGGCATGAAAAGCTGGCCGTAACCCTTGCAGGCCACGTCGGCTTTGACTTGGACCAGCCCGCCATCCGCCAAGATCAGGTCTTTTGCCGCGTACCTCTCCTTTGAGATCTCCAGGACAGGCAGGTCCGCCTTTGCTATTGGCTCCTGATCAGGCTCATGCAGATCATTTATTTTGATATTAACCGCAAATTCTCCCTTTTCGGTCGTGGGCAAGAGATGCAGAGACTCATCCCAGGTCAATATGCTATTGCTATCATCAATTTTGCCCATAGAATCGGTAGCCATGGCCCTGGCAATAAGAAGCAGGGCAGCTTGACATTGCTCCTTCCCATTTGCTGCCGATCCCTCCAGGATTTCTGCTGCCTGTGCAATCTTATTTGCGCGGCTTTTTTTCCCACCTATTTCCACCGCGCCGAAATGCTTTTCTGCTTGGCGCAAAGCCGCAGCTGCAGCCTGCAACTTCTCCGTTGGATCCCTTCCCGGATCGGCGGTGGCATTGATATTTTTCAGTGCCTGGCAAAGAAAGCCGCCCGCACCTTCTGATGGCCACTCCTGGGCCCCGCTCATGAGATATTCCGAAGCGTTGTTCAGGGCACGGGTTAGCATCATGGGCTCGTTTGCTAAAAGTCCAATGCTGTGAACTTCCTTCATGCCGGCGATGATTCTTTGCAGGCCCAGGATTTTGGCTTTGTTGTTATCATTGGCATTTGCCGCTGCATTGTCCAGGAAGGTCTGGGCCCTCTCTGCCAGTATCAGCGCCTCCTCGCCCTGGACATCCCCGCAGAGCCTGACCAGATAGGACTGGCTCTTTGCAATTGCCTCGGCCACTTTGATCTCTGCCTGGCCTTCCCCGATAGTAGATGACAGCTCTTGATAACCGTTCGCTGCCTGGATGAACAGCCGGGAGGCTTCCAGCCTTTGCTGCCGACTGGCTGGTTGGCCCGTATCTTCTTGCAGGCAATTCTTTGCCAGGGAGCTGTATGTTTTCGCCAGGCAATAGAGTGCATTCTGATAACCGGGATTCATTTGACGGGAAATGAGCAGAACAGCTCTCTCCAGAGGTTCGCGAGCCGCAGTTGCCTGCCCCATTTGCAGGTAGATGCGTCCCAGATTGGATAGAACAATTCCCTGACTCTGACTTTCGCCTTGCTCTTCGAATAGAGAGAGACTGGAATTGAAGCAGCTGAGTGCTTTGTCCCAGTCCATCCTCTGGCCGGCAATTCTTCCCAGCCGGTCCAGCACCCAGGCAGCGCTTCTTTTATCTCCCAGTCTCTGAAAGTCGGTCAGGCTTCTCTCGAAGTATCGGGCGGCAAGCTCCTTTTCTCCCATATCGGCATAGATCCGGCCGAGGCTCCCTGTCATCTGAGCGATGCCCAGATCGTCGCCCTTCTCCTCGAAGGTCTTCAGGCTGCGGTAACAATGTTCTATGGCTTTGTTCCAGTCCCCGCTGCGCCGATAGGCAGAGCCCAAATTTCCCAATACATGGGCAAGGCCGGTATGGTCCCCTTCCTTGGCAAAGCAGTCGGCGGACTTCTGGTAGTAGAAAGAAGCTTTCGCCAGATCGCCTTGACGGACGAAGGCCTGACCCAGGTTATTTTGCAGCACCGGTCGCAGAATCGGATCGCGGCAGAGTGACAGGGCTCTGTTGTATGTAATTATGGCGAGATCAGGCAAGCCCGCCCTGCGGCAGATATCACCCAGCCGCTTGATCTCATAAACATCTTGGAGCTTGAGAGAGAGTTCGCGGCAAACATCCTCGTCGATTCTGCCCTTTCGGGAGCTTTCCAGCAATTTGCTTAGTAGTTCAGGACAACTTCCTTCGATGGCCTTACTATCGATTTTTTGTAGGCCATCACCTCCTTTAGATAGAGATGCATATATTTCCTGGAGAACGACTAATTGATTCATAGAGTATAAGATAACTTATATCTTTATATAGTTTTTGAACACATCAAATCTTGCAATTTCTATTTCGGTTTTATAATTCTCATCTTGAAGAAGCCTTTTATATCTTGGCCGTAAGTGTTTTTGGGAGATTCCCGATGGAGTTCACTGCACAGGAAAAATATGAATTTAAGCGTCTTCTCGATGGCCTGAGGAGCAAGACGGGTCGAGGGACTGAGCTAATTTCCCTCTATATACCCCCCGATAAGCAGATCTGTGATGTCACAAGCCAGCTACGTGAGGAGTACGGACAGGCAGCCAACATAAAATCTCGTGTCACCAGACTTTCCGTGCAGGGATCCCTTGAGTCGGCCATGTCCCGTCTCAAGCTCATCCCCAAGCCTCCTGCCAACGGAGTGGTCATATTCATCGGCAGCGTGGATGCCGGAGCCAATAAAACTGAGATGTACAGCGTGGCTTTAGAGCCGCCAGATCCCATCGTCACTTACCGATACCATTGTGATTCTTCATTTCTCCTGGGGCCGCTGGAGGAGATGCTGGCCGACAAAAAGACCTTCGGGCTTATTGTGCTGGACCGGCGCGAGGCGGCCATCGGCATTTTAAAGGGCAAATACATAGAACCTATGAAGCACCTCACCTCTACTGTGCCGGGCAAGCAGAGAAAAGGCGGCCAGTCAAGCCACAGGTTCCAGCAATTGCGTCTCATCGCCATCCACGAATTTTACAAAAGAATAGGTGAATCGGCCAACGAAGCATTCCTGCCCATCGATGCCAAGGATCTGCAGGGCATATTGGTTGGCGGGCCCTCTCCTACCAAAGAGGAGTTTGTGGAGGGCAGCTTTTTGCATCACGAGCTGCAGAAGAAGATTCTGGGCGCCCTGGATGTATCGTATACCGACGAATCAGGATTGTACGAACTGGTGGATGCCGCTCAAGATCAACTCTCCGAATTAGAGGTGACGCAGGATAAATTGCTCATGCGCCGTTTCATGAAGGAGCTGGTTTCCGACAAAGGTCTGGCGGCTTACGGCGATGATGAGGTTCGCCATAACCTGGAGCTTGGGGCGGTGGAGATCCTTCTTCTCTCTGAGGATCTGAGAAAGATGCGATGCAAGATTGAATGCACCAGCAGAAGCTGCGACTTTTCCGAGTATCAAACCCGCACGGGGGCATCTACTTCGCTGGGGAACTGCTTGAAGTGCGGAAGTTCTCTAACCATTACCGGAGAAGAGGACATAGTCTCCGAACTATCCAAGCTGGCTGATCAGAGCAAAGCAGAGGTCAAAATCATCTCCACGGAGTTTGAGGAGGGTGAGCAGCTTTACAAGGCTTTTGGCGGGATTGCCGCCATCCTCAGATACAAGACCGGCCACACCTAGGGGCGATGAGAACGATCGAGGTTACTATTTGCTCATCAGTTCGGCCCACGGAGCGCGTTGAGAAAGTCGTATCCGCCATTGAGAACATCTTTCCCGGTCTGATCATGGATATTCGTGGCGACAAGATTGAGGCCTACAACGGTCCGGATAGCCTTAAGACGCTCCATGAGCTTTTGAGAAGGCAAGAGATTTTGGACACGGCTCGAAAGGTAATGCTGCGCGGGCTGGTGGGCAACACTACTGCATTCCAGCTCAGCAAGCAAGCTGCATTGATGGGAGTTGTGAGCTTTCCCCCGGAAGAGGAAGCTTTGGGCTCACTGCATGTGCAGATCACGGGAGGCGAAGGTGTTATCAATTGGCTGGCGCCCGAGACCGAGAACGGCGTACCTGTCCGAGAGATTGACCTAAGTGAGGTCGGAGAATTTGTGCAGGAAGGAACGGATGTTTAGCTTCTCCTCCAGCAAACTGGTTGACAGGCCCTTCGACTGGGCCTATCAGCTCAAAGATCTGGGCTACAGCGGCTGGGAGATCGTAAACGAGGGAAAGCAGAAGCTGACACGAGAGAATCTGACCGAGGCAAAACAGATCGTAGAGACTACCGGCCTTGTTATTACCATTCACCTGCCCTACTCCGACCTGAATTTGGCATCCGTCAACCAGCCCATCTGGGAGGAAACAGTGCGGCAGATGAAAAGCTGTCTGGATCTCGCCAGCGACTTTGCCCGTCTGGCCGTGCTTCATCCCGGCCACTTCTCGCCTCTGGGAATGCAATTGCCTGATGCAGCCTGGTCGCAAAGCATTCTGGGCATTCAGCAGATATGCGATCACGCCCAAAATCTGGACATGAGAATTGCCGTGGAGAACATGGTCAACATGCCAGCCATTTTAGGCCGCCGGCCGGAAGAGGTTATGGGGATAATAGAGACTGTGGACCGGGAGAATGTGGGCTTTATTTTTGATGTGGGCCATGCCAATACCAATGGAAATGTAGAGAGCTTTTTGCGGCATAAGGACAAGATCATTCACATTCATGCACACGATAATCACGGAGAGAGAGACGAGCACCTGCCGGTGGGAAATGGCACCGTACCATGGAAAAAGGTTGCTGCTGCTCTAAAAGATTATACAGGCCGCATCGTCACAGAGTCACGCTCTTTGGAGGAAGGGCAAAGGTCCGTTAATCGCCTGAAGACGATGATGAACATCGAGTGAGACATAACTTCGAAAGTACGCCAATACACCAATACCCCTAATAACGAGATATTAATATCACTATGATAATGTCGATATTCGAGAACCTGTCGAAAAGCATGCTGGCCGGCTTTGACTGCAAAGACAAAGCCCGAGAGGAGGCATTCCGCCTCTCCCGCGAGGTTATTCGCCACTGCTCTTCCTCTATCCGGTCCGTGCATAGAAACGACCTGGCCTCAGCCGAGAGGCTCATGGGCGAGGCCTGCCTTGGCCTGGTGAGAATTCGGGTGGTTCTGAAGGATCACCAGGATGTACGCTACGCCGGATTTGTGGATGGAGCGGAGCAGGAGTATGCGGAAGCGCGAAATGTCTATTCCATCACCACCCAACACAAGATCCTGACCCCTGAAGAAGTGGGTGTGGAGAATGTTAATTATCTGGCGGGCCTGGGAGACGTCACCGGAGAGCTGCGCCGCCATATTCTGGATCTCATTCGCGCCGGGCGGGCGACGGAAGGCGAGTACTTCCTGGGCATTATCGAGGAGATTCATTATCTGCTCATGCTCTTCGACTATCCGGATGCCATTACCCGCGGCCTGCGTCGTAAGAGCGACCTGGCCAGGAGCATGCTGGAGAGGACAAGAGGCGACTTGACCAATGCTCTGGAGCTGGCCAAGATGCAGGAATCGCTCTGCAGCTTTCGTGAACTGCCCAAAAATAGACAAATATTAAAATAATTTAAAATCCTGGAGCTAGAAAGCATGAAGTTTGATCCCAGCATTATTAAAGAGGCTGCCAAAGAGGATTTCGATAAGGCCTGGCAGCAGGGGAGGGAGTATCTAGGCAAGCCTTCCCTAAACGAGAGGTATCCAAGAAATAGCTATTCTTTCGGGACAGTACATCCCATATTCGACACCATTCAGAAGCTTCGGGAGGCCTATATCCGCCTGGGCTTCTCCGAGGCCATGAATCCGGTGATGGTCGATGCATCGGACGTTTACCGCCAGTTCGGCTCAGAGGCGCTGGCCGTGCTGGATCGCTGCTTTTACCTGGCAGGCCTGCCCCGGCCTGACATCGGCATGTCCGATGAGAGGATCTCTCAGGTGAATGCCCTCTTGGGCCGGGAGCTTTCCGGAGACGAGGCGGAGGCCTTGCGCCAGATTCTGCACGGCTACAAGAAGGGAAAGGTGGAGGGCGACGACCTGGTGGCCGAGATTGCCGGTGCTCTCGGTGCGCACGATGCCCTCATCTCTATCATCCTGGAAAAGGTTTTTCCGGAGTTTCGGGAGCTGAAGGCCGAGGCCACGACGCGCACGCTGCGCAGCCACATGACATCAGGATGGTTTTTGTCGCTCTCCAATCTTCATCACAGGAGCAAGCTGCCTCTCAAGCTTTTCTCTGTGGACCGCTGCTTCCGGCGCGAGCAGGCGGAGGATGCAGCGCGGCTCATGAGCTACTATTCGGCCAGCTGCGTGATCATGGACGAAGACGTGAGCGTGGAGGATGGAAAAGCCATTGCGGACGGCCTGCTCAGCCAGTTTGGCTTTGAGAAGTTTCAGTTCCGGCCGGACGACAAGAGAAGCAAGTACTACACGCCGGGAACGCAGATCGAGGTTTTCGCCTACCACCCCGGCCTGGTCGGCTCGGCCACGAAGTACACGAGCGGCTGGGTGGAGGTGGCCACCTTCGGCATCTACTCGCCCACAGCTTTGTCGCAGTACGACATTCCCTATCCTGTCATGAACCTGGGGCTGGGTGTGGAGAGGCTCGCCATGATACTGCATAACTCCCAGGATATGCGGGCTCTCTCCTATCCGCAGTTTCAGACCAACTGGCAGCTTTCCGCCCGCGAGATGGCGCAGATGATATCCGTCGAGAAGCTGCCAACGACACCAGCCGGTCAGGCCATAGCCGGGGCAGTGGTTGCCGTTTCTACTGAGCACGGGGAGACGCCCTCGCCCTGTGAGTTTGCGGCCTGGGAGGGAGAGCTTTTCGGACGAAAGGTCAAGGTCTCAGTAGTTGAGCCGGAGGAGAACACCAAGTTGTGCGGCCCGGCTGCCCAAAATGAGATTGTGGTGCACAAGCAGAACATTATGGGCATTCCTCGCACCTCCCGCTGGGAGGAGGCCTTCAATGAAGGCGTGACCACGGGCATCAAGTATATCGATGCCTTTGCCGCGCTGGCAGCCTACGAGATAGAGGTGGCCAGCATGGCCGGCAAGGAGTCGGAGACGCGCGCCCGGATCGTGAGAAGCCCCGGTGATATCAATATCAAGATCCATCCTGCTCTGGAGAGGTACATCACCAGCTACAAGCACAAGATGGACCTGCGTGGGCCGATGTTCACCACAGTGAAGAGCGAGATAATATGAAAGATGTTTCTGCCAATGCAAATGCCAAAAAAGCAGCAGGCGAGGCGGCTGCGAAGCTCGTGAAAAGCGGCATGGTCGTGGGCCTGGGCACGGGCTCAACCGTTGCCTGGACCATCAAGCGACTGGGCGAAAGAGTGAATGAGGAGGGTCTGGACTTTTTGGGGGTTCCCACCTCCTTTCAGGCCGAGAATCTGGCCATCGCTTCGGGAATAAGGCTCACCACGCTTAATCAGCACCCTGTGCTTGAACTGGCCATCGATGGAGCCGATCAGGTGGACGCTAAACTGTACGTCATCAAGGGCGGGGGAGCGGCGCACACGCGTGAAAAAGTTGTCGCCTGCTCTGCGAAGCGGTTCGTAATAGTAGCCGACGAGAGCAAGTATGCGGAATTGCTCACCTGGCCGGTGCCGGTGGAGGTCCTGCCTTTTGCTTTCCGGCTGGTGGAAAAGCGGCTCTTGGACCTGGGCGGAAAGCCGTTGCTGCGGCTGGGGAAGATGAAGGATGGTCCGGTGATCACGGACAACGGCAACTTCGTCATGGATGTGGACTTCGGGGCGATCGAGGACCCGGAAGACCTGGCTGCCTGGATTTGCGGAATTCCGGGGGTGGTGGAACACGGCATATTCGATAACCTGGACGAGCTGTACCTGGCGAGAGCGGGCGGGGTGGAGATCATCAGGAGAAAGTAAAGGGTAATATTGGAAGCAGAAGGAGAATGCCGCATGGGACTGGGCAATAGAAGAGGGCAAGGTCAAAGAGGTGGTCGAAAGCATCATGCGGAGGTTCCTGGCGGCCAATACCGTTCGATCTTTGCCGTTCGTAAGAAGTTCCATGGCAGAAGATGTAATGGGCACGATTCAGGGATATCTGGAGTGTGAGAGGGACAATGCGGAAAAGGCCTGTATCGGTGAGAAGACCCTGGTTAAGCTGCCGTTTGAGCTCAGGCTGGCAGATATGGCCTGCCTGGCATCCGGGTCCTCTACTGTCTCCAAAGACCTCTGAATAGTATCCTGCCATCTCAGAGTGACCCTCTGTCAAATGTATCCACCGTTCATCAGGCAACCGGATGGGCACGCCATTCCTAGACCGCGCTGTTTGCATAGGCTTCAATCTCTATAACGGTCTCCATGTCGATCGCTTAATCCACACTCATCTCTTTGGCAATTGGAGACGCTCTTCGAATCGCTCTGCATTCTCGTGCGCCGCCTTCGCACGCGGGACCGCTCGCTCGCATGCGCCCGTGCGCCCGCACGTGGGCAGTGGCGCGCTCGTGTGGGCCTGTGCCATCGGGCCGGGGCCCGGTCACCTGAATCGAGACGGCATTTCCAGCCGCCAATTTGGTCTTTGCAAAGCATTCCCGAACAAAATCTATTTAGCGAACGAAGGTAAGGTATATGCAATGGCAAGTGCTGATCAGTGTGTTAAAAGCAGGGTTGTCTTGGATGCCCCGAAAGAAGACGACCTGGTTGAAGGAATATTAAAGGGCGTTGAGGACTACAAAACCGGCAGAGTAACTGATTTCAAGAGCAAAGAAGAGCTATTGGATCACCTTAAAAGCCTCTAATTCAAACTGCTGTATTCGTTCTAATACATGACCTTCTCATACACCACAACTCGCCAGTTTGACAAGAGATTCCACAAACTAACCAGGAAGAACCAGGCACTAAAGGATCAAGTATTTGAGAAGACCTCAGAGATCCTCGATAATCCGGAGATCGGAGTGCCAAAGAAACATGAGCTGAAGGGCTTGTGTGGCGCGCATGTCGATCCTTTTGTCATTATTTACACAATAATTGGGGATCGAATTGTTTTCCTGCACTTCGATCACCATGACCAGGTGTATAATGCAGCCACGATATTTTCGCCTTCTCAGATGGAAGAATTGAGGAAACGATTTGAGGGATTCGAGCCTCCGTGATTATCTGAACGATAACTGTTATTCTCATTTTATTCATCAGAATTTTTCCAGATCCAAATTCAACATCCATCCGAGATTGCCGGATAATCGTTACCCATGCCACCTTCCCCGGCTCGCCTCGCATTCTCGTGCGCTGCCTGAGGCGAAGATGTGCTGGTGATGTGCGAACGGGCGAGCTGCAGAAAAATATTATATACTTTTGGAATAAACATCATTATATGTCAACTTCAGTTTATAGCGTTCGCATTGAAGACCGTATACGCCGGATGATGGATGAGATGTCTGATGTCAATTGGCAGGGAGAGATCAAGCAAACCGTGGAGAGAATGGTTCGGGAAAAGAAAAAAGAAAGGCTCCTGTCCGAGGCTCAGGAACTGTGGAAGCATCAAAAGCCCAATGCAATCGGTGCTGCTGAGATGATACGGGAGGATCGAGATGCTTGATAAGGTTGCTTTGGATTCAAATATCCTGGCAGCTATGTTTTTCAAAGAGGATGCCTCTCAAAGAGCTCTGGATGCAGTCACCAAACCGGATTTGATCACTCTGGACCTGGCAGTGATTGAAGTTGGGAACGTCGCCTGGAAACAGGTGACTCTATTCGGGAAGGACAGGGATCTAACTCTCAATGCTCTGCAGAAATGTCAGACCTTTATCTCCGAGGCGTGCGATATCGTCAGAGCGCAGGATATGATGGCAAAGGCATATGATATCTCGATTGTTACTACCGCGTCCTTTTATGATTCCCTCTTCTTAGCACTGGCAGAAAAAGAGCAAGTCCCTTTATTGACTTTGGATAAGAAACTATACAATAAATCTAATTCTTCATTTAATGTGCAATTGATTTAGTGTGCATGATTGAGATGTCGTGATGTTATTGGAAACTAATGTGGCCTCACCTGGCTCCACTGGTCCGACCGGCCTTCTGCCCCCTAGTCCCCGCCAGGCAAGCCAGCCCGCCCTGACAACAGCACGGCCCAGGCTGGGCCCACAGGCAGCAGGCACGAACGAGAGCCGGAAGCCGAGCAGAGAGAGTCATCTGCAGATCCCTGGAAGATTGACAGGATTTCTGAGACGATAGAAAAGCGAAAGGCTCTAATCTCATCAATGCTGATAATCATGTTAATGTTTGGAGAATACATCTTAGCGGCTATGGAAAGGGCCACCTACGAAATCATCGATGACCCTAAGCCCTATTATGGCGAGGTTCCCGAATTGCAGGGCGTTTGGGCTACAGGTAAAACTCTCGAAGAATGTCGTAAGGAACTACAAAGCGTTATCGAGGGCTGGATTGCTTTAAAGCTGAGACTGGGTCATCCTATTCCCGCAATAGGCGGCTATGCTATCAATGCGTCTGCGGAGCCGGTCTCCATTGTCGAATAAACTTTTGCCGGTTTCAAGACGCGAGCTGATTAAGCGATTGAGTAAATTGGGATTTGTCGGCCCTTATCCAGGAGCAGATCATGTGTATATGTCCCAGGGGACTGGTAGAGACGCGCATTCCCAATCCTCATGGCAGCAATATCAGTGTGGATCTATTGCAGAGGATTTTGAAGCGAGCTGGAATCAGTCGTGAAGAATGGTTTGATGCTGCATAATTTTTTGTGCCTTCGTGCTTTTGTGGTTTGGTCCGAAGTTGCTGGACATAATTATCCGCTAATAGTAATAACGAAATGCCGCCGTTACCAAATCCAGCACATGAAAAACTGTCTACTCTGGCTCAGCTCCTCCGGGCATCAGGCCCGACCGGCCTCCTGCCCCCTGGTCCCCGCCAGGCAATCCAGCCCGCCCTGACGACAGCGCCGCCCAAGCTGGGCCCACAGGCAGCGGCCACGAGCGAGAGCCGGGCAAGGCAGCGATGCAACTCTTAGCCGATATATTTTTAGCTTTAGTGCACCATGGTTAACTCATGAGTGCTTCCGATAAGACGATTTCTTCTCCTGCAACAGTATCGATTGGAGCTAAAATCACTTCTTATCAGGCCAGGCAAATCAGAGAGTTGATTGAAGCTGGGGCTTTTATTAACGAGTCGGACTTCGTAAGAGATGCCATTCGCCACAGGCTGACGGAAATAAAGGTCGTCAAGTGCCGGGATATCGACTTCGATACAGCCAAGAAGGAAGTCGCAGGCTATTTCAAGCGTCGTGGTGAGGCATTTCCGGATGAAGCTGCCGAAGATCTGGAGCTCGATTTCGATCTGGTGATGAGAATCACGGAGGAGCTGAGAAAAGATGGCACATTGGAGGAAGCCTGATGGACTATTACGAAATTGGAGATAGCATTCATGGATCAAAGATCTACGTAGAGGCCAGGAAGATCGATGGCTACAGGATAATTGTGAAAACAGGGAGACATAAGGCTCAAAGCGTTACACTCATCGAAAATGCTAAAGCTGTCATTATTAAAAAATTAAAATATGCTAATAAAAAGTCAAACGAGTCCCAAGATTGAAAAACCTTGGTACCAAGATACTTCATTCCAAGGCTCCGTTTCCACTTGACCCCAGGCCCGACCGGCCTTCTGCCCCCTGGTCCGCGCCAGGCAATCCGGCCCTCCCTGGCGAGTGGCGCCGCAATCCCGGACGGCCCGGCCCACGGGAGACAAATTTGGTATCCGACAGGGAGCAGCCTTCTTAGTCAAATGAGTGCGGAAGGTCTTTATCTTATAATGGATGATAATTAAACAGAAAATTTGTTAGTGCCGTTGATTGGTTGAGCTTCGTTCGATATCTATTAAAGATAACAAAAAAAATCAAGATGGAGCTGAATTGACATGAAGTTAATTAGTATATTTGTAGCGATTACAGTACTAATCGCAGGAATCGGCATGGTTGCAGGACAAGCATCTCCATACACGCAGCATAAAGAGTTTACTGGGATTTTTCACGGCAATGGATTTGACCACGATTGTTCAATAGAATATGATGTTGATTATTATGATAGAGTGACCAATGGTCATTTCTATATTGGTGCGTTAACGGATGAACAAAAGATTGCCATTCCTGGCTTAGAGGGCTACTTTGAAGGTGACATGTTCAATGAGCGTATCCCATTTACGGGCCACTTAATTATCCATAACCCAGCAAGTGGGCCTTACGATGGAGCTGATGAGAATGGAGTCATTCAATTTGGCGGAGGAGGCTCAGAGCAACCTGGAAAAGCCTATGTATATGTGGCCACTGCGAATTCTCAGTATTCATTATACTCATTTATGATGTTGTTTGACGGAGATTTAGTGAATGACTTTGCATATACCGGACCAAAACCGGATATGCCATATACTGGTACTTCTAGTTTTGAATCGTCAAACAGGCGTCTCAATGATAGATATGAAAGCGATGACATTAGACCCAATTTTGATCCATAAAACGGGTGTAAAAGGCAGCAAAGTGACTATCTATCGTTTCATAGCCTCCCCCAGACCAAGTCGAAACATCGGGACGTTCCCATCCATAAGGACGGAGATCATTCACTTTATTACTATTATAAAAATTTAGATACTTTATGCCTCAGATAAGCAGAAGGAACTACCGTTGGACTAAACCCATGGATTACAATTTTCACCACAAGTCAGCCAATCATCAGGTCTGACTCTTCTTGCCCAGGATCTTCTCGTAGCGCTGCACAATTCTCTCCAAAATATCCATGTCGTAGGGCTGGTGGACAGGCACCAGAATATCCGCCTCTATTCCCGCCGAGTCGGGCGCGACCGTTAGGCCGCCATCCAGCTGAGGTAAGCGCAAATCGCGGGCGATCTCCTCAATCATAGGTGTAAGCGGCTTAATGGGGCGAGCGGTTTTCGCCCTCTGCCGGAATCTCTTGAGTAGCGAATCCACCTCGGCAGCCAACGGCTCGACGTCCCCGCAGCCCGACTCCTGGCAGATTCTCTCCGCGCTCTCCTTGAGCTGGGAAAGCGTGCGCACTCCCGCTTCCAGCATCTGGCCGGAGTAGTGCGGCCTGACTCTTTGCACGTAGCCGGGGGCGAGCACGAGAAGCTCGATCTCTTTTAAGCGCTCCAGGTCCTCGGCGTCTGGTTTATAGGGATTTACTACAATGTAGTCCAGGGCAAGACGCAAGGCCAAGCTCTCGTACATGGGAGAGACGCCAACCAGCCTCTTGTCTTTGAGAAGGGCTCTTCTAATCGCCTGGGGATCGGCAGAGCTTATGCCGAAGTAATCGGCAAAGCCGCGCGTGGTGGTAAGAAGCTTGGTGCGGCTGAACTTCTCCGCATTGATGAGGCCCCTTTCCTCCAGCTCTTTCACGTGATCGTAGCTCTTGTTGCCCCGTATCTCCACCAGAACGCTCTGCTTGATGGGCTGCTTGTAAGCGATGATGGCTAAAGTTCTGATGAGCGGAGCCTCAATCTCTTTGGGGGCAAAGGAGAGGACCCGCCCGGCCAGGCCGAAGCGGACCTGCATGGAATAGCCCTCGCCAATGCTCTTGATCTCGATGCCTGAGTCGCGTGCGGCGTACTCTGCTGCCAGATCGCTCGCGAGAGAACGCGCCCGCTCCTCGGAGAAGCCGGATAGATCCGCCAGCTCTCTCGCAGTGATGGTTCTGCCCGAGGCGAAGAGGGCGGCTTCAATGACGGCTTTGGCATAGGAATCTGCTGTCAAGACAATCCTGAAAGCGATGCACATTAAAAGGGTTTAAGCTTGCGCTAGAGGAAGAACTGGTAAGAACTGGATTAAAAAGGTGAACGAGAAAATGCGAGAAGATATCCTTACTTGCATCGGGATCTTCGTGCAACCGTTGGCATAGATTTATCCTGGTCTCTCAAGTCATTCCGGCTTCTTCTTGCCACTCTTGTTTCTTCCTTCTTTTCGGTCATATTTATCAGCACTGAATTGTCATTTATGCATATAAAACTTATGCAATTGATATAAATATAACATACTTGTAATTAGCAATTATGTTAGGATCTAATTTGCATGATCTGGTGATTGCAATAATAGTATCATTCCTAACTTTTGCAGTTGTTTTGTATTTAATATATTCGGAAGCATATCTGATTTGTGGCTCCTAATATCAGTTTGAAGAGATTCGTTTCATTTGTGCGGATAATAGCTTTGGCGAATCTGGAAGACAAAGGGAAGGCTTCGCGCATAAGATCTGGCTGCAAATCCAAGACATGTATCTCCTTACCCTCCGCCTTCTCCCACATGGTCAGATTCTCCAATCTGACACTCATGGGAAGATTTTAGCCTTTTCTCGCCAGCTCCCCGGCAAATTTGAGATAATTGCAGGCCGGACTGCCTACAGGAATTATGTTGCCCCGCACATTGCCTTCCGAAATCTCCAGCTCGGCCACAGAAGGCGCAGACATGCGGGGAAGTGTGGTGCTGCCCGGACAGATGAGGAGCAGCCTACCCTTCTCAATGAGAGGACGATGGATATGCCCGAAGACCAATACCTGCACATCCATCTCCCTGGCCATCATCTCCGCGCCCACCAGATCGGAGCCGTGCGAGGCCATGTGCACCAGGCCGATTCTGACCCCTTCTACCTCAATCACTTTTCTCTCCGGCAGGAGCTTCTTCAGATCGGTGCAGTCGGAGTTTCCATGCACAGCCTCCAGCCGGCCCAGCTTTGCCAGGGCGGCGTGGCACGACGCGGAGACGAAATCGCCGGCGTGAAGGATGAGATCCGCGTTGCCGGCAAGCGCAGCTACGGCGGGAGGAAGCTTATCATTCTCCAGGTGAGTATCGGACAGAGCAATTATTCGGGTCATCTTTGCATCCGAATGTATCAAGCTGCTACATAATATTTGGCATAGCGGTTGGACGGAAAATGATCCTTTTGCGGAGCATACGAAGATTCGGCTTTACATATTCTCCTTGAGCTTTATCTCAATCTCAAGCTCATCTTCCTCGTATTCTACTTCAAGCTTGATGGGAGATGTGGGATTGACAGAGAGAGACACGCTACCATAGGCTACTTCAACCTTGCCTCCAGCTTCAATCTCCTGAGCAAGATCTCTTAGAAAAGCTGCTACTTCAGAATTGGTCAAAGAGAATTTTTGTTTGAACTCCTCAATCCCTGTGCCTGAGCAGAATTTCAGGGAGATTTTTCCAGGCTCACCTAATATTTTTGCCATGCTAATCGCCTAATATGTTTGAGCTTAGTCCATAAAGAGTTTTGGCCTATGGTAATTTTGGGTGTTGTGTGGCTGCAGAAGGCGAAGGTTTAGCCAGCATGACGCAGCACCTTTATCGCATCCATCTTGATGGCATGCATCCCGCAATAGATTTAAGACAGATACCCCCGAATATATCGTCAATGGATGAATTAACGCAGCGAGCGAATATGCAGCTAAACGTAATTGAGACCGCATACTCGATCAAGATTCAAAATAAAGAGGATATTGTCAGCCTCCTCTCCAAAAGACTTCAGGACAAAAGGCAGATTTTTCTGGTTTGCACATCTATCAGCTCCTGGATAGCAGGCAGCAACATCAGGGGAGATACAGTAGTTCCCATCAATATAGTTTTACAGTTAATTGAAGCAGCATCTCATTCATCTTGACAGCATCTCTGGCAGGCGGCCCCCGCTGCGTGGTGCACCGGCCCCAACCGATGCACCGTGTCAATTCCACGGCCGTGCTTGAGCACTTCAGGAAATGAATGACGTGGCAGCCCAAAGGCCGGTAGCGGAAGATGTCGTCTTGCATGAGGCCTAGCTTTGGATTTGATTTGGATCCCTCTGCTAAACGAAAAAAAGGGAACTCGGATCTGATAAGACTGCAATCCTACTTCCTCAGCCATTACTTCGCGGTTTGATCCATCTCCCAGATACCAAAAGCATTGTTCTCAGTATCCATGCAGATTACGAAATACCCCATCCCGGGAACGGCTTTCTTGGGTACAATTATTTTGCCGCCCAGATTTTCAACTTTCGCTGCGTACTCGTCCACCGACGGCACTCCAATGTAGTCTGTAATTTGTTGGTCGGGATGCATTCTCTTCATCATCCCCCCGCCTGGAGCGCCATAAACGTCGATCATCGAATAATCCATGCCTTGTATTTCTTCAATCTTCCATCCAAACAGGTTGGAATAGAATGCTTTCGCCCTTTTCATATCATCTGCTGGTATCTCAAAATGCACTATACTGGACATTTTTTCTTTCCTCCTTGTTCTTGATTTCAATTGACCTTTGCGGTTATATCTCCAAAGTATTCAAGACTATTTATTTCTGCTTTTTCAGGAGTTCTTCAAGGCGGTCCATGCTTTCGGTTGCCCCTTCCTTCATCCCTGAGTTGAACATACCGTCACGATCCTCAACGGTCTGGAAGAGATCTGTGACTATCAGTTTCGTCTTGCCTTTGAACTCTTCGAACGTTGACGTTTCAAGTATAACATGGCCCGGCATGCCAGCAAATTCAAATGTGTGGACTTCTTGTTTTGGCGGCACGATTTCCCGATAAACGCCGCTAAAAGCGTACTCATTGCCACCCTGGTCACGCTGGATGAACCGCCAAACTCCGCCTGGCTTTACGTCCATCCTTTCAACAGTAGTCGTAAATCTTTTCGGCCCCCACCACAGCGGTATAAGATCAGGATTCGTGCTCACCTTGAACACCATCTCGCGCGGCGCGTCAAAGATGCGAGTTATAACTACCTCCCGATCTGATGGAAACTCAAACTTGAGGACTCCCCGGGTCATCTGTTATTCACCTTTATTCATCATAGCAGGTGTTTGAAATTTATTTAAGTTTTGTGAAACAGACTTGAAGTATGATAAGAAGTGCAAACAATGTGGCATTGCCCGGCTGTGCTTGAGTACTCGCGCAAAATGAAGGATGGGCCAGCCGCGGAAGATGCCGCCGTCTTTCTGCAGCGCCTCGGGATTGAAGGGATGCAGATCCTCCCGGCTGGAGAGCTCGCCGGACAGAGGCGCCAGGCGGACACGCGCGCTTGGGCGCTGGCGGGCCCGGGTACGGCTGTACTTGTCCCAAGGGCGTTTGCTCATAAGCTTCATAGGATTTTGAGTAGGAATTGGGAGGCATCTGCATCATCGTAGTATACACATATATCGATGTCAAAATCCTCTTTCATCCTGCCAACAGAAGCTGAGCTGTGAAAAATGATAAATCCGACTTTGTCGCAACCGAGCGATTTTTTTTATGGCATGGACAAATTATCCACATGCCAACCGCAAAAGGTTCTCACAGTTATTACCTATTTGAAGACTTATTGGAGAGGAATTCTTGCGCAAGCATATCTTTAATTATCTAGAGTTCTTCAGGAGCAGGATCATCAGAAAAAATATCTGGAGCAATCGAATATAGGAGGATAGAATGAAATTCAATAAGAGATGTCTAATCGTCTATATTATAACATTAATAACCCTTGTTCAGGGTGCTTATGGTGGTGTTCAAGTCACCGCATCAGGAGGCGTTAGCGATGAAAGTGGCTCTGTAGCAATGAATTTTGACGCCTTGAAAACCACGTCAGTGAGCAGCCAAATTGCAATCAACGGCGCAACTATAACGCCATCAACGACTATAACCGGATCAGTACTGAAATTCGAAGAGACCCATGCCGTCACAGATGCTTCCGGCAAAAGTGCCAGCGTTTACGTCAAGGTGGTCAATGCACCCGATGGTTTAACATATAGCTCTGAAGTTCTTCCTGGTGAAGGCAATGTAGGTATTCAACCGCAGGTATCGGCGGAACAATGGCTGACAGTTCCAAAAGCAGAATCTGTTAAGGTCACTTCATCTTCTTCTTATGGAAAAATGTCGGCTAATGTCGGTTTTGAAGAGTATAAGGGAACAGCAAGCGGGGATTATGTAACACTAACGGGGTACAATGGAAAAGCAGTAACAACTGAGACTTCGGTTGATGCAAGTCAGACTGCTGATTTCGGAGAAGCGAAATCCATTAAAGTGTATTGCTCTGCAAAAGATACCAGCGGGACATATAGCATAGATACTCCGATCAATGGTATATCCAGTGGTAAGGCCACAATCGAGGGAATGAGTGTGACTGCATCATCTGGAATTACTACACAAACATCGCAAGATGAGCATGTACATGGTGCATTTACCAGTACAGCCGTGTTTAAGCCTGTTACTGGAAAGGCAAAGACCAGTATTCGGACATCAAATTACGGTACTGAATATGATTTGAACATGGATGCAGTAAAGGGATCATTACCAACTGGATATCTGGGGTATTATGTCAAGCCCGGAATGAAGATTCAAGATGCTGTGAATGCTGCTTCGGCCAGAGATACCGTAAATGTTGCTGCTGGAATTTATAAGGAGAATGTCAAAATCTACAAGTATTTGACTGTAAAAGGTGCGGGAGCAGGCAAAACTATCGTTGATGGTAATGGGGCAGGTTCGGTGTTTACTCTAGGTAGAACATGTGTAGATAATCGTGCTAGAATCATTACCCTCGAAGATATGACCATCAGGAACGGAAAAGCTGTTTCCGGTGGCGGTATTGCGAATGTAGGATGTCCATTGACACTAAATGATGTTATTATATCAGGCAATAAGGCATCGTATGCAGGTGGTGCGATTTGCAGTACAGGCAGTGTGATCATGGATGGTGGCAGCATTACCGGGAATACTGCTAAAATCGGTGGTGGAATATACAGTTGGGGAACAGTGGTTATAAATGATGTAAGTATAACCGGGAATACTGCAACAGGATATGGTGGAGGAATCTATTCCAGTAATTCAAAAGTAACACTCAGCGGTGCAGGAACCGTTATAAAGGACAACAAGGGCGCACTGCCAAAACCATCACAAGTAAGATGGTATAAGGGACAAAACATATATGTCGCGAGTGGAATCCCAACCATATCAAATGGTTTTGATCCTGCGATACAAGTAACTGGCAACACCTAAATCTGAAAAGGCTTGATTGATCTGGAAATTGAAAGGCAAATGTCCGACAGCATCTCACTGGTGCTCGGACAAAAATCGCACCGTCTCGCCAACATCCGGCCTCTTTCCCCGGCTCACCACGCCCTCGAAAGCCACCAGCATGCACAGGCCGGCGTCCTCAGGCGCAGGCAGCCCCTGCAAGAGGTGCACCGGCCCCACCGGGTGCACCGTGACGATTTCCCGGTCGGACTTCAGGACTCTGGCAAAATGAGTGATGGGACAGCCCCTTGACCGGTCGCGGAAGATATCGCCCTCTTTGAAATGCGACTCGGTGTTGAATGGATGAGATCCATGCGGGATTCTTTTTTCCATTATTTGCTTGCCCCATGCTGAATATACCACCTTATTTAGCCGGCCCAGCCTCATGCCATTTTTCCCCCTGGTGCGGATGGCTTAAGAAGGTATATCAAGCTTTGATTATGATCATCATCCTGGTTTTAGCTTGAGCTTTCGAGCCAACGAAAGCTAAATCCGCCAAAAGTTGTGCCTTATTTTCGATCATATTTCTCTTACCTCCTGAGATTGCTCATAGCAGGGAAATGGCGGGTGAAATATCGCATAACCCTGGCATATCGCAGTTTGGGGTGAGTTTGTATATCGCTCCATTCAAATTCAGTTCTACATAGTCATCCATAGGTTTCGCATCGAAGTTGTGAGTCAAGAGAAAGAATGCCCAGGTCTTAAACCGTAATTTTGTGGTCATCAAATGAGAATATCCGATCTTTGGATTTATCATGTGCGCCATGTAACTCCTGATAGCCTCATTTACATTGCCTGCAGGCTCTCCAAATCGTTCTTTAAGTCTTCACTCATCCTGGTTTTGAATAGTTTGCAATTAAGAATATTCTGCAAGCTGAATTTGTCGTATTTGATGCCTTCCATATTAGCGTTACTCAGATCCACACCGATCATCATGATCATCGTGAGATTAGCTCTTCTGAGATCTGCACCTGTTAGATTTACATTTTTTAGCAGTATCAGTTCCAACCTGGCATTCCTAAGGCTGGCCATGCTCAAATTCACATCTTGGATGAGCATCGGACCTTGTAGCGTAGCACCTTCTAATTTGGTCTGATAGAAATTGGTACAAATAACATTCAAACCCTGTAGATTAGCTGAAATCAGATTCGCTCCGGTAAAGTCTGCACCATTTAAGGCAGTGCCGTAAAGATTTGCCGAATTTAGATTCGCACCTATAAGGATGGCATTACTGAGGTCGGAATAAGATAGATCCGCATCCCTTAGGTCTGAACCGGTTAGATTTGCTCGCATCATATAAGCCCTGGTTAGATCGGCTTCGCTCATATCCGAGTTGCTAAGGTTGGTGCCGTAGAATTCCACCCTTGATAGCTGGCTTGCTGATAAACAGCTATCGCTCAGGTCTGCCCAGCTCATCTTTGCGCTCATGGCAATTGCCCGCTGCATGTTCAGTCCCTTCATATTGGAACTTACAAGATTGGTTTCAACAAGCCTCATTCCAGTCAGGTCTGCGCCCCTCAGATCTGAGTTCTCCATGCATGCACCAGTTGCATCTGCCCCGATGAGCTTTGCATCAACAAGTTTGACCTCGTGCATCTTGGTGTCACCAAGATTGGCATCGGAAAGATCTGCTCGGGTAAGGTTTGCTTTTTCCATGCAAGCACCGGAAGCATCTACTCGATTCAGTTTAGCATCTGTGAGCGTAGAATTATGCAGTTCTGCATCCGAAAGATCGGCATCCGACAGATCCGCATGTGATAGATCCGAATGTGAAAAAGAAGATCCCCTAAGGACAGAACTGGAAAGGTCTGCCCCGCTAAGATCAGTGCCGGTCAGGTTTGCAAAGATTATATTTGACCTGGACATATTAGAGTCGATTAACTTTGCTCCATAGAGCCGTGCCTCAGAGATATCTGCGCCACTAAGGTCAGCTTCAAATAAATCTGCATATATCAAGTTGGCTCCCACAAGACTTGCGCTGGTAAGGTTTGCTCTTACCAATGAAGCGTTTCGAAGCATAGCGCGCCTTAAATACGCACTAACGAGACTGGCATCAGTCAGATTCGAACTGTTCAGGTCTGAAGCCATGAGGTTTGCATTGTCCAGCTTTGCGCCTGTGAGATTCGCTTGACTTAGAATTGATTGCTGCAGGTTTGCACCAGTAAGGTCTGCGCCCGTAAGGTTTGTGCCGAAAAGATCGGACAAGACTAGATTGGCTCCTCTCAGATTGACCTTTGTGAGAGAAGCGCTGCTCATCTGCGCTCCTATCAAATCGGAACGATTCAAATGAGCGGCAGACAGATTCTGATCGCTGAGCTTTAGGTCGGTCAGCTTGGATCCGTCTTGATATGACTGGTGGGGTGATTGGTAATTTTCTGCGATCGCAGAGGAAATCGAAAAATAAAACGCAATGAGCAAACAAATTCCCAGAGCAGACATCATCCCGAGACTATTCATAGCACTTAATATCGCACAATTGCATAAATAATTGTTGATCTGCCTGGATTTGGACTCCTGTATAATTCTATCTCAAGAAAATGACTCACGGGCGCCAGGCGAACGCTCGCACGCGGGCGCGGGCAGGCGGGCCCGGGGAGCGGCTGTGCCCGGCCCCAGTGCGTATGCTCACAACTGAGGTTTCTTTTCCTGCCATTGCCAGCCTTCGCTCAAGTGATGGATTCTATTCCCAGGTAATCGTAGTATCCGCGCTTGAAGGATTCAAACTTTTTTATGGTCTCATAGGCTTTGTCGTACATAAAGAGCGTATCATCTTCGTAAAGGACCTTGCCCTTCAAGACCTGCATGCGCAAAGGAAGAGGTAGCTGCTGGAAAATCTTGATATCATAGACATCGTCAAAGAGATCTGATAAGACTTTGAGGCGAAATTCGGAGGCATCAGCATCATCGTAGTATACGCTGATATCGATGTCCGAATCCTCTTTCATCCTGCCAACAGTAGCTGAGCCGTAGAGAATGATAAATCTGACTTTGTCGCCACCGAGCGATTTAATCTTCCGGAAGGCTCGATCAATTTTCCCATTCATTACGATTGATTCTCCTTGGCTTTGCTGTGAATCATGTACCCCACATCCCGCAGGTAACCTTTCTATTATGAAACATTTTTATTCTGCCATCCCCACTTAGGTTCGAAAGGGATTTGAAGGGGCTTGAAATGAAATTATCGACTTTGTCGCTTGACCACTTGGGATTAGTTGCGGCTATATTCGATTTCTTGGGCATTTCGGAAATTATTGATGAATAGATTCCTAAAACTTGGAACTGCAAACTGAGCCATCTACAGGGATGATCTCGTACTGATAGACATCTGGCACTTCGCCACGGCTACGCTTTTGGCGTTTTGAGAATAGATCAAATACTGTCATATGTCCTCATAACCTAATAACTTGTATCACAGAGACTGAATTCCATTGGTGCGCACCTTGGTTGTTTAGCGCATGTTAGCTCTTTGCTCATTTATCGCCACGTATGCAGACAATAAAGACATTTCGGCTGTTTGCTGGTTAGGGATCATACACCCTTCATGTTCATCTCGAATCTACATCCCATCGCTATTCATCCATGCAAACTTTGAGGAGAGATCATCCAACGCTCCAACTTATTCCAACTTTAGCACAACTCAAAAAAATAGCTATCGATAGACGTAATCCAACTAAAACAACCTGTATTTGGGATTTCAGCAAAGTCATTAGTTTACTGTAAAATGGCACACTAAAGGCTATCCCTACAAAAAACCCAAAAGCAAGTTGTTTTAGTTGTATTATGGTCTAGCATAGTGATTTTTCATAATTGGGCATAAGTTGGACAAAGTTGGAGAATTGAATAATTCTGCGCAGAGCCGGTATTATCTAAGAGGAATAAAAATGAATATGAATTATATCTTTGATGAACCATTAATTTCACCGTCAGACTCACTCTGGTCTGACTAATAGCCCTCCGGCTCGACCATCTGTATTAGGATTAGGTGATAACATAGAAGGTGTCTCCATAACAGATTCATCGGATTCTGATAACGCTTCTGGAACGATCTTACCATCTTTTCTGACGTATCCTGCTGGAACATCTCCCCAACTCCAGAGGTCAGACTTGTTTGCAGATTTTCCAAGGATTGAATCAATAGTACCATTGATGGGATTCATAGTAGTATTGGTGACATTCAACCCCGTTGTGTTATTCAGTGAAGTGGAGTTGTTCCCATTGCTACTTAAGTCAACTGCATAACATGAAACAACTAATATAAAAATGCTAAATACAATCCCCGCTCTCAGTATCCTTTTTGTCATGAAACTGATCACCTTGTTCTCAGAGATACAGTCCAATATATAAAGCATCAACATACTCCGGCAGTCCCAAAATGCTCAATTTAGGTTGATCGGTCTACCTCGCGTCCATCGACAAGCGAAGACGCTCGTCCGACCTCTCCCTCCTTGAATTGTGGGGAAAATAGATTGCCTGTATTCTGGAAACAGCACCCTTTTTAGATGCCCGTAAACCCCTCCAATTTGAAGGATAACCGCGGAATAATCCCAAGTCGTATAATTTTTTATGCCGGAAAGAAAATATGCCGTTCTAACGCATTTTAGTGCCCTTGTGTTTTATGGATGGATACTGAGAAAGCCTTTAAGGAGCTTAATTTTAGCTTAAATTTATATACATATTAGTATTAACTCTGCTATTTTTTTATTGCCTGTCGTAACAGATATGGGTTATATGGGTTGATTTTGCTATTAACCGTAAAAGAATAAGGATTTTGCAGTTATGGTAATATGAGAAACAACCCATATGACCGATATAGTATAAGAATTGGTGCGAATTCAGTGCAAGGAGATACATATGGGCTATATGGGTCATTCTTGCAATTATTGGCATAGGAGGAAATATTAATTATTATATGAATACGGGAAATTATAGCCCATATCTACAGGGGTTAGTATCTGCCTTTCCAGTTACTGTCACTCTCCATCCAACCATAATCTTGCCAGCAGCCGTAGCAGGCATTCTTAACTGCCCACAAGCGTTCCTTTGTTCCTTGTACTTGCCAGAAGACAGAATTGGGGTTAGCGTACTTATTAGCCCAGAGACGCTCTTTCGTAGCCTGTACCGCGATTTTTGCAGGAACATAAGGGTTGCTCCAATATGCAGAGGGATAATAAGCGGGGTAATAGGAATCCAAATATTCAATCTCCTGTCGCTGATCCTGTGGAAATATATAGGAGAAATCTTGAGCCGCTCCTGTAGCGATCAAACCGAGATAGATAGCTAAGACGATAAATGAGGGGTAGTTATTCATAGATATCACCCATACAATGTTTTGCATTAACTAAATAGTTTTCCACCTAAAATATAAACTAAATTAATATAATTATATAGCTTCCTATTTAAGCCCGATAGTAGCTGGCAGTCTCGGGAAGATTTTTGATCAGAAAAAAATTATGGGTCTGCTTGGGCTTCAAGCAGTAATCTTGTTCTTTGCGATGTACTTGATGAGGTCCGGCCCGATTCTAGCATTTCTTTGGACCTGATTGGCTACTTCGTCCATGCCGGTACCACTGTCAGCAAGAGAACGAATCTCCTCGATAGTTGCATCTTCAACGGTGAAGTACTCATCCAGATCTTTTCTGTGACCCCAAACGTCACCCTGTAGGAGTTCGATGCCCTGCATATCCAGGAATACTTGGATGGCATTGGACATGGTCTTGTTATAGGATGGTGGAACCTGAATAACCCTCAATCTAGGACATCTCTGCATCAGGTTGAGGAAGTCTACGTTGCTGGCTCGAAATGCCATGTGGATCATCTTTTCATTGGGATTGAGATTTGGAATCTCAGTTCTCTGGCTAACCACTCTAAGTCTCATGTGTCCTCCAATTTCTCTAAATTGTTAATACTATTATTAATAGACACTTTAGATAATCGTATGTGCACAGAACAGCACCTATTGACATTAAACTTGCTTACTAAAGAGTCAATATAGCTTTTTACGTGCTAAATTTGACGAAATTCTGGAAATCACAAAAGCAAACAAGATATACATTCCTTTTTGGAGCATATCTTAGTCTCTACTGGCAACCTCTTGTTGGATTGCCAGATCAGTTTTCCAGTAAACATTGTACCAGAATTTATGATCAATTCTCCGTCTTCGGTCACGAGATACCCAGCCCCATTTGATCAAAATCCTGAGAACTCTGGCAAGGCTGCGCTCTGCTCTGATCCAATCCATATGTGAGGATATCTCCAAGCCAATCACCTGCGCGATGTCTTTCAGAGACTTGGCTTCTGCTTCGCTATTAGGAAGAGCAGCAAGTACAGTTTCATGGGTCATTATACCGACCAGATCTTAGTCCTCCTAATCGCAGGATAAGCAGACCTCATTGGATAAAAAAGGGATAGTTGATATTAGCAAGTGATTTTAACTATTTTCTACGCTTGACCACGACTACCTTTTCCACAGGTGGTTCGAGTGTTTCCAGATTCTCGATGCCTACTTTCTTGACCTTGGGTTTCCAGATCTTATCCGGCATCCATGTTGGTGCGCCCTTGGGTT
>JBAQXX010000011.1:0-35906 GCA_049299735.1 Methanothrix sp. | reverse complement strand
CAAGTGTCTTTCGCTCGTCTTCAGAAAGCGTCACGGTGTACTTCTTCATATTCAATTCGCCTTGATTGATTATGAGGATAATATATTATATATACTTTACGACGTTACAATCCTGACGAGACACTAGTGTAGTCCCTTCTTAGTCTCCTAAATAGCTCCAGCATATCGGGGGGTACCGTTGGTTACCAGAGTGGGTACTACACCACTAATATCAAAATCACTATCTACTAATCTATTTATTATCTATATTTTCTCCGAGTAACCACAGTACCCACAGTACCCAGGGTTTTTCAGAAAATATTTTTGTCCCTCAGAAATCGTTCCAAAATTAATTTCTATTTGGAAAAATTATTTCTTTACTTTTTTGTGGTTACAGTGGGTACTTGGGTACTCGATGTCTACTGTAGTGGATTAGCGGTAACCAGTGAGGGGTTACCATCTTCCGTTTCCTGGGTACGGTCCAGCTTCACGTACCATCCCCGGACCTTTGCGCCGTTCATGCTTATCTGATATTTTCTCCTATTATCACTGGAGTGGATCAACAGCCCCTCTCTATCTAGCGCCACCGTCATGCTATCTTCATTTGGAATTTGGGTAAATGTCTTGATCTTGGATAACTCGTTTAAGGTTTCGATTGGCATAAGCCAGACCCCGTCCGGCATCATCTTCCCGATAACCGTCCCCAGTGAGTACTTGGTCCCGTTCCCATCCAGGAAGAGTCCAGGATTGCCCACCATGAGTTCATTGATCCCTGCCATAAACCGGGCAACTTCAGTCTCTCCTTTTGTAGCATCCCCTTGGTACGCTGCCAGATCATCCAATGCCGCCATGAAATCATCTTCTTTCTCTGTAAAGACATCTCCAAACGGCGATGTTTCCAACAGCTTCCATGCCGTCCTGAACATGGTGTAGATAGTAGCTGTGCGACCTGCAACAGTGTGCCCAGCCCCTATAAATTCTTCAAGTTTCTTGGCCTGATATGCATTGAATTCTTCACGCGAGATGTCCTTTACCGTAGTGAGATGCATCAACCACTTGTACCCGATCACAGGTAGAGTATTGACACTCATCTGTACCTCACGCAAGATGCCCGCGTCAACTCCATCCCATTGAATCGCCGGGACTCTCGATGTAGTGGCTGTTTCTTGTGGACGAACTTCCCCGGTCACAATTGGAGTGCATGCAAAGTTCCTGCTCTCCCTTAGCCCGCCATCTACTGTGCCTTGGCTCTTGGAACTGCCCTCTAGAACCGCATTCATCAGTCCCACATACTCAACGGCATCTTTGGGATCGACGCTCTTCACGTTATCAAGCAGTTGAGGAAGCCATCCTGCGTCTGCAAACACCACTGTAGCGGCATATGATGTGGTGCTTGCCTTGCCACTCTTCAACTTGGGTCCGTCCATGTAGCCCCTGCCCCACATAGACATAAATACACATACAGTAGAGGTCTTCAGCGAGTTGGAAAGCCCCCATATTCCCAGTCCAAATCTTTCCCCTTTGAACCATCGGGCAAATACCGGCGCACCCAATATCGCCGCTACTAACAATGGTGATGATTTATTGATCTGCAATGCCTTTCGCAGGACTGCCTTGGCATCATCAAGGTCGCCATCATAGACCAATGCCGGAATGTGGGCTGGCAGCCGATACTCAACATTTGGCAACAAATCGATGCCGGGCAACAATGGCACCCCATCTTTCCAGCACGGTACTTCAATACGCATCATCAACCTGATACCGAGTGACAGATCCTGCACCATTGGAAATGTGAGGTTACCCAGCTTGTTTTTTGCACCAAAAGCATTGATAACAGCAGCCTTGAATTTTGTCGGTACCGCCATGTCCTTGGCGGCCATAGTGAAACAGACCTCGCGTTTGTCAACTGCACCAACGCCCTTGAAGGTGAATTCAGTCTCTCCATTGGCAGTAGTCTCTGTATCGATCCTCAGAGCACAATCGGAAAGAGGCACCAGCTTATTGAATGGCTTGCCGTCATCATTATCTCGGCTGACGACTTTACTGACCATCCCGGTTACCTTGCATACACCAACTGTACCAGTCGGATCGTCTTTTGTGACATATCGGAACCGTGGACCGTCCTCCATTACAGGATCAATCTGGTCTGCCATCTTATACCACCTCCCGCTTCTCTCGGATATTCCAGATTGATACCAGGGAATCTATATGCGCCACAATCAAGCTGCCTGATTTCAATTCTATTGTCAGATAATCCTCATTATGATCTACGAGCCTGCCTGTTATTGACTTATCTAAGAAATCAAAAACATAGGCATTTATCTTGTTTACAAACGGTTCAATATTCATTTTGGTTTGCTTATTTTGGTTCTTCATTATTATTTCTCCTTAAAATATGAATAAAGCTGCAAATTGCAGCTTATATTCGAAATTAGTTCAATATCAATATTTTTTCAGCATTTTCTCTGCTCTATTCAGCTTTTCCTTCAAATCAACCATAGTTGGCTTTAATTTGGCTATTATACGATCTCTTTCCCTGTATGCAGTCTGTACAACTTCCAGCTTTTCGACGTTATCTGAACACAGGTCTGGGTTTTCCAGTTCGGCCCTCTTCAATACATTCCGGGCCTTCCTCTTAGACCTGGCAATATCCAGCTTGCAGCGATTCAGTTTCTCTGCAACACCATGGCGGGAATAGCCTCCCACAATGCCGATGAAATTCTCAATGTCCGACTGGATCTCTTCTACCCTCTTTTGAGCTTCATCAATCCGGTACAGATCATTGTCATCTGTCGCTATCTCAAGATCCTCAACCGCTTCTCTGAACGCAGCAGCCATCTTTCCTTCAAATGTATAGGCTGGATGCCTGCCAGAATCTGCAAATTTTTCAATTTCCATTATTATTACACCCTTTTTGGATATATTATGATAATATCTTTTGTCTCATTGTATTCTAATTCACAATCCGATACCACATTCCATCCAGAATCAGTAAAGATCTTTGGAATGTTTAGGGTTTGATACCCTGCCGAGTTTGTGATCAGTTTTCTCTTTATTCTCATGTCTTATCACCTTAGCAATTCCGTAAAATTCATTGCAGGTCAATATAGCAAATACGTAAAATTTTTGAAAAAATGATCACCTTATAGGTAAATGAGAGAAATATTTATATATCATTAATATATGTATAAATTAGGAGGGATTTAAATTAAGGAGTCTACAGTCAGAATGTTGGATGAGAGAGATCTGGAATTCGTCGATGCCCTGCGGAACCTGAGAGTCCCCAGAAGTATGGCTACGCTGATCACCTTCCTCGCCAATGCAGATGAGGCCACTTCCAGACAGATTGAAATGGGCACTAGCATGAGGCAACCGGAAGTGAGCATTGGCATGCGAAAGCTGCGCGAGAGAGGTTGGATCACCGAGCGCGAGATCAAACATGAAGGCAAAGGCAGACCAATGAAGATTTATGCGTTGGGTGCGACCATCGACGAGATCATAAATTATTATGAAGCTGAGAAAGCCCAGGAGTCTACCCAAACAATGGTGGCTATTCAGAGGCTGAAGGAGTTAAGCTCTGCATAGTCTCAGAAGGAGGTCTCTCCTTCACAAATTTTCGCGCCCAAGCCAACTGCCTCCTCGACCGCCGCCAGGTCTTTCATCAGGAATATCCGCTCGTTCGCAACCTCCTTGAAGACCACGGAATTCTTCAAGATTGGGGCATACTTCGCGGACTTGGGGAGCTGGACCACGTAGCCCTTCAGATCCTCTACCAGGTCGTAGTCGAAGCCATTTCGCTCCAGGAGCTTGAGGGCATTGTTCCTTGCGCCAATGGACTTGAACTCGAAGCGGTAGAGGTCTTTGTTGTAATAGTCCAGCAACGCATTGAAGACCACTCTATTATCGAAGAACTGCTTGAAGACCCACAACTTGCCGAGCTTGAATAATGTGATGTGCTTGCGCCTCTCTATTACGTCAAAGGTATTGACTGGCATGTGGGGATCTCCAGAAATAACACTAGCTGTAGCCTAATTTCTTCGCCCGATCCAATGCATAACGAGCGTCGTTTTCACGTTTAAGCTTCGACAACGTGATGCCTTTGTTGTACCAGGCAATTGCATGACGAGGATCGATGCGAATTACAGTCTCGAAACACTCTAAAGCTTCTTCTAACCATTTTAAAAGACCAAAAGATACGCCCTTTTGGCACAATGCATCTGTGTCTTGAGGATCGATGTCTAACGCTATATCAAAACATCTAATCGCCTCGATTTGCTTGCCCACTTTGTTGAGAGCTACCCCTTTGTTGACCCAGACATATGTCTCCCTGGGATAATACGCAAGAGCCGTATCGTAAGACTTGATCGCGTCATCATATCGTTTCAACTCACTTAGAGCCAGACCTTTCAGAGTCCATATTTCGGGATCTCTTGGAAATAGCTCTAGGACTTGATCATAGCACCTGACCGCTCCCTCAAAATCACCCTTCTCGAACAGTTCATCGCCCTCATCTTTCCAGCCGCCTGCAATCCTCGCATCCGGGAGAGTCATAGCGATACATTTGATTCGCGTATCATAAAAGTTTATGCCATATCTAGCTCATCCAGCGACAATGCATCTATGAGCGGACCATCATCAACCAATCGCTTGCTAACCATCTCTGGAAGCGAGTCCCTCCATTAGAAGCATTTCGCGATTATGAACTCGTTGAGATTGTTGTCGCTTTTAACAGTATTCCGATTACAGGTACCATATTTTTGACTTATAGGAGTGGCGCGACGAAGTCCTAACCCTCAGTATAATTTCCCAAAAAGTCTACATTTCCCTATATCAAGTATAAAACAGGGGAATTGTATACTTTTTAGGGAAATCGTCTTACAGAATCTTTTCACCTATGAAGGCTCTATTCCATTCCATTTCCCAGTTCAACGACCTCGTAGAATGAATTCCCAAAAAAGTGCACATTCTCCCTATATTTATTGTATTCATATAATAGGGGATTTGTAGACTTTTTAGGGAATTGATTGGATTCATGCAGAGAGACGGTCCTGGTCTTTCAGGACATTAGCTAGTGGGGCTTTGTGGCACAGGAACGGAGGAAGAGCGAAGATTGCCACATGTTTTTGTATAATGTCTACTGGAAGACCGATCCGGTGAAATAGGTCGGCGAGGTGGAGTATCAAGAAGTCCAAAAAAGGGGCCAAGGGTGGAAGGCCTGAGCATCTCCTGAGCAGACCTGTGCAGGGCACGAGTATTGGCATGTTCCTGGGTGATTGATGGATTGACGTGCAACTTATACCTGGGTGCTACAAAAAAATGAGCCGCAAGAGCGGGAAAATTATGAATAAATAGCATGACTGTGGAGCCACTCAAATTACTGCGAGTCTGATTTGTAAGATGCGACCAGAGCGTGGCCTAATACCTCATCTATGCTCTTTACAGGAGTTAGTTTGATTGCGCCAAGAATGTATGGTGGAAGGCTCTGAGCATCCCTTAGATTGTCTTCTGGTAGAAGAACCTCTTTGATGCCCGCATCATATGCGGCTCTGACCTTCTCTTGGATACCTCCAACAGGAAGAACCTTGCCCATGATGGTGATTTCACCTGTCATCGCCAGATCATTTCTGATAGGAATTCCTTTCAAAGCTGAAACTATGCCTGTTACTAGAGTGACTCCAGCAGAAGGCCCTTCTTTAGGAATTCCCATGAATGTTGCTAATACCGCAACGTCAAAACTGCTGCGCCATTCATCAGTTATACCCAACTCTTGATGCCTTGCTTTGATGTACTGGGCTCCGGCTTCGATGCTCTCCCGCATGACTCTCTGGATGGAACCAAGGGGAACGATACGGCCTGTGCCCTTCGTTGCCTGCATTTCAAAGAGAAGTATGCATCCATGGTCGCCTGCAACTGCCAGGCCGATTACTTCACCAACCGAGGGCTGCAACGGTAGAGCGACCTTCTGAATTCTGTCGGCGTCCGGAAGCTTGGGTGTGATTACCTTGCCAGTAGAGAGGATCTTCGCACCAATATTGATGCGCTCATACTCTCCGGCAGCAATCAGGTGGAGCTGCTCGCGAACCCGTTGACGAAGCTCGCATGCTATGGTGAGAAGCTCCCCCAGTTCTTCATCTGTTATTTTGCCATCCGGATAAATGAGCTTCATAATTCCAGATGCCAGTTTCATTACAGCACGCTGATCACGGCCGGAGACACCACGCACGGTTCCTGCGGTATCTATCAATTCAAAACGGGATCTTACTGCACCGATTGGATCCGCTCGCCGTAGTTCATGCAGGATCTCACAGAAATAGTCGGTGATAAATCCATAATCTCTGGCATAGCTAAGCGGAGTGAGCTTAGGAATCTCCCATCCTGGCAAATAGCCATGAATCCTGTCCAGGAAGGCGGTGACCTGAAGAAAATCCGGAAGAGGCTCAAAAAGGTGATAATACTTTTCATGAGGCAGGCTGCCCTGGACATCCAGATTTCCTACGAATACGAGGCTGCCGAAGGCCAATAGCTCTTTCTTTCCGCGACTGAACTTGGCGTCCTGCATATAAGCCTGCATGATGCTAACAAAGGACTTGGTATCTGTGAAGTCTGTATTGGCTATCTCGTCAAAGACCACGCAATCCCTGGTCCCGACGACCCCTATCTTGCCGGTGTTGAGGTTGATAAAGAGTTGGGAAGGTGTGGCCTTGCCGCCGGACAGAACGTGGGCATAATAGGAGATGTTCCTGTAGAGATAGGTCTTTCCTGTCTCTCGCGGGCCTAGCTCGATCATGTTTACATTTGTCTCGACCAGAGGGATGCATCGGCAAAGGTAGAGCAGCTTCTGTCTGCGGGTCAGCTTATCAGGGTCCAGACCGCATGAGTTTATCAGAATGTCTATCCACTCATCCGTAGTGAATCTGGAACGCTTATCGATGTACTCCTCTTGATTTATGACGCTGACCTGGAAAGGAGTGAACTGCACGATCTTGAAGGGACGGATTTTCTTGTTATGGACCTCAGTTTCGTCGTAGGTAAGTTCGATGGTGCCCCACATGCCTCCTGATAAGAGCATAGGATACTGGTTGACAATGTTTTCGGGAATGTTGACAAAGCTCTCATTGATCGCAGGGATGGATGCCCAGTACTTATCCTCGGTCTCGACCAGTCGAGCCTCCATGTTGGCTATTAAAGTATGGTGGCGGTTCTGCTTTATAAAATGCCTGACCTTCTCTGCCTCAGCGCCATGGACGAAGTTCTCTTTGAGCCTCTTGATCACCAAGGCCATATCATTTTGGAAGCTCTCCTCGGAGCAATAATTGTCTATAAGATACTCCAGAACATATCGGGGAAACTCATCTACTCCCGTATTTAGTGTGTGGGATTTGTTGACTACTTTCCCCTTGAAGATCTCCTTGAGCTTGTTGTTCATGCCGTCCTACCTCATGCCCTTTGGCATCATGCCCAGGATATTTCCTAGGTTGCCGACTAAGCGCACAACTCTCTCAGAATTGAGCCTGACCATGAAGACCTGTGATCTGGACCTCTTAATTGACTTTCTACCCTCTCGATAGCTTACAAGAACGGTCAGTGTTATCTTGACGAAGCCCTTGCGACGCTCATTTGGGGGCAAGGATGTCAGGTCTGGCACGAACCTATAGGCTGCCTCTTCACGAGACGATGAGGTCAAAAATATCATCTTTGAAGGCAAAGAGAATTGTTTGCTCAGGTAGCTGTAGCTCGCCTCAATGTCGATCCTCATCTCCTGGGTGCCCTTGGAGCCGGCAGTCCAGGTGAAGGGCATCCTCAGCTCCAGCTCCTCATCCTCTAAGATCTCACTTGGACCCTGGACCTGGCCTATCTGGAGAGCTTCAGTTTCAGACGATTTTACCTGAAGTACGACCATAGGTATGATCATCTCTTGGAGAGAGATGCCGCCATGAGTAAAGGCAAAAGGATCGAAACCCGCCTTTCTGCTAAAATAGTATCCGGGCCTGGGAAAAGCTATGGCCTTGTATTCTCGAATAGATCTACTGCCATCTCTTATCACAGATACTGCTGAAGGCATCCGAATCTTGGAAGGGGAGAACGATATTGCATTCTGTTTCACCTTATCCGGTGCATGGGAAAATAGCAATGATTCTTTCATCCTGCAGTTCAAGTAATTGCAGTCCTTGTCCTCATAGAGATCTTCGGGGGGGAACCATAGTGGGATCTTGCCCACGCGAGTGAAACCGTGATCTGCTACTACGAATATCTTCATGCCGGGCGATAAATTCCGGACAATCTCCATTACCTCATTGTCCAGAATGTTCTTTATGTGCTGCTGATAGATGAAGGATAAGGGTCTGTCTGGAGTCTGTCGCCCATCCTCGTGCTTCTTTACATAAATCTTATGAAGCTCTGTGTCACATAGGTCTAAGATATAGACATCCAGGTTGCCAATATGGTATCGGACGGTCTCACCGATGCCCGATCCTTCCGGATTTGACACCTCAACTTCGCCTTTGAGGCCCAGCTCCCTGGCCAGGGCCTCTTGAAGAAGCAAATTTTCCTTGGCATGAATGCTGAACTCATCGGGATAGGCTCCGGCACTTATAGCTTTCCTGGTGATTTTGGTCTCTGAAGGCAGGAGCGAAGAGCCAGGAAAATCCTCCAGAAGATCCATTCGGGCCATGAACGCGGGCTTAAGAAGCTCGTCCCAAATATCGTATCTCATGCCATCGAAGATGAATATGGCAGCTTTCTCTTTTTCAGGATTCCAGAAAGGCACAAGGCACCGTTTGATGAATCTGCTGGTCAATACCACCCCGGAGTCGTCTCCTGAGACCCATGCCGGGTATTTCACTCTAACCATGTCCTGGAAGCGCCAATTAAGCTCATCCAGAAGAGTGTATGATTTATCTTCGACTTCGCCCACCTTTTTCCTGATATGAGCCAGGGCATCGATGAACTGCTGGGGCAGGCCATCGCTGGAACGGGGCAGGATTCTCTGGCCTTCGACTATTCTGGAAAGGTCGGCCAGGTAATACTCCAGCCTATTGACGCTCTTTGAGTTCCATAGATCTCGGAAGGCGATGAATGTCAGCTCATCCGGCTTGGCGGATTTTATCTTTCGAAGGCCATCTGCCAGAGACACCAATATCTGGCGAGTCTCGAAAGCCAGACGGTAAGCCCTCATCAAATCGTTCCATGATTCTGTGGCCCTGGAATCTATGAAGCGGCTGCGTTTCTTGATACTGAAGAGCTGTTCGTGGATACCTTTGTGAGAGTTTAAAGATACATCACTGTTGAGAAGATCGCTCAGAGCAGTCAGCAAAGCCAGCGATCGGAAGAGAGAGGAAAAATTCTCTTTATCGATAATGGATGCAAATCCTTTGAGCTTATCGATCTTGATCTGGTCGATGAGGATGAGCTTCAAAGACTCGGAGGAGAGGGAATCTTCCAGAGCCCTGATGTCTATTTCGGCCTGAGCAGGATCGAGATCTATCAATTTCAGAGATTCATCTTTCAGGAGCGAGTCCTTTATTGATGAAAATGGTTGAAGAGAGGGATCAATATTCGCCAGGAGAAGGCCCCAGTTATCGATATACTGGGCCAGGATTGCTGAAAGATAGAATCCTCTGACCACAATTTCTGGATCCTGGGAGACAAGCCAGCAGAAGGGTGGATCAGAAGAGCGCAGTTTATCTTTGATGGGCGTGATTACCTCTGGTGCGATATCCTCCAATTTCAGTATCTCGTTATGCTTCAAGAGGCCTATGGCCCAGAGATCCTGCGTATCCAGATTTCGGAAAGCCTTATCAGGAAAGCCAAGAGCGGCAAAGGCCACTATGGTTTTAAAATCATAATCCGTGAACCTGAGGTCATCTGCTTTCCTCAGGTTGGAATAGGCCGCGAGAGCCCCTTCCAGGTTATCGATGATGAACCTGGCATAGAGGGGGTCATCAGTCACCTGCGGCCAGCTCTCGCCGGTCTTCTCTTTTAAGAACTCTCGAAGCTCCAGGTCGATCCGAGCATTGTCGGGAGTCAATGCCAGGATATCCGGATAGAACAGGGGCGGGGCCCGTCCAGCTTTCTTAGAGCGCCGGGATGGTGGTGTTTGGTCGATCAGCAGGATCTTCTTTATGGACGGATCTGAGATCGTATCGTAGTAGAGCTTGCGAAAGACAAGGTTGGTAGCGGCAAATATGGCGGACATGCCGTGATCCTCGGCAAACTTGTTTAATGCGCCGTCAGACTTCAAGAGTTTGAGAGGATCGCGGACCAGAATGAAAGGCTGATCCGCTGCGGCCTCAATCTTCGGCAAGACCCATTCTCTTAGCATGATCTCACTCCAACTGGATCATGGGCCTGGAATTAGCGTCATCTGTTGTGAGCTGTTTCTCCAAAAACTCCCTGAACTCTGAGACGACCTTCACCAGGTTTTCCCGTTCCACTGTCCTGGTGCTGGGCTTGAAGTCGGATATCTTGACCTGCTTTACCACAATTTTCTTCAGGTATTTATTGATTGAGTCCACAAGAGAGGGTTCTCGAACCAGAGCCGGCACCAGGTAGTGAGATAGCGCCGGGATAGTTTTTATCCCGAGCATGGAATCAATATTATGATCTCCCTTGCCCTGCAAGAGGCGCTCCTGAATGCCGGGGCTTTGCAAGATCTCCATTCTTCTGGCCAGGGACCCCTCCAGAATCGCCCTGGCATCATTTGCCAGACGCTTTGCATCTTGCTGTTTGATAATTGCGTTAGCGAAGGTAATGCCGCAGTCGTGGATGGGTCCTGTTCTCAAAGCCCTATCAACTGAAGCTCGCGAGGAGTTGGGGCAGGAAAATATGTCTTCGGCAAGTTTTTTGATCCTTTTAAGGACCTGATCATGCTCGCCTTTGGGCATTGCAGCGATTTTCTCCATGATGCCCAGAGCCTTGAGTTCATCGCCATTCAATATATTGTCTATATCTTGATGGGCCTCTTCCAGGCAAGAGTTGAGGTTATCATGCATAGCAGCGTATAGAGTGGAGTAATCTCTGATCAAGGCGCTCAAGGTGCCGGATTCGCCCTGCTGGCCTGTGCCCAAAATCTCTGCCTTGAGGCGGACTTCTGAGTCCACATAGGGTTTGATGGCTTTGATCTTCTCAGCCAGGGACTTCTGAATCTCTTTGAGGCCCAAAAGCTCATCCATATCCGGGATGTCATAGGAAATGTATGCCTGGAAGGTTTCCAGGTCCCTCTCATGTTCAAGGAAATATCTGAGATTATCATAATCCTTTAGCCTATTGGCCAGATCGTCGATCTCTTTTTGATCGGCTCTTGCGTCCACATCCTCCTTATCCTCATAGCCCAAGGCTCGGGACAGGGCTCTAAGGATGGAATCAATATCATCGTCATCACTGATGCTCTGGGAAAACACGGCAACCATCTGCGCCAATGCACTTTTGTAGGGATTATCGACCTGTAGCAGGCTGAAGATATACTCGGCCTTCTCTTGAGCGGCTATGGATTCATCCTTCTTAGTCCGGAATAGTTCCCTCAATTCTTTCCGATAGGTGGCTATGAGAGAATCATCCTGAGTTTCCAAGACATCATGGACAAGGAGCTTCTCGGCATAAGGCCTGAGGATGTCCCATTTCGGCGAACGTTTGGCCAAATGGACCTCATAGAGAGAGTCCAGAGTTTTGGCGTTGAAGTCGAACTCAGATATGCTTGAATAGTCAATGGGCTTTTCCGGCTGCCCGGATCTTGGTCCCAGGCGAATGCTGATCTTGCCTTCGGAGACCAGGGAGAGGAGGTAGATTTGGACCATCCTGCGGGCAAGGCCGTAGCTCTTGCCATCAGGACCAATTATTCCCATGAAGTTCTTGTAAAGGGCATCTACTCTGATGGGCCTGCCATCCTCTCCTTTCTCGGCAATGAAATGCAATATGTCCTGAGCATAGCGGTTCTGTTTGGTGTCGAGGACGATTGCATCCGGATCTTTCCTGACGATCTTAAGGCCGGGGCCGAAGTTTAGGGCGGCACTGACGTTCTTGTCCTGCCTTGCGTTCTTGGGGATTCTGCCCGCCTTCACCAGGCCGTTGATAACGTTTACCGCATACTCCTTGGTGAAGACCAGGTTGCCCTCGAATCGTATGTCCTTGGATTCGTAGACCGAGCGCAGAACGCGATCCACAATGGGCTGCAGTATGGCCTCCAGTTCGCCTACCATGTTAAACTCCATTTGGGAGTTATTCATAGCGTCCATTCTGCCCCTGGCATAGGCGCTCTCCACGATTTTGTAGATCCTGCCTATATCTTCACGAAGCTGCATGGCTACCCAGTTGATGGCAGCCATAGCCTCGTCGCTATCCTTGCGTTCGTAATCCGAGACCAGCGTTCTGTAGGCTGCAAACTCGATGAGCTTGTCTTTTTCATCAGGAGTGAGGTCATCGGGAGTCCAGATTATGATTCTGGGATCGTTTCTCCTGCGAAGCAGCTCCTGGATTTGATCCTGATCCATGGGCCGAATGCCGACGAACACGGCAAAATCCTGATCGGTTTCAGAGGACTCTATGCCCGGCAGAGGGATCGACTCTCTCAAGGCCCGGTCCAGTTTGATCATCTCCACGTTCCCCTGGATCTCGCGGTTCTGCCATGGGATTGTGAGAGTGACTCTGTCGTGTTTGGCGGTATTCTTGTTCTCCCAGCCTCCCACGAATGGGGAGATGTCCTTGAAGATGGATTTGGTCTCAAAGGACATGTCGAAGGTCATCTGGCGGCTATTGACCGGCCAATAATCAAGGGCCAGAAGATGCTCCCAGGCCCTGTAGCGGAGCTGCTCGCTTGACTCGGCTTCGATCTTGGCCTTTTCAAATCTTCTCTTATAACCGTCATCGATAACCTGGGGCTTGAAGCTGAATCTGGGCCGGTTTTCTTCATCTACGCCCCGCACCACCTGAGGAAGCTCCCTGCTCAGGGCATCGGCAAGGGATTCGTAATGCTGTATATTCTCATCGATGATGGAGTCGGGGCTGCGTTCGATCAGAACTGAGTTGGCGATCTCCTCGGGAGACATGCCCTGCTGGAGAATCTTGGCGATATGGCTCAGAAAAAGGACCTGCAGAGCCTTGACTGACCTGTCCCGGTAAACCTTAAGCATGCCCTTGGTGGCAGAGTCTATCTGCTTTTTACAGGATTCGTAAACACGGTACTCCATATCTCTTCGGGCTTTGAGAGCAGTGATGGCAGCATAAGTGCCGCTGGGGTCCTCCTCGTAGGTCAGGGCCTCATCGAAGAAGTCCCAAAGGCGGATCAGCTCGCTTCTCTTCTCTTTCATGTGATGCTTGAGGGTCTGGTGCATGAAGTGGATGGCTGATCTGGTGGTGGTCAGCTCATAGGTTATGGATCTCAGGACTTCTATGGCAGGCTTGTGGAAGGGGAAGAAGCGCAGGAACTCGTCCTCAGTGATGTAGGTCGGCCAGGTGAAGCCTTTCTTGTAGTAGGAGTAGTAGCTGGCAGTGGCATCAGGACGGGAGATTTCCCGGACTCTGGATAGGACTATCTCGTAGTAGTCCTTCTCGCCCCTGAGCAGGGGTACGAGCTTGAGCCGGTCCTCGGCGATGATGTTCATGTAGCTCATCTTGGACATTATGGCCTGCTGAGCAGTGCAGACCGTCCAGATGGGAAGGTTCTTGGCGCGGGTCAGTCGATTGCTGAGCACCACCAGGGTGGTCTCGTCCTCAGACCTCTGTTTGTCGTCCCTGTCCTTCATGAAGAGCGATATCTCATCGAGGAGCAAAAGCACGCCGCTGTAGCCCTCGGCCAGTATGGCCCGGACCATATGGGCCAGGATGTCCTCCAGGTCTGAGTCCAGGATGGGCAGAACCCGGAGGTATTCGTCATAGAAGCGCCAGAGCTTGTTTCCGCAGGCCTCTCTGTACCTTGGGTTCTGGAGGTTGGGCAAAAATTTGTCCAGGTCCTCCTGCTCATCCTCGGCAAAGAATCTGGGATCTCTGAGAAAGCGGCCCAAATCAACCCTGTATCTTTCCAGGTCGCCGTGCAGGAACCTCTCGGCCAGGAGTTCTGCCGGATAGAGGGAGATGTTCTTGCCTAGCTCCTTTTGGAGTTGTTCTTTGGCAGAGCGGAGGATGATGTCCACCAGCCTGCCGCCGGACTTGCCGCCGTGGCCTATCAGGGTTCTGGAGATGACAAATATGCCCCGAGAGGAGGTGCTCTTGTCATGCAGGCCGTTTTCCCAGAAGGCATGGATGGATTTGCCCCGTCCTGCCTGGCGCTCCTTCTCCAGTGCTATCTTCCAGGCATCCTCGGACCCAAGGGTCATGGCAGCTAAAAAGCAGAGCAGGTGGGACTTGCCTGAGCCGAATTCGGCCTGGATCCAGTAGCCCTGGCCGATGGGATTCTCGCGGCTCTCCGGCCGGTAGGGGGCCGCCATCTGCCGGAATATATCATTTAGAAAGTGGAGCACGGGGCCTATCTGAAACTCTTGAATAGTGGTCAGGTTCGGTCTGCGCTCTTTTATGGCCTGGGGTGAGTGGCCATCCGCCCATACGTGCTGCTCCAGCGAATAGACGGAGATGATCTCATCCGGCACTTTGCAGATCCTGTCCAGGCTCTCCCTGTAACTGAGAAGATCGGTCTTTGCTGCCATTGCTTACCTCTTGCCCTTGCCCTCAACCATGCGGGAGAGCATCCTGGCGCAGACCATGTAGTCCTCATCCACGTTAACCTGTCCCTCCTCACTGAGCCGGTCCAGCCGCAAGCCTCCTTTCTCATAGAGCAGCTTGCCTTCGTTGTATTGGCCGGAGCGCTTGGCGTGGCGTATCCAATCGGCCAGGGTGGCGTCGCTTGGCCTCTCCTTCTCTGGCACAGGAATATTCTGCTCCAAATAGGAGAGATAGCGCTTGATGCTGCGGCTGACGCCCTGGGCCCGGCCCTCTTGCTTGAGATGCGCCTCATCTTCGTCAGCAGGAAGCCTCCAGGTGCCATCAAGGTTCTTGTAGTAGTAATCGGGCAGCCACTCGGCCAGAGCCCGCCGGGGCTTGTCATGCACGGCGTAGATATAGTGCTCGAAGATGTCTGAATAGTGGACGCCTTCAGCTTCGGGATTATCCTGGTGCCGTTCGGAGATGCGCTTGGAGATGATCTCTGCGGCTGCACCCTCTTTGCGGGTCTCCGCTTCCTCCTGGGCGCCGGCTTCTTCTTTCAGATACCAACGAGCCATACGCTCACCTTCAAGCTGGATGGGTTCGGCCACTTCTGCGAGCAGGCCCTCAAAGTGATGTGACTCCATCTGACCTTTGCGCACCATGCGGCTAACTACCTCGTCATAGATCCTATCCTTCGTAAAGCCGGGATGGGCGGCCAGGAATTCTGAGATGATGATCTTAACCTTATCCTGGAAGGAGCCGAAGTCGTCCAGCTCGGTGATAACGGGGCCGCCGGTTTCGCCAGGCTTGGGCTTGCGGAAGTTGATGACCAGGTCGCGCTTGTTGACTTTATCGGCATTTAGCTGGTTAAAGGATTTCTGGCCAGTGTCTATATAGAGCGCTGATTCGGATTTTTCGGAAATGAAGCCGGCTTCAGCCATAATATCCTGAATCAACGCCCAAGTGCCCTCGTCGGTGTCATGATAGCAGAGAGAGATTGCTCGTCCAGGCTTGAGGACACGGTAGCATTCGGATATGGCACGGCGCATATCATTTGCCCAGTCTACCTCGGTCTTGCCTCGCATTTTATTGACAATGATCTCCTCATTGTGCCATTGAGTGTCGAAACCTAGCCAGGCTTCCCATATGAAGTTCAGCTCGCCATACTGTGATTTATCTGCATATGGTGGATCTGTGAAGATATATTCAACCGAGTTTTGAGGGATTCCTTTTATAAATCGAGCATCTTCTGTTGATATAATACCTAAATTATATCGTATTTCTTCATCTATTGCCTGGTATCCTTTGGCAACACGTTTAACCTTATTTTCAAAATGTTTCCAAATTTGCTCCTCACAAGAGATTTGCGGGAGATAATATGTTCCAGTAATTAGGTAAAATGGAAAAGTTGCATCCGGCATATATCGATTCATACGCGAGAGACCCAGAGATATTCCCGTGAGAGAGAATGATAACGCATCTGCCAAAACAGTATTCCCAGTATTCTTATTGCTGCCAATAGCCTCCAAAACGGCTGCTATCGCCCACAGGTTGCGCTTAGTGAAAAGCTCGGCCACAGTCCTGAAGTTGCGTCCTTCCCGCCATTCGGCCCCCCACGGCTTTGAATCGTCTTCAACGTTCATCATTTTATGGGGTGGGTACCAATGCGGTATCTCTTTGCCATCAATCTCCCGGATCTTCCCCTGGTCGTACCTCTCGAAATATTCTCTCTTACTCGGGTCGGCATCATCGTGCCTGCGCTCACCTCTTGAGGGCTTGCATCCATTCTCACAGATGTAACTCACCAGCACCGGCACAGCCCCAGATTTCTCTCCAGAGGTGCTTATCTCCTCCTGGTTGCCGCCCTTCTGGCAGTGCGGGCAGACTCGTATCTTCTTGGGCTTTCCTGCTTTGGTCCTTCCCTCAACTTCTGGGCAATCAAAGAGCGCCACAATCTCCAGGCAGCGAGGGCAGCGGAAGCGCTGGGAATAGACGGTGTAGGCGGTGGTAGCCTTCCCGCCGCAGCGATCGCAGCGAGTCTCGTAGAGCCAGTCGATCTCAGGCTTGACTTTTTTCTTCAACTCCTCGAAGGCCGCTTGCAGCTTGGAGACATCAACAGGCGTACAATAATTCTTAGTGATAAAAGTGGCAGCAGGCGAGCGGTCGATGGCGATGGCCTTCCTGCCTTCCATGAGGGCAGCCAGAGCCGTGCCTCCCGAGCCGCAGAAGGGGTCGAGGACGATGTCGCCCGGTTTCGTATAATGGCGGATGTACTGCCGGATGGCATCATGGGGCTTCTTGGACCAGTAGGTGTGCATGTTGTAGATGGCCGTGGCCTTGGTAGTAGTAATGGCCTCATTGAAGGGCTCGACCAGGTAATCATCGTGCTCCGGGTCGTAGGCAGTCATGTTCTTCTCCACGAACTCCCGGAGTTTGGGATTGGGCTTGTCGCCGGAGTAGTAGCCTTCGGGCATCTGCGGGACGGGGCGCTTTTGCGGCTCCGGCTTGTTGCGATCGTCTTTCCAGGTGGTCATGGTGGGATCTCTCAGGCTGACAGATGAGACTCCAGACCATAAGACTTTTGGACGAATATTATTACTCGGCTCGTTCTCATCAGAATAAGGATGATCCGCGGCTTTGCATATTAAGTCGGTTATTCAACAAAAATCTGCGACTTGCATTATCTCATCATCACAAGAGGTAAATACATGCGCATCAATGAAGTGGCACACTTCGACGAGGCCACGGCCATGAAGATTACTCCTCAAAAATACCATGTTGCATTCGTATTTAATACACTCTACTACCCCTTCACCTATCCTGAGATTTTGACCTCGCTGGCAGCAAGGGGCTATACGATATTAGTACCTCCTCAGCCGTTGCAGAGCGGCGCCAGGATTTATGTTAGTGGGCCTGCCGTAGCTACCAAGGCTGCTGATCCTGCAAAGGCACCATGTTTCATTGAATTGATTGAGCAAAAGAAGACAATTGCCTGTAATGGCACATCCGTCGATAATATTGTGGCTTCGGTTAGAGATATCGTCGAATTATCTCAAACAGATTTCAAATTGAACTTGGATAACGATATGAACTTCATCGAGCTATCAGGAACGGCTACGGTACAGAATGATAACTCAAGCGACGCGATAAAGAGCTTCTCTGGAGACCAATTTAGTGTATTCAATGAGATATTGGGCGAAGAGTCTGCGGGTGGAACAATTCGCATAATACCCAAAAATGGCGTGCAGACCGACAGAAAATGGTTTGATATTAGCGTTGGTCAAAAAGTTCCAGCTAGAGAGAATACGTACTACGTAGAATTTGTGTATAGAAATGGTAACGATATAGGAAGTGTATTGGATTTTACTTCCAATCTAGAGAGAAAGATCTCTGCAATAATCGATAAAATAGGGGGCGCGTAGGCAATGGCAGGGGAGAGCTTGAATTGTGGTGTATCATCAAATTACGGCGTGTCAACTATCGGGTTACCCAATTCAGAGCAAACAAATAACCTTCAAGTGGACTGGTCCCCATCATTCGCAGTTGACCTCAAGCGCGATGAAGAAATCCGCAAACTTGGTGAACAGGTTGCTCGATTGACAAGCGAAAACAGCAGGTTAGAAGGCATGATTAAAGAGATGGGCGAGATGATGAGTAGATTGCTCGTCAGCTTCGCTAGCATCACCAAATCTTTCGAAAGAGATTTAAGCCCAGCGGTTATAGTGGTAGAAGAGATGGACAAATCCACTGCTAAACAAAAAGTATTTGACTTCATGAAGGATCATGGGACTTCTGATATCGAAGAATTGCATGCGAATATCAGATGCGACATTACACTACTGATAGAGATCATCGATGAACTATGTTCTGAAGGCGCAATTAGTGGGGGTGATTAGCTGCCCACCTACACCGAGCCAAATGATTCTTTAAAAGCAAAACAAATATATTGCGTTTTTGAGACTGGAAATGAAAGCCGAGCAGGTACTGGGGGCAGGCATAATGCTCAGCATATGACGATAAAAGGAAACCCAGCAACCGCTACAATCAAAAGAGAATTGAAATTTATCAGTAAATAATTATCATAAAATTTTTCATTTTACCAACATCTCGATCATTCACTTTGAACTTTTCCTCCAGTGATCCCAAGAATATCCACGCAAGCATGCCCTATCTTGATCGATGGATCCTCCACTTGATCTCCCATGAATCTCTACCTTAAAATCCATAAGTGATCACTGGCGATCAGATCGACCGGCAGGAAGGTCTCATCTGAGCCAAACATGCATATCCGCTCCCCAGATCGCTCTCCCGGCAGAAGCAGTATAGCTCTCTGCTTATCGGTGCATAGTGTCCTGAAGGGACTGAGATCCAGGTCGTAAGTGAAGAGCACCTCCAGGTCCCTCAGAACAACCAGCCCCTGTCGCAGTGTCAGGCGCAGAAACTCTTCGAAAGCCTGGGCCAGCCGGACTCTAATCACCTCTGGATATCTGGGCTCATCTTCAGCCAGCCTCTTGAATTCGTTCTCGGGTATAGCCGCAAAGATGCCCTTGTTGATAGAGATGGGCTCCGGGAAAGGCAAACCGTCAGGCATCTTGGCCTCCAATATACTGCGGCTGAAGCGCTCCAGGGCATCATAAGAGCCTACCACGCCGTATAGGTGCCTGCCCACTGGTACCCGCAGCTTGGACACCATGGTTTCAATGATATCTGCATCCTTTATTTCTATCCCTCTCTCATAAAATACTTTGATGCCTTGTGGGCAGAGGCCCTTATACGGGCTTCGCCCTGGATTTGAGGTGGTCTACCAGCTCGTCCAGAGTAAACTCGGTCGTGAACTGGCGAATGTTATCGATCTCGGAGATCTTGGAAATCAAGCCCAGGTTTCTCAGCTCATAGAGCCCAGGAAGCAGGTGGTCAGGGTCCCAGAGCATTGCCCTTATCAGCGGACTGTTCTCCAGCCAGGAGATCTCGTACATTCCCGGCGCTGGGAACTCACTGTGGATCAGGAAAGCCAGGGATGCCATGGCAGGAGCGCGATAATTGAAGCTTATTTTCTTTTTGTCAGATCTGGCCACGCCACCGGCCACCAGAGAGTTGACTATTGCTTTGGCACAGAGGTTGACTACTTTGGAAGAAGGATAACGATCTGATAGGTATTCTCTGATCCTGGCCCGGTCCATTTGGCCGTATCCAATAGCTGTCAACAGCAGGTCATGACTGACAGAGAGCATCAAAGGCTCTGCCTTGCAGAACCGGTAAAAGCAAGCATCTCGAAGCTCCTGGCGCCCGGAGTAAATCCTGGCAAAAGATCTCAGAGCCAGATCTGCCCTGCCGTCGGGAAACAATCTGTTTACAACGTAGGGAACGTATCTATCTCTGGTATTCTGGCTGCTAAAAGGGAGGTTCTCCTTGAGGAAGGCTCTGATTATGCCGATGTCTTCGGTATCAGGTAGAGTAGGGAGAAGCTCAATGGCCTCCTTTAGAACTGAGTTGGTGAAGAGTTCGCTTTTAGGCCTGGCTGCGCTTGCTTTGTGAATTGATCTAGCTACATGTTGAAGCGTTATTGGCTCATGTTGCGAAGGGGATTGGATTTCCATTTCGCTTTTCTGCGGCTTTCCGGCAGTCCAGCTCTGTGAATCTCTTGCAGTCTCCTTGGATCGAAGATATCCCGCAAGCTTCAATAGAGTAGCCGTATATGGTTTTACTCCTTTTACCCTGCAAAGGGCATCAAAATCAGAGGATAAAACTCCATCCAATCCACCAAATTCCAGGATGAGCCTCTTTGCCAGCGGCTTTGGATCTCCTCTGCTCAGAGCATAGCTTAAGAGCAACTCAAGAAGGGCCTCATCTGTTAGGGCATTTGGCTCACCCGATATGAAATTTATCCCTATCTCGATCTCCTCAGCCATTCATCCCTCGTTAAGTTCGCTAGTGATAAACACAAATTAAATCTTTGGTTAAGACTGCATCTCAAGTATCTGTCTCATATCTTCCTTGGGTATTTCTCTCATAGCTTTTCCGAGAAGATGGCCTGAATAGTTTTTCTTATTTGTTATAAAATTTAAATGCGGGATAAGCGGTTTGAAGGGTACATAGGGCTTAAAGATCTTAATGGACTTCAATCCGACCCGATATGGATATACCTCTGACGGATTCCGTTTGGAAGGGAATATATCGGAAAGGTCTTCATATGGCTCGGAGGCGATCTCAGCAACCCCGCCAATCACAGGTTCTTTCCGGTTGTCACCCGCGCCCTCAGCAATAAGGTAGAATGCGCAGAGTTCTCCAGGCTTAGCTCTGGATAGCTGCTTTTTATGGCGTTCTGCCACGCCCCAGACATGTTCTTTCTTGATCGTCTCGAAGTTCTCTCTATTGAGTATGCAAAGCCAGAAGGCCATAGTTGCTTATTGATTTATATGATATAAACTACTTATCCTTTAATCCGTCCCAAAATCAGATCCTACGCCATCCCTCATTTCTCGCTTAACTACACGCGATCTCTATCCTGGCTAGATCCTCTTGAACCCGGCGTTTATGGTGCAGGTAGCTCAGACCGAATTCAGGTAATCCAGAGGCACGTCCTCAAATCCAACCCAATCGTACCATTTTGACAGGCCCAGGAACTCCGCCCATTTGTTGATCATGGCTATATCGCCCTCGTAGCTGTTCACGTAGTCTCTCTCGGTCAATTCGATGAGATGCTTGCCCTTCTTCGAAAAAGGCGTGTTGCGGTAAGGTCTAGCCAGATCGGCTTTTATGTAGCTGCCCAGTATATTAAAAAATGCATAATTCATTATATTAGACGAATTATAGATTTTAGATGGGGTAACCATCTTGACGTTTTTCGATATGCCTTTCAGTGCCTGCTTATTCTGCCTTTCCAGGGACTGGAGTTGATAGGGTCGCAGCTCAGGATAGCCATCGTAAATCCATTTCTCAATCATGATGTCGGGCGGATAGCTGGTGAGCTGCATGACCAAACCGTTTGTCCAGGTGCCAACCACCTGAACCAGTTCTTTCATCGGTATCATCTTGGAGATCCTATTGAGGTCGCCCTCGATCTCCTGGAGCATTGCCCTGACATCCTTCGATTTGGCTGGGATCAACCTCTTCTCTTCAGCCGCGCCAAACATCCTCAGTATATGACCGCATTCATGAGCCACCAGGTGGTTGATGATCGCATCATGCTGCTTTCTGTAGAAGACGACGTGTGCTGGCATGGACCTCCGGGCGATCTTCACCACAGCAAAAGAATTCATGTTATCCTTCTCGACGAATTTCAAGGGCTTGCCGGTTGCCGCCTCTACATCGCTCAAAATGGATTTTACAGGCTCGATAAGCTCTAACGTCAACGCAAATCCTCCGATTGGGCCAGCTTCAATGCAAGACCGTACTCCTCAGAGAAATCCATGCCTATATCCAGACTTGGTTCAAACAGCTTGAATCCGGTGTACATCATGCTCACAAGCTGCAAAGAGGTGAATTCACCGGGAAGCGTCATGAGCGTAAATTTCTGTGTGTGATCATTAATCTCGAACCCCTGCCTGCCAAGCATGCCTATCTCGAAGGTGATCTCTCTGACCTCTTGGGCGGACTTGCCCTTGAATGTCTCCAGAGCACTCAATATGTACAGGACGACATCCATTCTGGGTCCCTGGGACTTAAGGGTCTTAAACGCGATCTCCCCTAATCCCTCCCGCGCCAATTCTTTTAGAGTATCTGGTGCCCGCATATCCAAAAGGGCTTTGAAATATTTCTCAGCATTTTCAAGATCATTCAGCGACTTATAGGAAAAAGCAAGCCCATAAACCGTCTGGGGATCATGAGGATTGAGATTATAGGACTTTTGAAGCTGATAGAATGCATTCAGGAAATCTTTCTCCTTTCCAAGGATGCCGCCTAAATTCCTGAGGGCAATGGGATCATTGGGGACGATTCTCAGGGCCTGCAAGGTGTATTCCTTGGCGCTCTTGAGATCGCCACTGCTCATATAAGCGAATCCCAGGGCCACATGGGCATTGGCATGGCGGGGAGATATCTCAATGCACTTCCGCAATAACGATATTGCCATGATGGGCTTGCCAAGATCGGTGTAGAGCATGCCCAGGTTGTAGAGCAGATCTACGTTATCAGGGTCCTGCTTTAGCAGTTCCTCCAGGTAGATGCGGGCTTCGTCCTGCCGACCGGCATGGATAAAATTCAAAGCCTGGTCAAAGTGGTCCATTGCGGAAGTAGATGAGCAGCCAATATTAAAATGATTGTCTCTGCGCCCCCCCACATCCATAGATATGGAAAAATCAGCAAAAACGATAGCAATCGGCGGTGTTAAGCTTATTAATGAGGACGTGCATCATGATTACATGGAAATTCGAGATGCTGTCGAGGGCAAAGAACACTGCTACACGGATGATGGCGAGGAAATTTGCTGCCCGGTCTGTGGGACTGCATGGTTAACAGAAATCGATGGAGTTGTTGACTTCGAGATCTGTGATCACTTGCGGTTCAGCTTGAATTCCGATCGTGGTGACGACTTTGAAATCTTCAATGATTGGGACTCAGAAAGCTTCCTGAAATTGGTTGAAAAAGCTCGCGAAAAGGATGATGAAGCGGATATTCTTGATATCCTCAACGAAATTCAGCATCCTGATGTTGATATGGCGATATTATACGTCTGGACTGAAGACCCTTTGAACCACCCCTGGATGCTATGGGGATACAAAAGTAATTGAAAATATGCAAACTACTTTAGGACAAACTAGGACTGAGAATCCAAAGAAATGCAGCTATTAATGGCGGTTTAACTAGGATACTATTACGAAATCACAGATAGGATCTTATATATAGAATCATTAAAATTTTCATCAGCCGCCCGTGAAATTCAAAATTTGATTATTCCCCCTATTGCATCCTTTTCATTTTATGCGAGTTATCCCGGCCACCCTAGTAATATCGCAGTGCATTGGATTTTATAAAAATATAGTTATGATTATTTTATCATAGTTTTATCCTTGCACATCCTAGTTTTCCGAAGGACTATCAACGCGTTCGTAAGGGGAGCCCCAGAATGCAGGAGGCATGCTCATGAAGCGACCCTAGAGGCGTTTGGCTGGGCCGCCGAGCCCTGGTGGATCATCAGCAGCAGGATCGTGGAACTACAGACGGCCAAGGATTTTCTTGCGGAATTCTTCCACGCCCGGCCCGGCGAAGTGAGTTCCTCTTAAATTAAAGTATTGGAAAAATTTAAGAAGCTTGGGCAGGAATTATCTTAAAAGGAGACTGCTCGATGAAAAAGACATCAATGATCTCCATCCTCATTATGCTATTTGTGTTGTCTGTGGTGACACATGATTGCATCGGAATGGACTACCGAGAAGAGAAGAACCATGGTATTGTGGAAGTTGAGAAAGTTCCTGTAGGTGATATCAACATCGCTTACAGAGTCTTGGGTCAGGGAGACCCGATAGTGCTGATAATGGGCTACAGCTCAACAATGGATATGTGGGATCCTCGTTTTCTTGATAACCTCTCCTCCAAATACAAGGTAATAATATTCGACAACCGTGGTATGGGAAATACTACCGCGCCACCAGGGATTTTTTCTATCGCTCAGTTTGCCAATGATACCACGGGGCTTATGGCAGCCTTGGGCATAGAAAAGGCACATATAATGGGCTGGTCAATGGGGTCGTTCGTGGCTCAAGAGCTGGCCATCCGCTACCCGGAGAATGTGGATAAAATCATTTTATATGCAGGTGATTGCGGTGGAATGGAGGCAGTTATGCCTTCCCCACAAGTTCTAAAGGATCTAGCCAATACATCAGGGTCCCAGGAAGAACGCGGCATGAGGCTATTCAACCTGCTCTTCTCAAAGGATTGGTTGTCCAAGCAGCCGGCCTTCTATAAGTGGTTCCCCTTACCAAAAGAGACATCACTTCCTGAGAATATCGAACGCCAGGCCCAGGCCATCGCTACATGGTCAGGTGCCTTCGACCGACTCGGCTTGATAAAGTCACCCGTCCTTGTAGTCACCGGCACGGAGGATGTCATAGCGCCTCCTGAGAATTCGTTTATTCTTGCCCACAAGATAAACGTCTCCTGGCTGGTTCAGTTCGAAGGGGCAGGCCACGGCCTGATGTACCAGTATCCAGACCGGCTTGCTAAAATTGTCGCGGACTTTATCGAGCTGTCCAATTAGTACTGGAGGGCAGCCCCTTGGCATCCACCTTCCTGGAGCTTCCAGGTGCACATTGCACGGTCAGATCCTATAGCCTGGCCTGGAGCTTGAGGGCCTCGGCCTGTGCCAGAGAGGCATCTGCCTCTCTTCGCAGCCTCAGTGCTCTCTATTGGATATCGACTGGTCTAAAGCTCGGATCTCGCTCCTTCTCAATCCCCAATATGCGAATCGAAGTGCTCCTCATAAGGCTTGATGTCCAGTATCGGCGTTCCGTTTAGGGCGTCCAGTCCGGTCACTCTGATCATATTACCCTTCACAGAAAGGATCTTCGCAACTGTGATTCCAATGGGATTGGGCCGGCATGGGCTCCTCGTGGCTAGAACGCCGCGCTCTGGAATGGATTGGTCCCCCATGGGATGCACTCTCTCGCGATAGCCCTCTGAGCGATCAAAGTAGAAGATGACAAGGAGATACCTGTATCTGTCCAAGCCATCCAGAGCACCAACATACTTTTCGTCCAGAACGAGTACAGATTCCGCGTTCCTCAGGATCTTTGGATCTCCAGGTTCATTGAAGTTTCTGGTCACAAAACCAATAGGCGTGAAAATCACATTATCATACGGCGTCGTTGTCGACATGGCAGGTTTACCAGCTTTTTTGATCATATCAAGCTATCTTTGAACCACCCCAGGATGATGTGGGAATATAAATAAGAAGATAATATATTAATTTGGAATCGCTAAATTGGGACTAAATAGGGTGATTTATGGGCTACATTTTCTTCTCAACTTCGCTGCCATGGGGGGTCGGAGGCTGGAACCGCGCATTCACTTGAAAATGTGAATGTGCGCGGTGCAAGCCGACCTCACGATGAAGAATGGGCACGCTTTTTCTTGGCTTTTTCCACCACCTTCTCTTTTACATGATACCTTATTGTCATCTCATCAATCGCTAGATCCATAATCATTGGTTGATTCATCCCCAAGCTCAATTTGACATCCTTGCATTTCGCGATTGTAGGCTTGATTTCCAGAAGCTTATCAACCGCAAATGTCGAGTCTGCTGTGCCATCTCCAAATACCTCACAATGCGGTTTTGCTACAATTGTATCTGCATCTTTTCCGAGGGGTTTATCACTGAAGACGATCCGGAAGAACTTTTCTGACACCAGAAAATTCCCTGTTTCACTCATCATGATAAGGGATGATTTAAGGGCATTCACTAAGTCTTTGCCATCAAGATGAACCTTACATGTCGAAGCCATTTCAGGAAATGTTATGTCCTCAATCGGTAATGGATTCTCCAATTTATGCTCGACCCGATGTTGACCTGAAACGCAATGCAATCTGCCGAAAATTTTTTCTCCATTATCCGGTTCAACATAGATTAGAACGTTCTTTTTTCCCGCCAAATTGTACCTGGATAAATGTATAGACATCATGCGGAGCAATCTACTTGTATCGCTCAGTCTAATCATTCCAAGTTCTTCATATCGCGAAAAGACTGACCTTGGAAGAAACGCCTCCTGCACTATGTTCGCGAAGAGATCCGCAGCCTTGACCTTTATTCCATCACTATCAAAACATAGGGTAGCCTTCTCAGAGATCGGCACAATACTCTCGATAAATGTCATGAAATGCCTCAATTCAATGACGCAATAAGCCTGTGATCCAATTTCAGGATCGAGACTTTTAGCTTCTATTTCTTTCAGCCGTGTCGCCATCTTTTCTGAAGCCGATAGCATTTCCACTAGGTTTTCAGGGCGTTGTGTTTCCTTTATCCCATCCAATAGCCTCAGATTTGCCTCTTGGTTCTTCCTGAACGTTTCCAGAAGCTTATTGGGGTCATTCTTCATGGCCTTTGGCTCAATTTCTCGGATGATGGCAGCGATTTTAGGTTTCTTCCCTTCTTGGATCTGAGCGACTGCCTTTTCAACAATCTTTTCCTGAACTTTCACAGGATAAGATGCCACTTTGACCGCAGCACCAACTGCAACATCTCCGGATACGACCAAATTCTTAAGCTCAGGTATGCCATCCTTGACCACTTTTTTTGCCGAGGAGACTGTCTGGGGGGAAACGCCCATGTCCTTGGCAGCCATCTCGGCTGCATGAATAGGACCGGACTTTTCTAAATTTAGAAAAGTCGATTTCGGTTCTCGTCCCGCCTTGCGCAGGTTTTCTTTTTCTTTTGCCCACTGACCATAAAGGGCTTCAAGCTCAACAGCTACCATGGCCAATTGGGAATCCGTTAGATTGCGCTTTCCTCTTTGATTCCTGATGATCCAGATTTTGGCCTCAACACGGCTGGAAATCTCTATCTCTTCAACCTCAAATTTGATTCCAAGCTCTTCGCAGATCTCATTGCGTCTATAACCATCAAGGAGGGTGAGATCGCCATCAATCCTACAGGCAACCAACTTGTCCCTGCAACCTTCTCTCTGTAGTTTCTCTTTAAGCTGATCTATCGCACCTTTATCGAGTGGTGGCAATAGGTTCTTGAATTCCGGATCGATCTTGAACGCAGGTTTCCTAGTATTTTTTGTCGCGGTCTTCTCAGGTTGTGTTTTTGCCTTAGGCTTAGGTTTTCCAAGGTTTGCCTTCTTCTTACCTGTCATCATGCCACCTCGCTTTGGATATTGTTCATATGCGGTACAACGTTGACCATCCTTGCAGCTTCAGGATCTTTTACCTTGATTCGGATCATATTTTCATTCCTTGAATCTTATTTTTCTATAGGATTTAGGTGGCAGTCGCTACTAACTGGAGTGTTAGTGCAACTACCAGACCACTAATTGCATCCCATGATGCTGTTTTAATTCATTGAACTGGTAGTCCGGTGGTAATCTCACATGCAATTGTTTGTGCAGTTCGTACCAGTTTCCAGTGATTGGGCACAGGCCCGTACAACTCCCGAACTACCTGTTGATCTCCAAAAAGCACTATCTATAAGCTCAGAAATCCGACAGGTAGTTGGTTTTGAACTACCCGTCAACCACCTGCTGCAACCTTAATCTTCTTTACTTGCCACAATTTCTGTTTTTTACCCCTATCGAAATGCTTAATTAGCATATATCCATTGGTGTATCTAACCTTGTTCTTTTTCCTGAGTGCCAATCCAACTCGAATGGCTCTACCTTGCTCAATCCCTCTCATTGCCTTAGCCATTTTTTCAGGTGCTTCAATTGAAAGATCACTGTCATGTTTTTCTAATTCCGCAACGATTTCGTTTGCTGGAATAATTTTATCTCCGAAGATCGAATACCAAATCTCGAAGAACCTTTGCCATTGCTCATTTACCTCATCTGCTTCCTGGTATAGTTCATCCAGGTTGTCGAGGAAGCCGCTCACCCCAGCATGATTCAAGATCCCGCCCAGTGTCTCTACCCACTCGGTAAAGCCTCCGATGACCTTATCGGTACCGACAGGACGACCAGATTCTACCCAAGCTCGCGCCATCGTGAGCAATGCCGCCAGCAACTTCCCTCTATTCTCTTCAGCCCAACCTCTAATGTTGGGGTGCTTGAACTTGCTTGGATCACGTTTCCAGGGTTCAGCCAGTTGTGCATCCATTCGAACGAGATAACAACGCCTCGGAAGATCTCCACTTAATGCAAGTCTATTGCCGTTTGCATACCAGCAAGCCCTTTGCGGAAGGGATAAGTCTTCACTCTTGCCGAGTCGTCGGTCAGACCATTGAGAAGAGGTCAATGCCCTTGCCAACGATGGTGATTTAAGGCGTGCGACGATATTATCTATCAATATTAATGCAGGCCCCTCTCTTAGTGCGCTGGTGATCATCTTGCGCCATTCATCCTCACTACCAACCGGGCTTTTCATTTCAGCCACCTGACCGATTGCAATGATCGACATAACCTCAAGTATCAGAGATGCCCCCGTTCCTGGTGAAGGCTTATCTATGAGCATCATTGGGATGCATCCCTTAACCATGGGTCTTACAATTGGTGACAATAGACCTGCCAGAGCATTGGCTCTGGATGCCTGATCCTCAAAGGGAAAGTCTACAAAGACATTGTTCATGATGTATTTGCATGCCCGTATTGCCTGCTTTTGAGTCGGATGATCAGGAATTTTGGGAATTTCCAGCCCCTTTGATACATTATAGTATAAGCCGGATGCCTCATCGTAACCGGGAAGGGAAAGGAGGCTTCCATCCTCTCTCAATACCGGACAGGACACAATTCCTGCGAGGAACGGAAATGCCCATTTACCTAGTGCCAAAATGTCCTTTATCACAGGACTTGGTGGTGGAATCAGCCTCTTAGATTGTGTTCTTTTGTATTCCGCACGTCTCGACAGTATACCCCGGAGGATCGAGTCATTGACATTCTCAATAACCAATTTTCCGGGTTCCTTTTCCTTTAAGCGGCAAATGAATCCCCCGCGCTGGAATATCTCAACGGTGTTGTTATTTTCCTGTAAGCTCTGTAGTGCCTCTGACGTAATATCCTGCAACCGCCTATCATCTGCCATGATAGTTGGTAAATCCTGTTCAGAATATTCTTGAACTGAGCAGGGATCACATGTTTTGCATTCTGTAACTTTGTTCATCCATCACACCTCGTTTATGTATCTATATCCTCGCGATTTCTTTGTCCGGAATTCTTTTCAATTATCAACTTAGCTTCATTCTTTGATTTTTGATAGCTTCCGCTAATATCGATTAATTTCAGACACCCAATTTTAACGGAACGCTGATTTTACTCTATATCAGCGGAAGCCGGCATCTTTTTCACGCACTTGCCTTTTCGCGCTGTTCGTTGAGCTTGGGATTCTTTTCCCCCAGGCAGCGAATGTGGTATCCGTCGAGCCTAAGAATACCTACTCGCTGACCTACCAAGCCCTTCAAATTCTCCTCTAGCTCGTCAGGGAGCCATACAGAAATCCTACCGATGACAGCGATTAAGCCGATATCAGTAACCTCTACGCTATGGAGGTCACCCAGAACCTCTTCTAGCTCTGAGAGCCGATCGATCTCATGAGCTGTCAATGCACCACCTCCAATGTTTGGTATATTGTACATGCCTTACTCATCTCTGTAGAGATCATGCTCGCTTGAGAGCTACTACAATTCCCGGTCGTGTGCGATGCACAGCGTCCGAACCATACGACAAACCTTTTTGCCATGTACTATACCTTGTATTGTGGCAATATCATGGGCGTGATGTCCCTTACTGTCGCGACAAAAAAATTGGAGCGTAGGATGAAAGAAGTAATTCGTATCTCTAAGGATGAGGATAAAGCCATAATAATGAGCCTCAAGAGCCAACCGGACGTTAAGCTCTCTTCAGCCCAGATAAAAGAATATATAAGCAAATTTATTAAAATAACCAGGTCAGCAGCGTACAAAAAAATTGAAAGAATGAGGGAATTTGAGTATTTATTGCATGAAAAAGATAAATCTAGTAATTATATACATTGGTTAAATCCAGAGATCGATTTCATCCTCGAAGGACCACCTCTAAAATTCTTGAAAAATCCTATCGAGGGAGCCACATCCGCCCAAGTAGAACATACCTCTTACCTCAAGGAGGCCATAAGGACTTGGATAGATAACTTGGCAGAACCCAACCCGAATTTTCTGGGCACAGCAAACGGATCAGATTATTCCTCTGTCATTGATGCCTGCGAGAATCATGTCCTATTTCGAGACTTGTCAAACCATCTGCCTGTAATGGGTATCAAGATCTGCGAACAATGGAAGGAGTACAAGTTCCATAATTTCGAGTTGCTTGGACTCAAAATTAATCTACTTTCCTATCTCAAAAATGGAATTAGTGAATCCTTTGAAGGACTGAAATTTGACTTTACATATAATGGCAAGGAGTATCCTAGCAATTATGCGTACCGTCTTTTATCATCGGATCTGTACGATATGGTAATCAGCTTAGAGTCTGGCAACGGCGTTGATCATTATAAAGAATCTATCTCTAAGTTCGAGAATGAGTTTCCTGTAGTTGTTAAGAACGGTGACTATATACAATGGGGTGGAGACAGAATTTTTCTGAGAGTACCCTCAAAAGACAAAGTTCTATTGGAAGCGTGCCTAAAGAAGTTCTTGGTTTTCTTAAAAAATATCCCAGACTCGGAGTTCATGGTTATGGCCAAAGATATAATTGCTAAGGTTGACCAACTAAAATCTGAACGAGAACATATTCTAAGGAAACTTAAAGAGGCAATGCTTTATGCTTACTTTCCTGGAAAGTGCCAGTACTTGCAGCCAGATTGATCTGCTCCGCGAAATGTCATCCCGATCTGCCATGTCTCAAATCCCCAATTGCGGTATGTGCGCGAGGTAGCTCTCGCGAAGCTCTTTAAATTGCACTGCATAGTCATATCCCCAATTGCGGTATGTGCGCGAGAGCTATCTCGCGAAGCTCTTTCTTGTCGATGTAGTGGTTTAGCAGGTGGACCAGAAATTTGGATTGGCTCTTACATCTTCCTTCCAACCGTCGCGCAATAGATGACGAACTCCTCCATACCATCGATCCCAAGCAATGCAGCCATAAGCTCGTCATCGAAGGCTCCGATTGCAGAGGCGCCACACTTGATTTGCTCCGCGGCAAGGTAGAGGTTCTGGCATACATGCCCGGCATCGAGGTGAACCAAAGGCATGACTGCCCCCGGCAGATGGAACATTACGAAATGTGGCATATGGTTCATGCCGCTCTGCGATCCCCTGTGTGCACCAGAGAGGTAAGCGAGTTCCTGCAAGGTAAGAGGATCGCAGGCATACTCCCGAATCGATCTTCGCGATTCAATAGCGGAACGAAGTTCCAGCGGTGGGGTGGATATTTCCACGGGCTGTGGCAGCGAAATGGACCTGTCTTCTTCTGAAACAGGCTTCTCAAGAGGGGGGGCGGGAAGGCCCAGGAACTGATCAGCGCGGGAAAGGCTGTCATATCGCGTCATCTCCATGAATATTCGTCCAGTGGGCGGCATAGATCATAGTTTCTTGGTTTTAAAATAATAAAGAACATGGTGATCCATGCATATCGCAAAAGCCCATTTAGACCGGTTTTAATGTAAAATATTTGGGGATTCGTGGATCAAAATCCATAATTGCAGGTAATGGCTCTATTCATATGCCCAACTGCGGTATGTGCGCGAGGTAGCTCTCCTTAAGTTCCTTTCTATCAATGTGGTTGTATACATCTATCGCTTCCCGTCCCTTATCACCTCTAAGTTCTCTGATAAAATCTAGAGGCATTCTAGACCTTATCAGCATTGTTGTGAACCAATGCCTGCAACAATGAGGTGTAAACTGGTCTTCAAGCCTCTTAGATTTAGGATTATGTAATCCAACACGCATTGCATGTTTCGTTACTATCCGGTCTACCTGATTCCTTGATAGTCTCCTGGCTTGGTTTGACAAAAATAGCGCAGGATCATCTGCTCCAGCCCTCAGATTTCTTGTAGATAGCCATCTGTGCAAAGATTCAGCCGTTTCATAATCGAAAAAGACTTCTAGATTGCTTCTCTTTGGGGTTGGCTTTAGCGTGATTGTAAGAGCTTGCATATCCACATCGCTAACATCAAGAGAACAAAGCTCTGACCGCCTTATTCCCGTTTTTAGGAGCAATAGCATTATTGCGCGGTCCCTTGTTTCCAAGGTTGAGGCAACCAGAATAGAGGCATCATCGATTGAGATTATTTTCCTCTTTTGTGGACTATCCTCGTTCTTATAGGTTGCTAGGTATCTTTTTCTAAAAGCAGGTATTGGATTGGTTTCCGTAAGTCCTTCATCTTCGAGGTATTCAAACAAGGTGTTGATGTGGGAAAATATGTGCTTGATGCTATCATGCCTTAGCTTCCGATCCTCTCTGAGATATATTAAATACTCCTTCAATAATGGCTTTGAAACGGAATAGACATCAGAATCCTTGCTCACTAGCCATCGACAGAAGCTTGAGGCGATTTGAGCATACTGTCTCGCTGTGCTAAACTTGCGTAATCTACAATCCTCAAAGAAACCTTTGACCATATCCTCATTATTCATTTGGACCATCTCCATCCCGAGGAATTTTCAGTAACCAGACCAAATCGGAGGAGAGATTCAAGCTGATTCCTGACTAGCTTGACAGATTGAATGTCATGAGAATCTATACCTAATGCATCTAGAATATCGCTACTGTTGAATGTCCTATTTTTGTCCTTCAGAAGTTTGATAAGTTCAACGTCAAACCTGCGCGAACCACTCTGCGGATCAACGGAATCAAAATTGGCGAATCGGAACTTATAGATCTCATCCTCGTACCTGCGCAAGAGTTCGCTCTTGAGTTTTAGCTCCGATCTAACCTGTCTGAGTTCATCTCGCTGCGCCTCATTTTCCTTGATTAAGTCGGGTCGAGGTTTTGCAGTTTCTTTGCCACGCAAAGATGAAAGCCCTTCAAAAATGAGGTTGCTTAAGGTTGTACCACGTTCTTGCGCAAACTTTTCCCAAAATAGCTTTTCTTCTTGGGTGCCAAAATAAACCGATGCATATCGGTTTCTATACTCCTCTCTAGGCATGATCTTACTCCTAGATTGGTATAGTCTTCAACCTATTTAAACTTGTACCGTACTATAGGGGCATCCCCCACATGGGATACCACTTGCTCTCGTCCTTTTCGATGGGCATTTCCTTCTCCATCAAAGCTTTAAGCCGAAACTCCCGGGATGTGTCGCGCTGACGGTCGCTTGCCGGGACAAAGGGATAGAAAGATCCCAGCTTGAAGTTATAGATCCAGTAAATTACAGCCTCGCCCCGGAAGCGATAGATCGCAGCCAGAAGCTGCGTTCCGAAGCCCTGCTCCATCAGAATCTGGCTGACCATCTGGATGCCCGTCACCAGATCTTCAAAGTCCGGATCCGCCAAAACCACCCAGACGTAATTATACTCGTCCTTCTGGATTTTGTACTCAGTGCCGGTCTCCTTTACGCTTAATTTGAGCAGCTCCTCTATCTCGGCTCGAGCTGCCTCATAACGGGATGACTCCATGGGTTTGATGCAAACCGCGGCTTTGCCGTCCGCCTTGTATCCCATGCTTGCATCTAATGTGACGGCGGCAGTGGAGATGGCAAAGAGCTTGTCCGTCTTGGCCTCTGGCAGCTTGGTCTTTCCCAGGATGGAGTCCAAAAATCCCATCTCATGCCTCCAGCTCTATCTCGATCTTCTGCAGAGCCGCAATCCTGGCTTCCAGAGTGGGATGGGTGGAGAACAGTCTCATGAAGGACGAGCCGGAGATAGCAGGCGTGATGAAGAGCGCGCTGACCGGCCCCTCCACCTTTCTCAGGTCTTCTGTCGGCACCCTAAAGCCGCTGATCTTCTTCAGAGCAGAGACGAGATTCGACGGCTGACCGGTCATGATTGCCGCGCCTCTGTCAGCTGCAAACTCCCGGTACCTGGAGAGGGTGCGAATGAGAATGAAACTCACTATCCATACCACCAGGGAGACCAGGAACAGCACTATGAAGCTGCTGCCGGAATCGCGATCACGATCGCCTCCGCTCATGAACGGCAGCCACTGTACCAGTATCTGGGCCATGGATGAGAGGAATGTAGCGATGGTCATGACCATCATATCCCTGTTCTTGACATGAGTCAGCTCATGGGCCAGTACCGCCTCCAGCTCATTATTGTTGAGCCGTGCCATGATGCCCGTCGTCACAGCCACCACGGCATTCTTCTGATTTCTGCCGGTAGCAAAGGCATTGGGCATGCTGCTCTTCACTACCGCAATCCTGGGCATGGGCAGATCTACGTTTTGGCATAGCCTTCTTACGATGTCATAAAGCTCGGGCTCTTCGCTCTCCGTGACGATCTTCGCGCCCATGGATGACAGAATCATCTTGTCGGAATAGAAATACTGCAGGAACATGAATCCGCCCATGAACAGTATTATCACCATCTGACTGACGTGCATGGTCAGCAAAACCGCTAAGAAACCAAGGTAGAGCACGCCCAGCAAGAACATGGTCAGCAGCATTCTCGCTTCGAGTCCTCGATCAGACTTCCATCTTCTCATATCTCAATTTCACCTTGTTATTCTATCATATCACTTTCGTTAATGTTTTCGCTACATGGCTATTATGCTAGTTAGATATTATACTATTCTCTTTCTGGTACAAATAGTTCCCTCTTAAATAGTTGAAGCTGCACATGTCAAATCGGCATTTTCCGAATAGATTTAGAGGCGGATACCAAAATGACGCAAGCGAAAATGGGCGACACTGTAAAGGTGCATTACAACGGCAAGCTCGATACGGGCGTTCTCTTTGATACCTCAGAAGGCTCCGACCCACTGCAGTTCGAATTGGGCACTGCCCGTCTCATCCCGGGATTTGAAGAGGCAGTGGTAGGAATGAGTCCCGGCGAATCTAAGACGGTAATCATCCCTCCTGAGAAAGCCTATGGCCGGTACAGGGAAGATCGAGTGTTTAAAATCGACAAAAAGGATCTTCCAGAGGAGATAGTACCCGCGGAAGGCATGACTCTTGAAATATGCGCTTCCAATGGCATAATGGTTCCTGTTCAGATTACCGAGATCGAAGGGAGCACCATTACTATCGATGCCAACCATCCTCTCTCTGAACAGACCCTGACCTTCGAGATAAAGCTAGTGGAGATAACGGAAAGCCAGGAAAAAAAGGGTATATAAAAAAAGCGGACCTCTCGCGAAGGAGAAGATGTCGCTGGCGAGTCCAGGAATGTATCTGCCAGCTGTGTACCACATATTTTTATAGACGGTCGTGAAATAATGGTTACCAAAGGAGCGAGATTTGTGCCAAACACAAATTAGATATACCATTGAATGAGAGTGGATGCGAGGATTATGGCCACTGCCGTTCGGGGCGGACGGCAGTAATTATAAATCAAGGTGGGAAATAATTTTGGCGGACCGTGCAGCGGTATTTATTGATGGAGCTTATTTAACCAAGATTCTTGATGTTGATTTCGGCAAACCCAAGATCGACTTGGCCGGATTTTCTGATATTCTTTGCGGCAATTATGAGCGGCTGAGAACCTACTACTATAATTGCATGCCCTACCAGAGCTGCCCACCTACGGAGGACGAGCGTCGCAGGTTTGCCGCCATGGACAAGTTCGTCTACACACTACG
>JBAQXX010000010.1:0-14936 GCA_049299735.1 Methanothrix sp. | reverse complement strand
ACCTGAAATTCAATGCCGTTGTAGGTATGGGCGGTCCCGGTCCCGATGGGCGTTGACTGGTTTTGAGAGGTACCTTTGCTCCTCCAGGATGCCATCCATTCCTGGGCTGTGTCCCAGTCCACCTTTCCTGGAAACTGAGGAAACATCAGAAACCCGGATGTCTCCTTGGATATCGTACATTGCGAGCTATCGCCGTTGCAGTAGACATTCCAGACTTTGGGCTTGTTATTGTCTCTCCAGGAAGCCAGCCAACTAGTCGCCGTATCCCATGTCACCTTACCTGTAAACTGAGGGAACATGAGCTCGCCCGTGGCCTCCTTGGATACGCTGCACTGTGAGCCATCCCCATTGCAGTAGACATTCCATACGGCAGGCTGAGCCGGATAGCCGTTGGCCTGCATCCAGTTCTGAACTGTATTCCAGTCCACTTTGCCGGGATAGACGGGAAACATCAAATCCCCGCTGGCCTCTTTGGCCACAGTGCAGCGTGAGCCGTCTCCACTGCAATAGACGTTCCAGACATTCAGGTCCTCCGTGCTCTGGGCAAAAGCCGGCGTGGCGATTGTTGCCATCCCCAATACAATTGCCAAAAAAAATTCGATCTTCATAATTATCTCCTAGCCCGAAACCACGTTGATCTGGAAGCTCTTCTTGTCACCAACAAGCATTGAGCCCGAAACAGTTCCCAGGGCAGCTTCCACAAGCCACGCTCCCGCCCTCCTGGGCTTTACGGTCATGCTGAAGGTCAATTCGCCGCTGCCGGAAAGGGACCGGCTCATTCGAGAGGCTATGATGCCAGATTGGTCACGCAGCGTTGCCTCTATCTTGGTTCCTGCCGCCAGGTTGGAGTAGACTGTGTGCACTTTCACCAGACTCTCCTCGCCTACAGCAATCGTGTCGGGTGGGACGACATATTCGATACTGCCGATCTCCACGTCCGGTTTATACTCCGGATTCTCCACCAACAGCGTGAAGGCCCTGCCGGCCACAAGCTGGTCTCCCTTCCATATTTCCGCCTTGAGATGCCACTCGTTTATGTACTCGGGCCATCCCGAGGGAATGGAATAGCTGGCAGGCACCATGATCTCGGCGGGCGGAAACAGATAAGTGCCGCTGCCGGAAACCGTAGCCTCGCCGCCACTTTGGAAGCGGGGCGGATAATCGGCATAGGCGAGGTGCAGGCTTAATGTCGACTGAGCCAGGTTGGCGTAATTGATGCTGACCACAATGGGCACACGCTCGCCCACGGTTAGGGTCTCAGGCGACGGCGGATATTGAAGGGTGTTGATGCTCACAGTTCCTCCCTGGGCCGGCAAAACTGCGATTAAGGCCAGGCTGAAAAGAATAATGCCGAAGCATTGGTTTCTCATGACAGTCTCCTCCGTTTCTTGATCCGGTACAATATCTACTAATAATAGTTATAGATGCTGGTATGCAATCCGCTAAATACACGCCGGCGCTCAGCATACCATTTTCGCAAAGCACTCTTTGCAGAGTACCTTTCCGCCAGCCGTCCTGCCCAGGATCTCCATGAAGCCTTCTTTGCACTCCTGGCATTTGAGTGATGGATAGATCTTCACCTTCTCGGGTGCAGGAATGTCTGCATCCCTCACGGAGAGCAGATCCTCATCTTTGCCGCTCAAGATCTCCTCGATGACCCGAGACCGAAGTCCCTCAAACTCATTCTTCTCTTCCGGCGTAAGCCGCCCAGCCGCAGCCTTCTGCCGCAGGGCATCCATCCCCCGGAATACATCACCCTTGAAGTAGATCCTCAGCGCCCTGTCATGATCGCGAGAGTAGAAGGTGAAGACCTGCTTTCCATTATCCACAAAGATCAGATTGCCCTTGCCAGCAGTACAGCCCAAGAGCGACTGCACCGCATCCACGCTGCAGGATTTGTTCTCGGCAATGCAGACCAGCTCCTCATCCTTGGAGCGCAGGTAATGCTCACCGGCATACTTTGCTACTCGATAGCCCATAGCCAGCCCAGGGCAGATATGGCCGTGAAACTTCGCCGCTTCTTTGAAATCGTCTTCCATAATAGTCACCTAGAGTTATTTGGCTTTGAATCCTGCTATTTTTTATGATGGATTGGAATAAGTAAAGAGCGGTCGGCGTCAACCATGGCAAGATGGGCAGATTGTATCTGTGCCCGGGAGTTGAGAACAGGAGGCTGAGCACGAGGTACACGAAAAGCACACAAAAAATTTATAATATGTAAAAAAGAGCTACATTTGATGAATAGATATCTAAAGACTGGGCTCTTTGGTTTTATGATTTGGCTGATACCTTTTGCGGTATCTGTTTTGATCTTCCCCTTGCGTGTATCTCAACGTCAGCTCTTTGAGTCGATCATGCCCGTAATAATCGCTATCTGGACGGTGTTCTTCTCCATTTTCTATCTATACAGGATAAAGAGCAACTTTCTAAAGGAAGGCATCTTTATCGGCACTGCCTGGCTCTTGATGAGCATAGTGCTGGATCTCATGATATTCATTGTTGGCCCCCTAAAAATGCCTATTTGGGATTATGCAACGGATATTGCAGTCACTTATATCATGATCCCTGTAATTACGTCCGGGTTCGGCTATCTGATGGAGCAACGCGCCCGAATGAATCTGACGGACTGATCCTTCCAACGCCTCCGCCCCTCCCTCTTTCGGAAACGGAAAAGCCCCACCCATCCAAAAGCGCCCTCGTTTCCCCCCGTCCGTGCAGCAGCACTTCAGCCAGATCCTCTGGCTCGTCGATGTCAGATCCCGCTCGAAAGGATTCGAATACATCCGCCTTCAGGCCCGCCTGCTGGGCGCAGTTCAGGTGCTTGGGAAAGCTCAGCCCCCGGTAGCAGGTACGAAACTCGGGTGACCTGATGAGGATCATATTGGTGCCGCCCCCCCTTCCCGGGCAGAGTACCACATCGCCCCTGCAGTTCAGAATTCCCACAATATCATTTTGTGTCAAGAGAGCCAGATCGGCCATGACGATCAGAATATCCGATGGCCATCCTCGCGATGCCTCACTGGCGATTAATGCGTTTAGAGCTTCATTCAGATCCAGCTCCGACTCAAGAATCTCTACATCGTAGCCGACCTTCGCCGCGTCCAGCCCCGGTCGGGAGAGGATCGTCGCCCAGCCAAAGCCCAAAACGGCATCCAGAACATCCCTGAGCATGGCAAATGATAAAAGCTGCCGCTCTTTAGGAGTTAGAAGGCAAGCTAGCCTGCTCTTCGCCCCTTGATTCTTGAAAGGAATTACCATGTGTATTGGCTGTCTCACGGACGAACAGCTCTAACAAGCTCCGATAAAACCTTAACTCTTCAGCCTGGGCCGGATCACGTCTTTGTCCTCAGTCATGAAGACAGAGCCATCGCCGCTGCGAGGGTACTTCAGCCCGCGAAAGACAACCGCCGGTGTCCCGTCTCCCGCCTCGCCCATGAGCAGATTGGCCGCAGCCGCAATCTCGTCCACAATGGCCTCTAATGTGATCTCCAGGCGCATGCCGTGCAGGTCATACTCCCCGCGCCAGTCGCGCAGAGCGGCGATCCCCGCCCAGCCCACAGCCACGCCCGCCACGCCCGCGCGAAAAGGCCGGCCGCATGTGTCGGTGATGATTGTCGCGCAGTCCTTTCCCAGGCCAGCACGCAGCCGCCTGGCGCTGGCGCTGGGGTCTTCCGGCAGAAGCAATATCCGGCCATCTCCAACATTGGACTGGTCGATGCCGGCGTTAACGCCCACATGACCGAATCTAGTTGCCACCAGCAGAAAAGGCTGGTCGAGCAGGACCTCCACAGATTCGTCCAGGACCGCCTGCACGAACCTGGGGTCCTTGCCGACTTTCCGGGCAACCTCCATGGCTCTATCTGTGGGATGGTAGTTTTTCAGCTCACGGAAACGGCCCTCCGACTTGGCCACGATGGTACTGGCCAGACAGAGCACATCTCCATCTTGAAAATCAAAAAGAGATTTGACAAGTGAGGCGATGTTGTCGCCTTCTTTGATGATGGGCAGGCCACTAATGACAAAACATTGCATTGATGGCATTCTATTGAAATCGCGCATTAAAAGGCATCTTGCTGAGGCGATAGAGCCTGGCCTGAACCAGAAGATCAAGCAGATAGGAGTAGTTCTCGGCGACAATCGCCGCCCTCTCCTCGCTGATCTCAGTCCAGGGAAGACCACCATATCCTAAGGCATATTCCATCCAGAAGGCCGGCGGAGAGAACTCAAGCAGATACTTGTTATCCTCCGTAAAAGTGAGGGTGATCTTCTCTTCCATCTAAGGCACCTTGCCCGTTCGCTCCACAACCTCGGCAAAAGCCAAAGTTCCGCTGATCTTCTTGATCTTGGCCTTGACGATCTCGCCCTTGACGGCGCTGGGCACGAAGATGAGATATTTATCCACCTTGGCTATGCCGTCGCCCTTGTTGCCCACAGACTCGATGCGCAGCTCATAGGTCTCACCCTCTTCGATGACATCCTTCTGCACGATCGTAGCAGCCTTTCTCTTTCTCACCGGTCGGTGAGCGCCGCAGGCATCGCACTTGAGCGTCAGAACACGATCGCTCTTGAGGAGGTGAGTATCGGGCAGCCTGCACTCTGTGCAGACTACATACTCCTCGAAGTAGGACTCTATCTGGCGGGCGATGGCAGTCTCGCCGAATTTTCCCTGAAAGACGCCGCGCTGCCCCTCGATCTTGCCCGCTGTGCCCATCTCCTGGAGCAGATATTTCATGAGGTGCTCCTGTTCGCGGTTTAATGTGTCCGCGATGGCCCCAAAGTTCTCCAGTACGGTAGTCTTGCCCTCGTAAAAGACCTTGACGGAAGGTATGACGAACCGCTCCTTGGACTCCCGAGTGGCCGGCATCTTCTTAATGGCCCGATCCAGGCCCGCTAAATAGTCATCCATCCAGATACCTTAATTATTTTATCAACTCTTGACCCGACTCTACTATGATCTGAATCGGTGTCGGCAATTTATGCCCTGCCCTTGTCAATGCCACTTTGGCATCGTTAAGGTATGCAACTGGTATTCCCACGGTAAAGAGCTTCTGGCCTGCCTCGACCCTGGCCGCAGTTCCTACAGCCTTGCCAAAAGCCATCCTCATGCCGCTGGAGACACGGTCGGCGCCTGCACCCGTAGCTTGCTTATTTTCCCGGATGACATGGTGCGGATAAGTCCTCAGCTTGAGGTGGAAGTTGGTTCTGCCTACCACTTTCATAAGGAAACGGTTGGCTGAAACTCTGGCCGCCTCAAGAGCGGTATGCCTGATCTGGCAGGGCTCCTTGACAACCAAAGTGAGCTTGATGGGAAAATCTTCAGTCAAATTTCCCATGTCATAGTGTACTACTTTGCTTCCAGGAACGCCGCCCATGTATCTTCTGCGCGTGTAGGGCCGTTCCCTCCTTCTATACATGCTTGCTGGCTTGCGTGTCAAAACGAAATTCCTCCGATAATCCTGAGATTGGTGCTACTAATCACCTTGCTTATAAGGTTTGGCCTTAATTGCCGGTCTTACACCGTGATGGGCGTGGAGAAAGACATCTCTTTGGCCAGAGGGCTCTTCATGAGCGTGCGGATATCTTCCGGACTTTTTGCATTTGCGACGGTCCACATGAGCTTGACCAGGGCCACCTCTGGCAGCATATCTTCGCCCTCAATTGCCCCGCCGTCCAGCATGTAGCGTCCTGTATCGTATACCCGATCGCATATTCTGCCCCGCAGGCATTGCGAAGTAACCACCACGGGAATATTCTCATCGGTGGCCCTCTTGATGCCGTCTATCCAGTCGGATGCCACATGACCCAAGCCCGTCCCCTCCAGTACGATGCCGCGATAGCCCTTATCGATGTAGTAGTTCAAGATCTCCGGCGAAGATCCGGGCGTGTATTTGACCAGGGCGCATTTGGGCTCAAGCCTGTCCATAACCTCCAGCTCCACCTCGCCGCGCCGCCGGTAAGGCTGGAAGGTCTGAATCGTTCTGGTGAGATAGTCCACCTTTCCAAGCGGCACCTGGTTTATGCTCTGGAAGGCGTCCCGGCGAGAGGTATGCATCTTTCGCACCCTTGTACCGCGATGGATGGTGCAGTAGTCGTCGCTGGTTGTCCCGTGCATCACCACACAGACCTCGGCAATGTCGCTGATGGCAACGCTTGCCGCACAGACGGCATTCATGGAGGCATCGCTGCTGGGCCGGTCGGAACTCCTCTGCGAGCCGACCAAGACCACGGGCACCGGCGTCTTCAGCATAAAGGATAGCGCCGCCGCGGTGTACATCATGGTATCCGTGCCGTGGGTTATGATCACGCCCTCTGCGCCTGCTGAAATCTCCTCGGCCACAGACTGCGCGAGCTTTATCCAGTATTCGGCGCGCATGTTCTCGCTCAAGATCTGATAGATGACGCGGGCACGGTAGTTGGCGATCTCCTCCAGCTCCGGTATGGCGGATATAATCTCGGCTGCGGAAAACTGGCTGGTGACGGCTCCCGTGCGATAATCGACCTTGCTGGCAATCGTTCCTCCGGTGGATAGAATGGAAACCTGAGGGAGGCCCGCTCTCACCTGCAAAGGCCGGGTCTTGTGCAGTGGCTGGCTTTCCGGGTGTTTTTGCAGGAGCCGCAGCTCGCACTTGGCGGCACACAGGCCGATATTGTAGCCGTTGTCCAGCTTTATGACCAGGTATCCTTCGCGCCGGGAAGGCATGAGCACGCCCTCAAAGGATGTGCCATTCTTTTTTACGGAGATTCTGTCTCCCAGATCCATTTTTGACTCACCAGATGACCATTAACCCCTGCTACTTTATGCTAGGCATCTAAAAACATTGCCCTTGAGTTAAGATTGCCCAAAGTCATATAGATTAATAAAGGGCTTTTATCTCAAGAGGGAGTTTTACTGTAGGGGATGTTAGTGATGCACAAATGGGACCCCAGAGTGTATGAGAAGAGTTCCTGCGCCCAGCAGAGATGGGCGCAGGAACTTCTATCCAAGATCTCAATCCGAGGAGATGAACGGATACTCGATATCGGATGTGGAGATGGCAAAATCACAGCGGAGATTGCAACCCTCGTCCCCAGGGGATCGGTCTTGGGCCTCGATAATTCCGAGGAGATGTTGAGCTTCGCTGGGCTTCGGTTTCCGCCTTTGAGCTGGCCTAACCTTGCCTTCAAATATGGAGACGCTTCTGATTTAAAGTACGAAGATGAGTTCGATCTCATTCTCTCGTTCGCATGCCTCCATTGGGTGCAGGATCATGGACCGGTTCTGGAAGGGATCAAATGCAGCCTCAAGAACGATGGTAAGGTTTTGATGCAGTTTGGAGGCAGGGGCAATGCTGCCGCGATCCTGGAGGTTGTAGATGGGCTCATTTCTGAGGAGAAATGGTCCGGGTATTTCGAAGGTTTCAGGTTTCCTTATGGCTTCTTCGGCCCTGATGAGTATCGGACCTGGCTTGAAGGTGCAGGCTTGAGCGCCTTGAGGGTTGAACTGATAGCAAAGGATATGGTCCAGAGAGGACGAGAGGGTTTGATCTCCTGGATCAAGACCACATGGCTGCCATATATCGAAAAAGTACCCGAGGATTTGCGAATGGATTTTATTTACGAAGTAGTTGATCGGTATATCCGGGTACATCCGCTCGATGACGAGGGAAATGTTCATGTCGGGATGGTAAGGCTGGAAGTGGAAGCCGAAAAGATATGAAGAACGGTTTGCGGGAGAAGAAATGATCAATTTTGTTACCAGCAATAAGGGAAAGCACATAGAAGCGCAGGCAATCTTAGGGGACCTCGTGCAAAAGGACATCGGCTATACCGAGATACAGGCAGACACTTTGGATGAGGTGGCTCTTTATGGCATGAAAGAGGTCGCGGCCCGGTTGGAGGGGCCGGTGATGCTCGAGGATGCGGGCCTTTTCGTAGAAGCTTTGCAGGGTTTTCCAGGCGTTTATTCTGCGTATGTGCAAAAGACCATAGGCAACGCCGGGATATTGCGGCTCATGGAGGACCGGGAGAATCGATTAGCCTATTTCAAATCAGTGGTCGCCTACGCCGAGCCGGGCCTGGGGACAGTAATGTTCTCCGGAGAAGTACACGGGCAGATCGGCTTTGAGCCACGGGGCAAGAAGGGCTTTGGATATGATCCCATCTTTTATGTGGGCGATGAGAGTCTGGCGGAGATGGATCTGGAGAAGAAGAACCAAATCTCTCATCGCGCCAAATCCATGCGAGCTCTAAAAAAATGGCTGGACAGCCGCTAAACTTTTTTTTATTTATCCCCCTGCTTTTGCGACCCATGATCGAACGCAAATTCTGCGATGTCACATAAATTTATATAGTATAAATATATAGATATTGTTATGGAGGATATTGATGCCCGTGATTGGCAGGAATATAATGTTAAACTCATATGAACGGATTAGCTGGTCACAATCGTCTATATGATAACGGGACGTTTAGTAGTCTTTAGGGGATGTTGATGATGGATTATGTATCGACTTCATTGGCGCTCGTGGGCTGCCTGGTCCTATGGTGGTCGTTTTTGGCCGTTTCCGGATTGAAGAGAGCCAAGCTATGCGATGAGGGCCGTTATAGGGTCTGTCAAAAAATGAAATGACGGCTCCATCAATGAACTGAGACTTGCCTTTGTCGTGCAGGAAAGGCGACTGATTTTACGGCCGCTTCTTCTCCAGGGCGCAGCGCGGCAGCATCTTATTATCAATAGCTTTAATGAAGGGCGCCTGGACGGCAGAAACATAGACCTTACGCTCACCTACTAATATTATGTGATCGCTCGCCTTAGGAGGACTGATTTTGACAGAGAACATCAGTGGCCCTTCACATGTGGTGGCGACGCGAAGGTCAGTAGAGCGGGCAAGGATGTACTCCTCCATCTCGGCTGTGATCTTGAGGGAAAGGGGTTTGTCCGACATTAAATGGCAGATCTCTCACGCATATAGAAATACGTTTTCCAGAACTCTATGATCAAATAGTTTAATAATCCCGATCCCTCCAAGAAGTAGCCCGTGAGACGGAGAAAAGACAGCTACAAAACCAGAGATCTGGCCTTACAACGCATGGAGAGGCTTTTTATGCTGGCAGCGATAGTGCACGCGGCGCACCCGGAGAGGAGCGACAGATATGTGCAGATCGCCAGGAAGATTTGCACCCGTACCAGAGTCAGAATGCCCCGCCCGCTGAAAAGGCTATTTTGCGGACACTGCGGCAGCTTTCTCACAGCGGCAGAAACCAGGGTGAGGCTTCGCGAAGGCGTCCTGACCACCACCTGCCTGTTATGCGGCGAGCAGATGAGACGCCCCTACCGTCCTCCAGGAAGGGCGGGCCCGAAAAATACCAGGGTCCCTGGTCTAATCGATGCTATCGGATGAAGCCAAACCCAGTTGATCGTAGCCTATGTACTGCATTATATGATCTTTCTTGTCTCCGATCAGCTCTTTCTCGCGATCTAGTATCTCTTTTATCAGTATGGAGATTGGTACCTTCCCATCCCAATTTCTGGCCAGGATGTCAGGCGAGGCTGATTCTTTCGCCACCTCATTGGCAACAAACGCGCAAAGATAGATATCATCCACATAGCCGATTGGACCGTACTTCTCCTCGGGGATGATGTCCTCCGGAAGAATAAAATATGCAATGGCGGCAATGACTAGCGGCGACATCGACGTGGGAAGAGCCCGGTCATCCAGGAGCCGGGTCATCATTTTGTAGAGGGCCGGGGCCTGCGCAATCAGCTGGTAAAATTCGCCATCATAACCGGATATGTCCTCTTCCAGAATGGCATCAAATCTCTTCAAATCAAAAACCTCTTCACTCCTTACGGTGGGCAATTAATTAACTTTTGTGCCCGAAAAAACGTTGATAGCACCTGCGTGATAATAATTCTCAAATATGCTCGGCAAGATCGGCCAGCGATTCCAAAACCATATCGGGCTTAACGCCTGAGTTTTTTGCCTTATCTTCCCGATACTTTTCCGTCTTGACCAGGATCCCATGCATGCCCATCTCCTGGGCTGCGAGCACATCGGTCAGGATGTCTATCCCCTATCATGGCTACATCTCTTGGTCCGACTTTCAGGTCGCTCAAATCCAGCTGTAAGAATTGCGGAGAGGGCTTTCCCATCAGCTCTGCCTTCTTTCCCGTGGCATATTCAAGAGCGGCAACAAATGGACCCGCGGATAGAACCAGGCCATGCGGCTCCCTCCAATATCTGTCCCTTTCCAGGGCCATGATCTCCGCTCCATCAAGAATAAGGCGCAATGCCAGGTTTAGGCGCTCGAATTTCAGCACCCTCAAAATCCCTGTGCACATCTCCGTCGGTGATAAGGAAGCATCTCTCTTTTCCTGATCTCTTCATGTGATCGATGGCGGCCAGTGGTGGTGTGTAAATGTGCCTGGCGGGAACACTGTATCCCAGGCCCTGGAGGCGTTCTGCCACTGAGCTTCGACAGCGGTGCGTGGAGTTGGAGACGAAGCGGTAGCCGTATCCCAGCTCCGACATGCGCTGCAGGCATTCCTTATTCAGAGCAGCCGTCTGGCCACAAGCGGGCGCATATTTGATAAAGCTGTAGTGCATAGTAGCCGCAAACGATGTACGATTATTCTCTTAAATTGGGCACATGGACCCTGATCGCCCTGACTGCCATCTGCATGATCTCCTCTTGCGCACAGTTTAACGGCACTATCTACCACCTGGGGGAGAAAGAGGCGTTGATCACTGTGCCCGTCAATGCCAGCCATCTTAATATCACACTTTCTGAGAAGACGGAGAATATGACGCTTTCTGACGAATCGGGCAAGAACGTCACCTTCAACAGCAGCTATCGCTTCCTGCGGGGAGACTATATCTACAGCCTGACCTTTGCGAAGCCTGTCACCGGAAGGCTGAATTACACCATGCATTTGCAGGGCCAGCAGCTCATACTTCCCATTCGAGACCATGTACCGCTGCGCATAATTCTGCCGGATGGCTTCACAACGGGAGAGCGAAGCCTTGGCATAGCCAGGCCGGCGCCGGACGAATTCGTGGAGAGCGATTCCGGCAGCATTCTCACCTGGAATAACACCACGCAAATTTCCTACATCGAGGTCAACTATTACCGGAGAAGCGCCCCCCAGGCATTGATGATTATTTTTGCCATCCTGGCTCTGACGGGGTTGGTCCTGCTGGCTCAGTACTACATCAGCATCAAAAAACTGAAAGAGGCCAGGATGGATATGGAAAACGAGGCGAAGGGGAAAGATCGCTAATGCCTGACGACGGCGAATACGATTACCACAAAGTCACAAAGACGACGAAACGATTGCGAACTTTGTGCGTTCTTGGTGGCTTTGTGCCTTTGTAGTTAGGTTTTTTGTAATACGGCCTGAAGGATCCAGGCGGACATTTGCCTTCTCCCGGCATAGACAAAGAATATGAGATAAGCCAGGCCTGCGGTTTCCGGTATCAGAATGCCTGGATTTTTCAGACCGGAAAAGAGCAACTGCAGGTAGCTCGTGGTATCTAGAAGTGGTGCGCTGGGAAATGGCCCCAGGAGCGGCCAGAGAAAGGTCTCCGGCGAGTTCCACATAAAGTCCAGGGTGAGGTGGACCAGCACGCCCCAGGTGAGGGAGAAGAGCCTGATATCCCGGGAATAAAAGCAGAGGGCAGAGAGGAGCATGAGGAAGAGCAGCGTGTGGGCGAAGATGCGGCCCATGCTGGGACTGCCAAAGACGATCAGGCCCAGGGGTTTGTCAATGATATCGGGAAGCATAGAGCCCAATGCCAGAAAGGTCAGGCTCACGCGGCTGAAAATGCGGGAGGAGGCTAAAGCGAGGCCCACATGGGCAAAGAGGAGCATTAGGAAGAGAATCGTTTGCGGGGTATATAATTATTTTGAGGAATTGCGAATCTTGATTTTGGAAGATTAAATTGAATATATTTATAAATACTCACGTAATTTATAGATAATGCCAACCGCAACATTTTTAATGTATCTTGGGGTTGGTAACACAAATCATAATTACTAAGATAGTGGGAGAGGATGCAGAAAAAGTGCTGGACTCTTTCCGGCAAAGGGTCCAGGGTGCCTTTGCAGTATCCCTTATACCACAAAATGATGCCAAGCAGGCCGCTGAATTGATGTCGTCTCGATTCATTCGAGGCTATTGATGGCGAAAGTCATCAGAAGGTGATAAGAGGCTCCTGGCTATGCAGCGGAAGCTGTAGATTTTGCAGCTCTTGGGTGGGAAGCGAATTAATTCTTATGCCATCAAATAAATAATGCCTGAGGAGAGCCATGTTGTGCATTAAAAAGCTATCGACTATAATTTGCATCCTCATTGCTTTGATGTCTATTGGATTAGCGCTCGCTGAAGAAATGACGTCGGAGACAAAAGGCTTACGGTTTGATTCGAATCTGACGGTGGAGGGCTTTGGAATTGCCAGCTCATACAGGTACATGGCACCCTCCGAATTGGTGCTGCATTCCCATAGCAGTGGTAGCGGCGTTTTCACCAGTGAATCCAAAACCTATGCCAGAAATGATCAAATATTAAATCAAGATGAAGGGATGACGGTGTCGCTTACATCAAATGTAAGTGCAGGTGTTCAAGAAATTACCAGCAATGCATACTCTCCAACAAAACTCGATTTTCCCGGCAGCTTTCGTTCTGAACCTATAAGCTCCTTATGGAGCGATTCTACCTTTGCCGGGAGTGATGGCGTTGCTCTGAAAGCAAGCTTTGATCATGCGCAGGCTCTGAACAAGGAGATGACCACGAAGGTTTCCGGCGGAGGAACTTATGATCAGGAAGGAGAGACAAAGTCTTCCGCTTCCTTTGCGGGCAGCATGAAGCTAAATGCTGTATTCAATGGTACAGGACAGATAGGCGCGTATTTAGGACCGCTTAACGGGAAAGATCCGGAGGCTCTGATGGACGAGTTTTACAGAGGCACTTTCACCATAAGCAAGAAGATGGTGATTGGAATCAAATCAAGTCTCACACAAAATGAAGATGAATGGCTCCCCTGCTGCTCGGGCGGCTGGAATAATATGAATTATAAAGACAAGGAAAGTTTTCCGGTCGATGCAAATAGGGTATTCAATTGCACGTGCTTTTCTATTCCCATATAGATGAGAGGCAGATCATATAATTATTGATATCGTTGCATTTATTTGCGACTCCCATGACCAAAATGCTTCTGGCTTTTAGGTAAGACCATATACAAAGAGTGTGGAATTTCCATATGATGAAGCTCACCGCATTTGTATCCGGCAGATCGACTGCATTTGAGGAAGAGAGCCTGTCCCGATTGGTGAGATTAGGCTCTTTAAACACAAAGCGTCTCTCAGGGAAGGACGATTGAGGAAGCCCTGGAGAATATAAAGGATGCCATCCAAGGTTGCCTGGATGTGCTCGGTGAAAGGGTAAGTGCCCAGCAAAGCGAAAGGATAGTCGAAGTTGAGGCATAATGGCCAAGCTGCCTTTGGTGTCTGGAGCAAATGCAGCTAAGGCATTTAGTAAAGCCGGCTGGATAACAGCCAGGCAGACCGGAAGCCACTTAATTATGATCAAGCACGGCAGACGCTATCTGAATGGCAATAAAAAGGACACGCCACTCTACCGCCGCCTGGGGCAAAAGGTGCTGGATCTGTTCACCAACATAGACAGTGGCCTCTCTGTGACGGACAGCCAGAGCGGCTTTCGGGCTTTTGCCTGGCAGACCAGGAACGTCGTTCTGGGAAAGTAGCGAGTGACAATTGGATGGGCCTGGAGCAAATCCTGCGAATTTTGCTGGCGTAGTCCCTCAACTTTATAAAGGATAAAGTCATCTGTACAGATCAGGAGTGTCCATTCATTTGTCTGAATATCTTGTATCCATTAAGATTGAAAAGCTGGATGAAGGGGTTTATCTAGCTACAAGCGATACTCTGCAGGGGATGGTAGCTCAAGGTCGGACAATTGCAGAGACGATGGAAATTGCGCAGGATGTAGCCAAGAAGCTCATTGAATCATCTATTGAACGTGGCGATCCACTACCGCACGAGATGACTCCTGCAGCAAAGGTTGTCAGAAATATCAAGATACCAGTTGCAATTTCTGTATGACGAAAATCCCCTTGCTAACCTCACGAGAAGTTATTCGGGGCTTAAAAAAGGCAGGATTTGAATTTGACCGTCAATCCCTTAAAAATACCCAATCACAGCGAGGCTATATCTTGTCTCTGACCATTGCCGCCATGCCTGCCTACAACGAGGAGCGCTACATTGCCAGGATGGTCCTGGGCTGCAAGAAGTACGTCGACCGCGTAGTCGTGGTGGACGACGGCAGCTCCGACGCCACAGCAGAGCTGGCCGCCTCCGCAGGAGCCCATGTCGTCCTACATGAGTGGAACGCAGGCTACGGCGCAGCTCTTCGCACCTGCTTTGAGACGGCTCTGGAGATGGGTGCGGACAGAATGGTGATCATCGACTCCGATGGCCAACATGACCCTGATGAAATACCCAAGCTCCTCCAGCCTCTGGGCCGGGGCGTGGATCTGGTGATAGGCTCGCGGTTTTGTAAAGGCAACGGCCAGAACATCCCTGGCTATCGCAAGGTCGGCATGAAGGTTCTGGATATCACTACCAACTTCCTGGGCGGCCTGTCCGTCACCGACACCCAGAGCGGCTTTCGAGCCTATGGAAAGCGGGCGATAGAGTGCATTTGCATTGATGATGACGGCATGTCAGCCGGCTCGGAGATACTTCTTCAGGCCAAGGATAACAATCTGAAGGTAGAAGAGGTGGAGATTCACTGCAGCTACGCTGTGGAAAAGGCCTCGACCGAGAACCCGGTGAGCCACGGGGTCAAAGTGCTGCTCATTCTGCTGCAGGATATGGAGCTACGAAGGCCGCTGTTTTATTTCACCCTGCCGGGAATGGTGCTGGCGGCGGTGGGGATT
>JBAQXX010000009.1:0-30301 GCA_049299735.1 Methanothrix sp. | reverse complement strand
GCCGGTAGACCACCTTTATCACCCGGGCATTGATCATCATCTTGGCGCAGAGGATGCAGGGCTGGTGGGTGCAGTAAAGCGTTGCTCCCTCAATGCTTATGCCGTGCAGTGCCGCCTGAATGATGGCGTTCTGCTCGGCATGCACCGCCCGGCATAGCTCGTGGCGGGTGCCCGAGGCCACGCCCTCGCGAGCGCAGCCCACTACATCGCAGTGCTCCAGGCCGGAAGGCGCGCCGTTGTAGCCCGTAGTTAGGATACGCTTGTTCTTCACAAAGAGCGCGCCCACCTGGTTTCGCAGGCATGTGGAGCGTTTGGCCACCACCGAGGCTATCTCCATGAAGTATTCGTCGGACGAGGGACGCTCGATGGATTTCATTATGAATTGCATCGGCCTTTAGCTTAAAAACCTCTCGCAGATCAGGGCAAGATTAATATTCTTTTCCCTACGCGATTGAGGGTTATGTCTATTCATTGGGCTGACGTCATCGCCGAGAAGCTCGAAAAGAGCGGCCCGCACACCATTGCTACGGGCATAACTCCGTCCGGGCCGGTTCATATCGGAAATATGCGCGAGGTCATGACGGCAGAGGCCGTCTACCGCGCCCTTCTGGACAGAGGTGTGGAGGCAAAGCTCATCTACATCGCCGACACCTACGACCGCCTGCGCAGGCTCTACCCATTCCTGCCGGAGAGCTTCACCGAGCACATAGGAAAACCGCTCTCGGAAATACCCTGCCCCCTGGGATGCTGCGCCAGCTACGCAGACCATTTCCTAAATCCGTTCCTGAAGAGCATGGAAAGGCTGGGCATCAAGCCCCAGGTCTACCGCGCCGATGTGCTCTACAAGGAAGGCAAGTACAACGAAGCCATCAAGACCGCGCTGCAGCGCAAGGACGACATCGCACGCATCCTAAAAGAGGTCTCGGGCCGCGACGTGCCGGAGGGCTGGAGCCCCTTTGATGCCATCTGCTCGGCCTGCGGCCGCACTAACACCACCCACGTCACAGGCTTTGATCTCGTGGGGGAAACGGTGGACTACGAGTGCTCCTGTGGCTCGCGGGGCACCGTCCCCATGAGCGGCGGAGGAAAGCTGGTCTGGCGGGTGGACTGGCCGGCCCGCTGGCCCATCTTCAATGTTACTGTCGAGCCCTTCGGCAAAGACCACGCCACAGCCGGTGGGTCCTACGACACCGGCAAGCGCATCAGCGAGGAGATCTACAGCTACCCGGCTCCCTTCCCCATGGTCTACGAGTGGATCCATCTCAAGGGCGTGGGAGCCATGCACAGCTCCACAGGAATTGTAGTCACCATCCAGGAGATGCTGGACGTGGTGCCCCCCGAGGTCCTGCGCTACCTGATCATCAGGAACAAGCCCGAAAAGCATATCGAGTTTGACCCGGGACTGCCGCTGCTCTCCCTGGTGGACGAGTACGACCAGAGAAAGGGCGACGAGCGGGCCATCGAGCTCTCCAATATCAACAAGAGCGGCCCCTTCGAGATTCCCTTCCGCCACATGGTCACCGCGGTACAGATCGCCCGCGGCGACGAGGACGGCCTCTTCGTGGCCCTGAAAAGATCCGGCTACGATGTAATCACGAGGCGCGATGAGATATTGGGCAGGGCAAGAAATGTGCAGACGTGGCTGGACAAGTATGCGCCCGCCTATGTCAAGTTCCAGGTGCAAGAAACACTTCCTGTTGCCGTCAAGAACCTCACTCCCGAGGAAAGAAAGAGCCTGGGCATCCTGGCCGAGAGGATAGAAGAGAAGACGGCGGCCGACATTCACGAACTGGTCTATGCCGTGGCCAAGGAGCAGGGCCTCGACTCCAAGAAGTTCTTCCAGGCCATCTATCTGGCATTCCTGGGCGACCGTCAGGGCCCCAAGGTTGGATGGTTTTTGGCCAGCCTGGAGAGAGGCTTTGTGAGAGGCAGGCTGAAGGAAGCGGCTGTTGCTTAGATAGAATAAAGAGATGTCATGGTCCATAAGATCTACCTGTCCGGACCACTCTTCTCGCGGGGCGAGATCGCCTGGGGCGAGCGGGTCAAGGGATTCTTAGAGGACAGGCTGAATGGCGTCCGAATAATCTGGCCCCATGAGATCGTCCCTTGCTCTGGAAAGCCGCTGCAGATCTTCCAGGCCAATTTGCAGGCCTTGAGGGAAGCAGATATCATGGTAGCCATGCTGGACGGCCCCCAGGTGGACGACGGCACCGCCTGGGAGGTTGGCTATTTCTTCATGCAGGGCAAAAAAATACTGGGGCTGAGAACGGACTTTCGCCGCGCCGGAGAAACGGATAATTCTAAAGTCAACCTCATGATTGAGTGCTCCTGCCTGACCGTGGCCGGTGGCCTGGAAGAGCTGGCATCGGATCTGAAGAGGCTCTTGGATTGATCTCGCCCGTCTTTGACGCGCCCCTTCTCCTGGCGGAGGGAGAAGAGCGCGTCCTGGTGGCCGCCGATCTTCACCTGGGCCTGGAGTACGAACTGTGGCAGGGAGGTGTCTGCATTCCCAGCCAGACCGGAAAAATCCTGGCCGAGCTACTGGGCTTTTTGGCCGAGATAAAACCGGACAGGCTCCTGCTTTTAGGAGACATAAAGCACAACGTTCCGAGGACTAGCTGGCAGGAGAAAAGAGAGATCCCCGAATTCTTACGACGGCTTTGCGCCCAGGTTAGAGTGGAGATCGTGCCGGGAAATCATGACAGCAACCTTGCCGACATGGCTCCTCGGGGCGCACGGGTGCGTTCATCCTCCGGATTTGTGCTGGACGGCGTGGGCTATTTCCACGGCCACACTTGGCCGGATGAAAAGGTTATGGGCGCAGACTGCCTGGTGGCAGGGCACCTGCATCCGGCTGTAAGGCTCCCGGACCCCTTAGGCCGCTCACCTTCCCGCCCTGTTTGGGCCAAAACGCATCTGACGAGTAAGGCCGTACAAGAGCATTACGGTTTTGCAGGGGAGAGCGAGATCATCATCGCCCCAGCCTTCAATATTCTTTGCGGCGGACTGCCCCTCAATGAGCCTATCGAGGAAATGCGCGGGCCGCTCTTATCCATGGCAGACTGGGAGAAGGCGCGCCTCTATCTGCTGGACGGAACCGACCTTGGTGCACTGGCTGAGATAAAAGCAGTTCAAAGAAAGCCAGGCGGAGCCGTAAGAATTATTACCAATGCTATTCTTACAAGAAAAGGCGATAAAAAGTGAATAATAAAGATAGGCTTTTAGAATTACTAAAGGACAAGTCCCTTGAGGTGAGGCCGGTCACCCTGTCCTCAGGCAAAACCAGCGATTATTATATGGACTGCAAGCGCGTTACCCTAAGCCCGGAAGGGGCCTACCTTACCGGCAAGCTGATGCTGGAGATGATCAGGCCGGAGGTATCAGCCGTGGCCGGCCTCACCCTGGGCGCGGACCCCATTGTATCATCCATCTCGGTTCTAAGCCATATTCAAAAGAGAGGCTTATCGGGCCTGATTGTGCGAAAGGAGCCCAAAAAGCACGGAACGATGAGCTATGTGGAGGGGCCTGCCCTGCAAAAAGGTGCAATGGTCGCCGTGGTGGAAGACGTGGTCACCTCAGGAGCTTCTCTTCTTAGAGCTATCGATCGCATCCAGGCTGCAGGCTATCTGCCTGTGCAAGCACTAACCATACTGGACCGCCGGGAAGGCGGAAGAGAAGCCATCGAAAAGCGGGGATTTGTGCTGCAAGCACTTTTTACACGCGATGATTTGGATATAAAGAAGAGCAAATGAGATTTGTATAGTAGGGCTTATTGATCACGAGGGGGCTGTTCCCCCTGGCCGGCACCATCATCTGGAAATCCGCGATCTCCCGTCCCGTTATTGGAGGGGTTATTGTCGGGATGAGTATCCTGCGGCGGTACTCTGCCAGGCATGTCGCCACCTTGTGGCATCTGAGAGGGGTCCGTGCCCATAGGATTTGATCCATCCGGCACTGCACCGGGTGTTTGCTCTCCAGGCGCCGGCTGAGTCTTGGGCACCACAGAAGCAGTAGCTGTAAACGGCGCTTCCAGTCGAAGATTGCGCCATGTCCCATCTTCCGAGTAAGATATCTCAGAGACTATCCAGTAAGTCCCGCTCTGCTCCGCTGTGAGGGGGTAGCTGATCTGCTGCGTGACACCAGGGTACAACTGTGTGCTCTGACCCCCCGCGTTCGCGACAACTCCAGAAGGAAGGCTGGGCGTGACCACAGCCTCAGTGGGTGTCTGTCCATTGTAGGTCAGCGATACGGTTACAGTTACCATCTGTCCGACATCAGCCGATGGCGCCAGATTCTGAAAGGCCGTAAGCTCTGCCGCCGCTGGCCCCAATAATAACCCCACCCCAATGAGCAGAAGAATGTGCCCAAATCCCAAATGCTTCATTGGATCACTATTGTTCTGCCTGCGAGATTTAAAGATACCTGTCATACGAGATTGATATGAGATATATTCGATGCATTGATACTCATTTCGCTCAAATTGCCGATACCCCGACCCATCCATACATAAAATACTTATTTGGTTTGGTGATATCATCACCTGATGGACGTCTCATTCTCTGCCTGGGGGCATTCGCGAGAAGAGAGCTTGCAGCTCAAAGGAGAGGGCTTCTCCTTTCTCTTCGATAGGCGCTACACCAATCGACTCAATAGAATGAGCCGTGTTTTCTTCGAAGCCTATGTTGTGGCCACCAAAGAGCTGGCCGCGCAGGAGGACCGCTTCCCCAGCCTTAGCGAGATCGATGCCAAGATGGAAAGCGGGGCGGTTTACGCCTTCAAGGATCGTTTGATGAAGAATACCGAGTTCTTCGAAGAGGTCAAGATCTCCGGCGTCTCCTATCTGGTTCCGCGCGCACTCAAGTTCGTAGATGTTACTGGCACATATACCGATTTAATCTTGAACTTCGAAGAGGGCACCGTTGTGCTGCCCACGCGAAGAAAGACCCCCTCGCACCCGAATAGTCCTATGCCGATCGAAGAGGAAGCGCCAAAAGCGCCTCTTGCAGATGAGACCGTGGATAAAACGCCCACATTTTCCGGTAATAAAGAGGCAGAAGCAAAACCACAATCATATCTCCTGCACACACCGGAGGTCTTCGAAGAGATCTCCCCAGAAACGGGTACATCAGATGCGGCAGCTCCCAGCGAGCCTGCGGGGAAAATTGTTGTAACTGCCTCACCCCCGGCAATAGAGCCGGTAAAGCCACCATTGACCAAGAAGAAGACGGCAATGCCGCCAAAAACAGTCACCTTGATTGGCGCGGCCATCTTGCTGGCTATTTTTGCCGTTGTATCCATCTACGGCCCAACGCTAGTACAGGCACCCGTACCGCCAACGTTCCTGGTCTTGTATTCTGCGAACCTTTCCAATTCCAGCAACGAAAGCTATCTGAGCCTGAACATCACCAACCCTGAGGGAATGGCCAATGATATGGAAATAGCTCTACCCCCGAATATCGACCAGAGCATCAGTGCCAGAGGCGGAATTGTGACCATCTCCCATGGCGAGAATACACTGGTGAGGATGAACTCCACAGGAGACGCCAGCGTGAAGATATATCTGCAGGGCAACTGGACAACAATTCCTGTCGGCCTCAGCTTTTATGCGCCGGAAGGCTTCGACACCAACCTGCTGGTTCACGGACTGGCATCAACTGTCACACGCAAGAATGAGACAGCGGTCTTGATGTTCAACCTGACAGGAGTTGGGGTAAGCTTTGAGCAGAGCTACACCCGAAAAAATTAGACTGGCGGTAATAGCCGATAAAGAAAATGCAGATGCGGCTCTGAAAAGAATAGTCTCTCTCGGAGTTCTTGATAAGAGCCGCAAGGTAATAAAGATACAACGCCATGTAGAGATCCCGGTCATCAGGTCAGTCTCCGGCTGCGAGCTCGTCATGCAGGAGGACCCGGTCTTCTACAAGAAAAAGCCGGATCTCTTCCAGGCCCTGCATGGAAAGATTCCAGAAAAATACATCCACCTTATTCCACGCGGCTGGTTCTTATTGGGAGAAGTAATAGTGGTCAAGATTCATCCCGACCTGACGGCGTATGAACACCATATAGGCCAGGCTCTTTTAGATTTTTATCCTCGCTGCTGCACGGTTTTGGCCGACGAGGGCATCTTTGGCCCCTTTCGCGAGCCTGTACGCAGGACGATCATTGGCAACAAGACCCAGACGGTGCATAAAGAAAATAAAGTGATATTCAATCTGGATGCGAGCCTGGTGATGTTCTCGCCCGGAAACCTCAAGGAGCGCATAAGAATGAGCAGCTTTGGCAAGGGCGAGTATGTAGTGGACATGTTTGCAGGTATTGGCTACTTCACTCTTCCCATGGCAGTTCATTCCCGGCCGAGAAAGATCATGGCTATTGAACTGAATCCCAATGCATACCGTTATCTCTGCCAGAATATCCGGGATAACCATGTGGAGGAGATAGTAGAGCCCATTCTGGGTGACTGCGCGAAGGTGACTCCGGAGGGAGTCGCCGACAGGGTGGTGATGGGCATGGTCCAGGTGACCGACCAATACCTGCAAAAGGGCATTTCCGCTCTGAGGCCGGGGGGCATACTGCATTACCATCAGACCATTGCCACCAGCATGTATCCGTCTGCAGCCATCCGAGATGTGACAAAAGCTGCGGCCGCTTTGGGCTGCCGGGCCGAGACCCTGAGATATGTGCTGGTCAAAAAGTACTCTCCCGGAGTGGTTCATGCCGTGATCGATGCCCGGATCGATAGAGATTATTAGCCGGATATCTTATTTGCACATATGATTGCCACCTGGATGGGACACTCCTGCTTTCTTTTAAAGAGCGAGGATGGCCACTCTCTGCTCCTGGACCCTTTTCATGAGAGCGATGTGGGCTATGCCATGCCGATAACTGAGGTGGACATTGTAATCATAAGCCACGACCATATGGATCATAACAATGTCGATGCCGCGGGAAGCAAAGCGGAGGTGATATTCGGCCCAGGCGAATACATCTGCCATGGAATGCAGATCAGGGGCATAAAGTCATATCATGACGCACAGAGAGGAACGGAGCGAGGCACTAACACCATCTTCTGCTTCACGCTGGACGGCATAAGAATCTGTCACCTGGGTGATTTGGGGCATACTTTGAGCCAAACCCAGGTAAAAACCATAGGTCCGGTGGATCTGCTATTTCTGCCTGTGGGCGGAAGATACACCATAGATGCAGTCGGCGCGAACGAGGTGATGAGACAACTGCATCCGGCAGTGGCTGTCCCCATGCACTATCGAACAGGGGCCTTGGGCTTTGAGCTTGAGCCGGTAGACGATTTTCTCAAAGACAAAGGGCCAGTAAAGCCGCAAGAAAGACTGAAACTGGCCAAAGAGGATCTGTCCGATGAAGGCAAGGTAGTGCTCCTCAGCTGTTCTAGGGCAGAAGGGTGCCAACCAATCGATAGATTAATAACTACCTGCTGCAAGGGTAGAGGCGAAGCCCGGTAGTGTAGCGGTCAATCACAGGAGGCTCTGGACCTCCCCACCCAGGTTCGAATCCCGGCCGGGCTACTTTCCTATATGATGTGCCAAAAAAAGAATCAGTTTTGAATTGGGTCTCAGGGTTCGAGGCGATCTCTCTTCAGCTCGTCTATTGCATCAGGCGTGAGGCAGATTTCTGCTAATTGAATAGCACCCATTGAAGAGATCATCCTGGTCATCATATCAGAGATGGAGCGTCCGAGATCCTCATCTTTGCTGGATAGAGCCATGGACAGGGCACATCCCAGGTTATAGGCGGTCCAGCTGGCATAGGTGAAATGGACCATAAGATCTTCCATTCCCCCTTCAATCCAGGGGCCCTCCGAGTCAGGCCAGATCACCCTCGATCTGATATTTTTGAAGCTCTGGATCTTTGCCTCAAATTGAACTAGGCCATCTATCATAAATTCACATCCTGGCGGATTTCAAAGTAGGACACGGTTCTTCCTTGCACGGCTCTTGGCTTTTATCGCCCTGACTGCTATGACTAACTAATAGCATCCTCGTTCCTATTTAAGATTGCCATGCATGCCCGAAAACTAGATATATATAACGAATATAGTAGTAGTTTGTCGCGTAGTGTTCCAAATGGACAGGGTCCATAAGCCGATTAAGTCTGTCCGACCAATCATCCTGGTGCAGGATGATCGATTTCATCCTCCATCTCAACTCGGATCGATCAATAATCAGTGGTCGGAAGGCGCCGCGCAAATTTCGGCGTAGGTCTTCGGATATGGCGAAAATCGCCTTTTCAGGCACAATGCCAAGATCGCCATGGACCATAAATAATGGAAAGACGCGGCGCAGGAATGCGTGGAGGAAGAGGCAAGAGCAGGTCCTCCATCGACTGATGATCGGGCCCCCTTAAAACGGGCGCTGTGCTAAAATTCCAGTGCTGCCTGGCCGAAAACTCACGCATTAGCCATTGGCGAGATGAGGCGACCGCAATTTAGCGGCTTTGTCCCTCTGAGGAGGGCGCTGTGGATCAGCGTTTTTCTCGCCTTCTTTTCACCTGCAATTCCTGTTTTTGAGCATCTTTTTGTCGCGAAAGACTATGGTCTGAACCAAAAATTTATATCCTAGCACTAACATAAGGTTAGTATAGAAAAGTAATCATAAGGTGACTTAAAATGTGGGACAAGAGATATCCGTCGATATTCGACATATTCGAGAGCTTTTCCAAGGGCTTTCCCTTTGAGAAAAAGGAAAAGTTCGAAGGGGATTGGTTCAAAGAACCCTTTGAGGACATGATCAAGAGGTTTGAGGAGAGCGTGCCTTCCGAGTTCAAAACATTCGTGCGCGAAGAGGATACGCCGGGAGGAGTCTCTAGGCGATACGGCCCATTTGTGTACGGCTTCAGCTATACGGCAGAACCGGGAAAGGAGCCAGTCTTCAATGAGTTCGGCAACATCAAGCCGTCTCACCGGGGCATCGAGCCCAGCCAAGGGCGCGAGCCGCTGGTTGATGTCATGAACGAGAAGGAGAGATACAGGATCTTCGTGGAACTGCCCGGCGTAGACAAGGACAAGGTAAAACTGGATGTGGCCGAAGACAGTGTAGAGATCAAGACCGATGACGATAAGAATTTCCACAAGATGATCTATCTCGACTCTGCCGTCGATACGGACAGCGCTAAAGCCTCCTACAAGAACGGCGTCCTGACACTGGAACTGGACAAGAAAGAGAAGAGAAAGGGAAAAGAGGTCAAAATTGAGTGAGAACGGATGGGCCGAGATGAAAAATCCGGTCCATTGACAGATTTTATGATTTTTTGCGGCCGGCATTCACAGCAGGATTCACTTTTTTTGATAGGCATCGACGCATTGCACATAGTTTTCCAATCATTGCCGCAAGTTTTTGCTCAAAAAAGGTGATCATTGCAGAAATATTTTCCTAAATATGGCCTACATAAGGCCAATATAGCATTCATATGATCTAAAACAGCAGTTTAGGCGCTTATAAAACTTCAATGTGAAAAATAGCTACTTAAATGCAGACGGCCCAGTTATGCTACATGCAAAAGATGAGTGGAGCTATGGAGCAAAGCCAGGAGGATAGAAATGAAGACACAAACTGCATACTATCCGGCCTGAAGAAGTTGATGCACAACAAGTACGGCGACATAATTCTTCTTTGCAGCGTGACTGTGGCGTTCGGGATGCTATTGGCAGTCTCTGCATCCGGCTGAGGCACGGCCTGTGGCAAATATGCCACTTACGAGAACTATTTTTCCATAACAAAGATTAAATCACTCCCCGTGCTTTAAAATCATAGCGAGGATTGGCATGGACAAGAATGAGTTGGTAAACGAACTCGCCAGGAGGCGGGGCTTTCTCTGGCCCGCCTTTGAGCTTTATGGCGGAGCTGCGGGTTTTTATGATTACGGCCCACTGGGCGCGCCCCTCAAAAGGCGCATTGAAGACATCTGGCGACAGTACTTTGTCATCTCGGAGGGATTTGCGGAGATCGAGGCGCCCACCATCGGCGTGGAGGGGATCTACCAGGCCTCCGGCCACCTGAGCGGCTTTTCCGATCCGCTTACCGGTTGCAAGGAGTGCAAAGAGGTCTACCGGGCCGATCACCTCATCAAGCACATCATCGAGGTGCCGGATGCTCTGTCAAATGAAGAGATTTACAGATGCATTCAGGACAATGAAATAGGCTGCCCGGAGTGCGGTGGAGAGCTGTCCCAGGTATACGAGTTCAACCTCATGTTCAAGACCACAATCGGTCCGGGAAACAAGATGACCGGCTATCTGCGACCGGAGACCGCGCAGGGCATGTTCATCAACTTCCCCCGACTTTTGCGCTACTTCCGCGATTCCTTGCCCTTTGCCGCAGTGCAAATCGGAAAGTCCTTTAGAAACGAGATCTCCCCCCGCCAGGGAGTAATCAGGCTGCGGGAGTTCACACAGGCAGAAGCGGAGATTTTCATCGATCCGAGGGACAAGAGCCACCCCCGCTTTGCCGAGGTGGCGGACATCAAGATGAAGTTCTACTCCCAGGCGGCGCAGGAGAAGGGCGAGGAAGAGGAGATGACCTTTGCCCAGGCTGTAGAGAGAGGCATTGTGGCCCACCAGGCCCTGGCCTACTACGTGGCCCGCACCTATCAATTCCTCCTGGCGGTGGGCGTAGCTGCGGACAAGCTGCGCTTCCGCCAGCACAAAACTGATGAGATGGCCCACTATGCCGCGGACTGCTGGGACGCAGAGGTATTTTTGGACCGGATGGGCTGGATTGAGATCGTGGGCGTGGCGGACAGGACTGACTTTGACTTGAAAGCTCATGCACAGGCCAGCAAAGTCAACCTGAGCGTCTTCGTGCACTACGATCAGCCCGTGAAACGCAAAAAGATGGTAATCAAGCCGAACTTCAAGGCCCTGGGACCCAGGTTCAAGGCCCGCGCCAAGGCGGTAGGCGAAGCACTCAAGGCACTTTCCCCAGAGGAGCTGAAAAGCGGCGACATGATCCGGCTGACAATCGAAGGAGAGACTATAGAGATCGAACCGGAACTGGTCTCCTTTGAGAGCGTGGAGGAGGAGATTCGGGGCGAGGAGGTCATACCTCATGTCATTGAGCCGTCTTTTGGCATTGACAGGATAATTTACACAGTCCTGGACCACTCATTCTATGCGGACGAGGTAGACGGCGAGACGCGCTCCGTGCTCAGGTTCAAGCCGGCTGTGGCCCCCATTGAGGTGGCAGTCCTGCCTTTGATGGACCGAAAGGAGCTGTCGGATCCGGCCAAGGCCATTTTGCAGGAGCTGCGGGGGCGCGGCATGCGAGTGGACTACGATACATCCGGATCGATCGGGCGCAGATACCGGCGCAACGATGAGATAGGCACACCCTTCGCCGTCACTGTAGATTATGATACGCTTGAGCAGGCCACAGTAACCATTCGGGACCGCGACAGCATGGAGCAGATCAAGGTGCCGCGCTGGCAAGTGGCCGACAAGCTTTCTGCATTGCTCGGTGGAAGATTGTTGTTTAGGGATGCCGGAGATCTGGTTGCTTCCGGGAAAAAGGAGTAAGCAGGGAGACGGATCGTGCCTGAACTGGCCAAAGAGTGGCAGGCCATGCTTGTAAAAGAGGTGCGCAGAAAGGCCATTCACCTCTCCGGCATTTCCGTGCCCCTGGCCCTAATCTTCTTGGGCAGGAGCATCACTGCGGGCGCAATCGCTCTGGTTTTGACCGTGTCTTTGCTCTTAGAGACGGCACGGCTGAAGGGAAAGATCCGGCTGCCTGAGGTGCGGGATCATGAGAAGACGAAGGTTGCCGGCTATATTTATTACATGGCGGGATGTCTTCTCGCGGTCCTGCTCTTTGCGCCCGGCATTGCCATAGCTGCCGTGCTCTATCTCTGCCTGGGAGATACGGTGAGCGGTCTTGCCGGCTCCATTTTGAAGAACTGCGATGTGCGAAGCAAGCCCGGCCCTGCGGGGAGAGGGCGCATCAAGCCCCTGCCAGTTGTGGCCGCCATGTTCACAGCCTGTCTTCTTATCGGCTACCTCGCCTCCAGCTTTACAGGGCTATCCTTTCCCGTTTACCTGGCGGGGGCGCTGGCGGCGACCTTTGCAGACGGCGTGGCCGTCATCGTCCGGGGACGAGTCCTGGACGACAACTTCTCCATACCGGTATTTTCAGGCGCTCTCATGAGTGCAGCTGCTCTAATTCTCAATTGCTCGCCGCATTAGAGCGGGCCTAGAAAAGGTTTTTGAAGTATGCCATCGTAGCATTTCACGCTCACAAGCGGCAATTGCTGCTTGTTAAGGGAATTAGGAGGAAATGGAATGGATATTATTCTGATCGGTCCACCGGGATCCGGCAAGGGCACACAGGCCAAGATGATCGTAGACAAATACCATGTAAAGCACGTCTCCACCGGAGACATTCTGCGAGAGAACGTTCGCAACGGCACTGCGCTTGGCGTTGAGGCCAAGAAGTTCATGGATGCCGGCAAACTGGTTCCGGACGCTCTTCTCATTGATATCATCAAGGACCGCCTGGCCAAGGACGACGTCAAAGGCGGCTGGATGCTGGACGGTTTCCCCAGAACCATGCCCCAGGCAGAGGCCCTGGATAAGATCCTTCCCGCTCTCGGCCAGAAGATCGATGTCGTTTTGAACATCGATGTTCCCGATGCAGAGCTGGTCAAGCGCGTGACCGGCAGAAGAATGTGCAAGTGCGGCGCTACCTACCACGTTACTTTCAATAAGCCAAAAGTAGAAGGAAAGTGCGATGCCTGCGGCGGCGACCTTTACCAGAGGGCTGACGACACAGAGGCCACAGTCAAGCAGAGACTGAACGCCTACCACGCCCAGACCCAGCCGCTCATCGACTACTACAACAAGAGAAAGCTCGTCGCCACTGTTCTCGGTGTGGGCGATATCAAGACAATCTTCGGCGAAGTAGCCAAGAAGCTGGATAAGGTTTAGAGAACCCCTTCACAATTCTTTTTTTGAACAGATTTTCTGTTGGCAATCCAATAGACTTATCTTTGAAACACCGAATCATATTGCGATAGAAATGGTACTAGATCCAGTCAGCCTAGCCGCCTTAGCAGTTCCCTTTTTAGCTAAAGGCGCAGAAGCCTTCACAAAAACCGCAGGGGAAAAGCTTGGAGGAAAGGTCGTCGAGCTTTGTCAATCTGTTGTGGATAAATTTAAAGGAGATTCCTATGCAGAGCAGACATTAGCCCGCGCCAAGGAGATGCCTGAATCAGAAGATAGACAAAATGCCCTCAAAGGCATATTGACGGAGAAGATGAAAGCTGATTCGGGTTTTGCGGAGGAGATCAACAAGCTGCTTGATGAAATGCAGAAAGGTGCAGCTTCCACTCACATCGCCTTCGATCAGAGAGGGCAGACCGTCGGCGCTCAGACCAATATCGGAAATGTGCAAGGTTCCGTGAACATCGGGACAAAATAGACCGCCAAAAATGACCGGCAATTCCAGCTTCGATCAGAAAAACCAGTCGGTTGATTCACAAGTCAACATAAGTAGCCAGATAAATAATTATAGTGCAACTGCACCGCTACCTGTGCCATATCAGATTCGCCAACCTCCAGCCGACTTCACCGGTCGCGAAGAAGACATTGCTGAGATATTAGCTAACTTCGATCAAGGTGCGACTATCACTGGCCTTCGTGGCATGGGGGGTGTCGGCAAGACTGCCTTAGCACTCGTTTTGGCAGAGATGCTCAAGAGCCGCTTTCCAGACGGCCAAATCTTTCTAAAAATGGATGGAATGAGTAAGAATCCACTCAGTCCTGCAGAAGCCCTGTCAAAAGTCATCCAGGCCTTTCGTGGCTTCAAAGAACGATTGCCAGAGGACCAAGACGATCTGCAAGTGCTTTACAACTCCGTTCTGGCAGGAAAGCTCGTCTTGATCCTCTTAGATAACGCAGCCGACGGAAAGCAGGTTGAACCGCTTATACCACCCAAGGGCTGTGCTCTATTGATCACATCGAGGAAGAAGTTCTTGCTGCCAGGAATGCCGACGCCGTTCTTTTTGGACACATTGAAGCCTTCTGATGCCCGCAATTTTCTGCTCAAAATCTGCTCTCGCATAGGCAATCATTCTGAAGAACTAGCCAAACTTTGCGGCCACCTCCCTCTTGCCCTGCGGGCTACGGCCAGCCTTCTAACAGTAAAGAGCGACTTGAATCCATCAAACTATCTCGAAGAACTACGATCCGAGCGTACGCGGCTTAAGAAGATTGGAAAAGAAGGCGTGGACCTGGATGTAGAGGCCAGTTTCAACTTGAGCTACATCCGTTTGCCAGCAGAGACTGCCAGAGTTTTCCGCCAGCTTTCTGTCTTTCCCACCGACTTCGATTCACACGCAGAAGAGTTCGTCTGCCAAGATGAAAACCACTTAAATCTGAGCGAGCTTGTGACTTTGAGTCTTGTGGAGTTCCTGCAGGCCGGACGGTACCGCTTGCATGACTTGGTCCGTGTTTTTGCCTGCTTACATCCAGATAATGAGGTTCGTGGTTCTCTGCAAATGAGGCATGCTGAATACTATAAGAACGTGTTATCTAAGATCGATGAGCTTTACATAAAGGGCGAAAAAGACGCTATTGCCGGAAGAGAAATATTCGACATCGAGAGCATAAATATCAAGTCAGGGCAAAAGTTGGCAGAGGATATGGCAATTATTCAAACTGACAAAAAATATCTAATTCCAGAAATGAAACCGGCTTTGCAGTTATGTAGCGACTATGCATCAGAGGGAGCTTATGCGATTGGGATGCTCTTGAGTCCGAGAGAACGGATTCATTGGCTAGAGACCGCATTGCTTGCATCTAATTTATTAAAAGATACTAAGAAAGAATGCGGGCATCTTTCAAATATTGGGATCGCCTATGTCCAAGTCGGCGAGTTTCATAAGGCGATAGATATCTTCGAAAAGCGTTTTTCCTTATCGCGTAAGATTGGTGATTTGTTAGGAGCATCCAACGCAATCGGCAATTTAGGTACAGCTTATTTAGCTAATGGTGATATACCTCAAGCCATCAAGCTTTTTAAACAGCATCTTACCTTTGTCCGAATGAATAGCGATCGACGTGGAGAAGCCAAAGACTTAGGTAACTTGGGCTTGGCTTATGTTGATCTTGAAAAGCCTCAGGACGCCATCGAGTACTGCGAACAGGCGCTCAAGATATTTAGAGAAATCAGGGACTCCCAAGGAGAAGGTGCAGCATTAGGAAACCTTGGCCTAGCTTACTCCAAATTGGGAAACACCCGTAAGGCCATTGAATACTATGAGAAGCATCTGGCCATAGCTAGTGACGTTGGGGACGAGTGGGGGAAAAGCAAAGCTCTGATCAACCTGGGAAATTCCTATGCTGATGTTGGCAAAACTTGCAAAGCTATCGAGTATTACCAACATGCGCTTGTAGTAGCCCGCGAGAGTGAGGAACGACAACAAGAGGAAAATATTCTAGAAAACATGGGTTGTGCCTACTATGCATCAAGCAGCTTTTTCGAGGCCATCGATTGCTTCAAGCAAGCTCTAATCATAGCTCGCGAGATCGGAAATAAAAAATTAGAGGAAAATAATCTGAATTATCTGGGTGGTGCCTTCTACGCCGCTGGCGATTCCTACAGCGCCATCGAATATTATGAGCTGGCACTCGCAGCTGTTCGTGGGATCGGAGACAGACAAGAGGAAGAAAACATACTGGGCAACCTGGGTAATGCCCACATAGTACTTGGTGACACGGTGAATGCCATAGATTTCTACGAACAAGCTCTGTCAATAGCCAGGGATATTGGAGACCAACTAGGTGAAAGTAACGGACTCATCAATATGAGCTTATCCTGGAATAAGCTCTGCCATCGTGAGAAGGCCGTAGATCTTGCAAAATCAGCGCTCATTATTTTAGAGCAAATCGAAAGCCCAAATGCGGAAAAGATTAAACAACAGCTTGAGGAATGGGAAAAATCGTAGTGTTTGACTGAAGCGAATCATGCTCTCAATCCCCGCTTCACAGCATTCCTAAATAAATTGTACACAAATATCCACAAACCAGGTAATCCTTTTATCCCCTCGCCCCGCTAGCCCCTCATCATGATATTCGTCTATTCTCTCGGCGGCTCCATTCTGGCAGGCAGCGACGCAGCGAGCCTGCGTGAGTACGCCCAGGCCCTCAAGGAACTGGCTGCCGAGCACTAAATCTTCGTAGTAGTAGGCGGCGGCAGGATCGCTCGCGAGTACATCGCCATGGCCCGCGCCCTGGGCGCATCGGAGATGTTTTGCGATACCATCGACACCCATCTGCAGCGTCATGGCCCTGCCGTTGAGGTGGTGCAGCTCTTCAGGCATGATTGGCACCAAAACCATCATATCAATATCATAAAGTAAAATTATTAATATTAATTCCCAAGTGGTTTAATAATATAGTAATCAAATGGATATACTAGCCAAAACATTCATATAAAGAAAAAATATATATTGCCATCAAGGGGTGAATGATTTGACTATATCTATGAAAATAGAAATTGGTGAAGATGGAAGAAGTGCAACTGTAAAGTGTGAAGGATATGATGAACATATAATTAATACAGATGAGTGTGAAACGTTCCATCTTATACCAACACAGTACAATGGTGCCATCAAGGCATTAGTGGGAAAGAGTCCAGACCATTCCGGTCTTTTCAGCCCAGTTTGGTCAGATGATATGCAAAAGAATAATCAGGACATGTATCAGTATTATGATAAGCTGCCGGATCAGGTCAAAACGCGCACTATGTGTTCTGCTCCAGGCGGCGAAATTGTTGTTGATCCTAATGATATACAATCGGAGTCCGTGATCGTCAGTTCGCGAGTATTCGAGAATGATACATCAACACCTGCTACATTCAATGCTTCTATCTCACAATTGGTTCAAAATGTGGTAGTATCCAGCTGGGAAGTAGGCGGCGCGCTTACTCTCGGCATGTCGATGCAGATGAGTGTCGGAATCGGTATTGTTAGCGCCAGTACTACATATTCGATGTCCTACAGCCAATCATGGGGAATAGGCGGACAAAAATCAAAATCAGTCTCCGTAGGTGACGAATCCGGTGTGGTTGTGCAACTTCAACCCGGTAAGAAGGTTATCGGTGAACTCAATGCCTACAGAGGCAAAATAAAATTCCAAATTCCTTATGAATCCACCCTGGTTGGGTATGCAGCAGCAATTTTTGACGATGCCGTAACGTATAACGGCGTCAAGAGCAATTACCAATTCATTGATATCAACGATGTTATAAAGAATAATAAAAAGGCTGATGGCAAGCTATTCAGTTACCCAATAAATTCAAAGGAAACCATTGAGATCAACTATTACACCCGGGCCACTATTGTTCTGAGAGATGGAGATACTGGGGCCGTGATGAAGACCATACGCGTGCCGGTTAGGGAAACCCCATAAAGGTGCCGAGTATGGTAAGCTAAACCTTGGGCGGCTCTCTTCGTGGCTGGAATCATAAGCCATCAGCCACCCATTTTTATTGATGCTCGTATATCGAGGAACCTATTTATTCCACCCTGGCTTCAGACTGATCTGCATGATATTCGTTTATTCTTTAGGCGGCTCCGTCCTGGCAGGCCGCGACGCAGCGAGCCTGCGTGAGTACGCCCAGGCCCTCAAGGAACTGGCAGCCGAGCACCAGATCTTCGTAGTAGTAGGCGGCGGCAGGATCGCCCGCGAGTACATCGAAAAAGCTCGCGCTTTGGGCGCCAGCGAGATGTTTTGCGACACCATCGGCATTGGTGCCACCAAGCTCAACTCGGCTCTGCTCGTGGCTGCCCTGGGGGCCAGCGCGCCCCAGGAGATCCCGGACAGCTACGCTGGCGCGGCCCGTTTGGCACAGAAGGGCAGGGTTGTAGTCATGGGCGGCGTGGCCGTCGGCCAGACCACCGATGCAGTCTCGGCTCTTTTAGCAGAGTACGTGCACGCCGACAAGATCATCGTCGCCACCTCGGTGGACGGCGTCTACACCGCAGACCCGGAAAAGGACCCGGCTGCCAAAAAGCTGGCAAGCATGACCCACAGGGAGCTGGCCCGGATGGCCGCCCAGACTGAGATGAAGGCAGGCTCGCGCTCGCCTGTCGATCCTCTTGCCGCCAAGATCATCGAGAGAAGCTCGATTCCCACGGCGATCGTTTTAGGCAGCAAAATAGAAAACTTGAGAAAAGGTGCCCTGGGAGGGCACACAGGAACTGAGATCAGATCGGAGTAAGCGTCTTGACCAGGTCGCCGGGCGAGACGATGCCCCACATGGCCCCCTGCTCGGTGACCACCAGCTGACCGGCGCCCGTCCGGCCCAGCATCTTGATGGCCTCGTAGATGGGCTCCTCTGAGTCGATGGTCAAAAAGCCGCGGTTCATGATCTCTCTGGTCTCTTGGCCCATCTTGCCGTCCGCCACAGCGCGAGTGATGTCGGCCATATTGATCAATCCCGGAGAGCTGTCGTCCACCAGAGCCTCGGAGACGCCATTATGCACCAGTATGCGCGATGCCTCCTGCAAAGAGGCGTTTGCCGGTATGTGCACGGCGCGCCGCGCTATCCCTTTAACGGCCACCTTGGGCACGGATATCATCTCCTCGATATGGAAGATGAGGCGGCTCATGGTGTCGTCCCTGCCGGTCACTGTGCCCCGGATGTAGAGCTTGTTCACAGGCGTGGGCCCGACCTCAATGCTGTCTCCCACGTTGAATTCCCTGATGTTGCCGATGATGCGCACCACGCCGTCGCATAGCTGCGAGTGCATGACCTTGTTGAATATGATCTCGCTGGCTGTGGTGCCCTCCATCATCACACCATTCCGGATTACGGGAACGGTTACGACATCTCCCGTAGCCTCAATATTGAGCGCATCGAAGGCAGCGCCCGTGGCCCTGTACCCGCCCTTGGGACCGGGCACGCCTTCCACCAGGTTCAAGGCTTTTAGGGACTGCATCTGATTTCGGATGGTGCCGGGATTTCGGTCTATCAGCTCGGCAATCTCCTCGCCCTTCACTGCTCGCCCTTCAACACGATGAATGTTGATCAATGCGGTTAAGATGTCTCTTTGAACAGGTGTTAAATCCATAATTCGATCAATATTGTTCATGATTAATGTCCTATATAGATTTATTGATTGAAACGCGGCCTGAGAATTTTGGTTTAACTCTAATAGGATTTTAAACGCTCCATCGCAGAGCAATTTTGCTTAAAATTGGTATAAAAACGCCTTATTTTCTCATAGGACATACTTTGCTCTTTTTATAGGGGAAAGCCCCCATGCGCCGCCAGATTTTTTTGACGGGCTCCTCGAAGATGCTGCCCCAGGACTGAGGATAGCAGGAACAAGGGTAGACCTCTCCGCCAGGCGTCACGTGCATCCAGCTGGTAGCGGCAAAGCAGCCAAATCTCCTGTACGCCTCTGGAACGGAAAATATCCTGGGCGGCGCAACGTTTCCCCGGACAAAGTCGGCCAGAAGGGCGTGATCGGCAGGCAGAAGGGCGATATCTTGCCGCTCCGACCAGCGGCCCGTACTGACCACCTCAAAGAACGTCAACTCGTGCACACCCATGCGAAAAGCAAGCTCATGGAAGCTGTGCAGATGAGTCATGTTCTCCCGGCGCAAGACCACGTAGAGGTCCACCAGCAGGCCAGCCGCAAGGGCATTTTCAATAGCATTCATGGCATCGGAAAAGACGCCCTCCCGCCCGCGCATGGCATCATGCTCCGCTTCGATGGGACTGTCCAGGCTGACGTTTACTGCATATAGTCCCGCCTCCTTCAGTTGGCGCGCCAGCGCGGCCGTAAAGCCCGCCCCGGAAGTGAAGAGGGTAGAGATGGCCCGATCATCAACTGACGCCACCAGCTCAGGCAGCTCCCGGTAGAGTGCCGGCTCTCCCCCATCGAATATGACCAGCGTGGTTCCCATGTCCAGAATCTGGCCTATGATGTCTTTGACTGTGTGGGGAGCGAGACAGAGCTTGTTTCCGGAATTGGGCAGAGCACAGTGAGCGCAGCGGTTGGGGCACTCTTCGGTGATGGAGATGGTCACCTGGTCAGGGGTGCGCCAGCCCAGAAGTGCCCGCAGCCTGCTGTCGGCCAACCGGGAAAAGGCCCGGCTGGGGATGGGCGGAATCCAGGTAGAGAAGCAGAGCTTTTCGCAGTTTGAGTAGGCAGCAATCTGCCCGTCAAACATCTGCAGGGCTGACTTGACGAGGGGCAGATGAGCCAGAGGGCCATGGGCATCGACCAACACCCTTGCACCCTGCGCCTGGCCCTCCCGTACCATGGCCAACGCGCTGAGCAGTGGGCTTTTGTAGAGCGGGTAGGATTTGGCGCAGGACTTTGCACCACTATTTCCGTCTCCAACATCCGACCAAGCCCCGGCCATCAATAGACATCCTCGGGATCAAAGACCTTCTCGCCCACCACCTTTCCGTCCAGGGTGCGGTAGAAGCAGGACCTATAGCCGGTATGGCACGCTCCGCCATCCTGCTCGATCAACAGGAGAACGGCATCCTCGTCGCAGTCGATCCTGATCTCCAGCACCCGCTGAAAATGCCCGGAGGACTCGCCCTTCAGCCATAGCTTCTTTCGCGAGCGGGACCAGTAGTGGGCCTTGCCGGTCTCTTTGGTCTTGGCCAGAGCCTCGTCGTTCATGTAGGCCAGCATGAGCACCTCGCCGGTCTTGGCGTCCTGAGCGATAGCCGGGATCAACCTGTCAGTCATCAAGAGGATAATAGTGATATAACCTATAAGGGCCTTGCTGCATTAATGAAATGCATCACCTGCAAAGGCCGGGGGCTATGCGGCCGGCCCGTCTGCCCCATACTGCGCCGGCTGGAGGAGACAGCGGCCCTGCCCCGCATCGGCCGCAGCCTGGAGGGCATGTCCCCGCCCGAGGTCTTCGTTGGCAGGCACGGCTATCCGCTGGTGAGGGCCGGGCCCTTGGTGCCCGCGGGCAGCAGCCCCGGACAGCTCGCGGAAACGCCCGGTCTTGGCATGGACATCGGTGAGATCATAGCTGCGCGCTCGGCCATGGTCCGCTCCGAGAGCAAGATCGTAATAAAAGAGGCTGAGGCGCCGGGAAGGCTGCTGGAGGCCATGCAGCAGATCGCCCTATCCGCGGCCCCGGTGGGCACAGAGGTCTCATTTTACAGGCCGCCCCAGAGCAGGCTGCAGTTTGATGGGGTGCTCTCCCCCTCCGGGCCTTCGGGTGAAATGTTGGGAATGCAGATCACCACCAATCCCCTTATTCCCAGGAAAGTGGACCAGATGGTCGAGGACAGGGACGCTGCTGCTGCGACAGCGGTCGCCGAACTTTACAACTCAGGCATCGGAACGGATCACATCTCCCGCATGCTCAGCCTGGGACTTTTGGGCAAGAAGAGAAAGCTCGTTCCGACGCGCTGGTCGATCACCGCCTCGGACGACATGATCGGCAAGCAGCTAAAGGAGACGGTTTTGGACTGCCACCAGGTTAACGATTACTATCTCTTCTCAGGCGAAGACCTGGGAAATCACTTCGAGATCCTGCTTTTGCCACGGCCCTTCAGCTTTGAACTGGTGGAGATCTGGATGGCCCGCTCCGTGTGGGCAGAGGAGGGCTTCATCGGCGGGGACAGGGAGGACGCGCGTGCCAAAAAGGAGTACAGCTCTCTGGCAGGCGGCTACTACGCAGCGCGTCTGGCCGTCCTGGAACACCTCGCTAGCCTGGGCCGCCAGGCCGGCGTGCTGGCGGTGCGCGAAATCTCGGAGAGCTACTGGGCCCCCCTGGGAGTATGGGTGGTGCGGGAAGTGGCCAGAAAGGCTATGCTCTCGCCTCCGACGCGCTTCGCAAGCCTTACGGAGGCGCTGGCGGAAATGGAAAAGAGGATCAAGACGCCGACGGGGCAGTGGCGCAAGGAGGCAAGGCTCTTGGCCGCGCCGGTGCAGAGGAGCCTGATGGAGTTTTGATTGGGCGGCCTAGCGTCGCCACTGACCGAGGATAGCATCACGGTGAAGCTTTTACAGAATGGGCAACAAAAAAGGTGAGATTTCTTTGAGGATGCAGTATATTCTCAGGAATATTTGATCGAAATGGACTGTTAGCCTTAATCATCTCCAACCGTACCAGTAATAAGTGGTTCTCAGCGGGCCATAGATGTTGGCATTCCACCATGGATCGAAGGCATTGTAGTAGTACGAAGGGGTGAACCAGTGGTAGGTTACCGGTTGCCACCAGCCAAAATAGTGTTCATTTCCAATTCCATGAAGCGAATGCCAGTCGTTATGTGGAATTGCCGATGCGGTGCTCATGAAACAGAGCAGGCCAAAGGCCATGATGGCCATCACAAGTTTGAGTTTGCTCATTTTAAGTTCACCAATTACATGCAATCCTTGTGGATATAAGAGGATTTTTTTTATGTAGATCTCGGCTCAAAGTCACATGAATATCTGGCAACCTTATTGTTGCGTTTTTAATCGTGCCGGTGTTTTACTTGACTTCTATGCTAACATTGCGCGAGATCACAAGCCTACCTTGCCCACAGGAAGATGTGGATGATGCTGGTGGTGCTGAGGGCTATGCACCCACATCCGGTGCGCTTGCCAAGCTGATGATTTGCGACAGCACTGGAAATTCCGCTCAAATGCCACTAAAAAAACGCGAAAAATATAGGTTGATCCAGCCTCTTAAGTAGAGGGTTCGTTCAGCCACATGTTGGTCCAGTAATACCAGTTATCTTCAGCGCGAGAGCTGGAGTAAATGCCATTGTACTTTTGAAGCGCTTTATACGTATTGGCCGCCTCCAGTGCAGCTTGCGGGTCCTTGTATGCATAGGGATTAGACAATGTCCCGTAAATATTTGCCGCATTCGTTCCCGTTGCTTCTTGGGGTCCGTTCAGCCACATGTTGGTCCAATAGTGCCAGTTATCTTCAACGCGTGAGCTGGAATAAATGCCATTGTACTTTTGAAGTGCTTTATATGTATTGGCATTCTCCAGTGCGGCTTGAGGATCCTTGAATATGTAGGGATTCTGAAGCGCTTTATACAGATCGGTTACGTCCTGCGCAGTTTGAGGATTGCTCGTCTCATCAGTATTTTGAATCGCCTTAAACAATTCTGCCCGCTCCTGTGCAGTCTGAGGAGCGTTGCTTGAGTAAATGTTATCGTAGCTCCCTGCGGCCCCCGTTCCAAGCAAACCCGCAATGAGGAAGACCGAAATGCAAAGCTTGGCAGATAAGAATCCCGATATCGCATTAACTGTCATTTCTTATCACCCTATATCCTACCATTTGTCTTATCACTTGATATTTGCAATTACACTATCAGAGATATATGAAGGTAAACATCATATGAGGTCTTTGAGCATCTCATGTAAAGGCTCAAATGTACATTTCATGACGTGATTGAACAGGTTAGGACCATTCCGGACAGAGTGCTCGCCATCTGGCCCTTGGTCTGCCAGTCAGGTAAAACGGCTGCGGCGCACCCGCACATATCCGTGAACATATCAAGATAGCCAATCGCGTGCCGGGTTTATGAATCAGGAGATTCCTGAAAACGAAAAGAGTAATTAGAGACCGCTCTTGGCTTTTATCTGCGAGATGTCTGCTTCCATCCTAATCAGTCTCTCTTTCAGATCATCTCTCAAATCAGAGCGAAGCTCTTTGACCTCACTTATGACCTTATCTCTCGCATCGTCCATCTTCTCCGCCAGAATCTCTCCAATATTATTGACCGCCAGGCAGACATTTTGGACTGCTTCGTGCACGTCTTTGATGTCATCACGGGAACATTTCAGTTCCACTACGATCTCTTTGCTGACGACAATAAGATCCTTTAGCAGGTCTGCAGCTTTGTCCAGGCGCTGATCGGTCTCGCTGCCGGAAACCATCTTCTCGAAGCCGGTGAACTCACCCGTGGCCGCAGTGTATTCATTTTCGATGCTCTGTACATCGATTAGAGCACCTTTTATTGTTAAGCAACTGCGGAATCGCTCCAAATCGGTTTGCTCCCCTTCAGCTACTACTTTGACTTTGCCGCTGGGAAGGTCCTGCACATATCCTTGCAGTCCGAAAGCATTGGCCAGAATGACTACATTTGCTCTGTAGCCGGTCTTCTGGACCATGCCCGAAATGAAGGCAGTCGGTCTTGGCATCTCTTAACAATTAATCTCTTTTCGTGGGCTGGCGAACCCTGCGCGGGCGCACCTGGCCGTCCGTGATCGCCCGGTCTAGCTGAGCCATGCCGGTACAGAGGAGCTTGATTGTGTTTATACAGAAACTAAGACCGCAATCAGGTTATGGAAAGCCATTCCTCTCTGCTGATCCCCGTCTCTTTGAGAATGATCTATTTGAGTTCACGCCGAGTGATAGGGATGAGCTTAGTCGACAACGGCAATAGGCTCCTTTGAGGACGCAATTATTTGGCCACCAATGGGTGGTATGGGATAGCCCCATTGCAGACGAGCCACAATCCATTCCTCAATGACTTCAATGAGATCCATGCGACATTCTTCAAGAGCATCCCCAACAGCAATCACGCCCTGAAGTCCCGGCACGCTGGCCACATAAGAACCGTCTTCCAGGGTGTCATATTCTGCTAGCATTAGGGCCGCCTGGATGTATTCGGAGAACATATTGCATTTAATAGATCATTGAAGAGATTTAATCCTTGCCCAGGGCGTTTCCTGCAAGCAACTTGCGCCAGGTGACCTTCCCGCCCCAATCCCGGCCCCACGTTTCGAGCCATCATTCACCCAGCAACTTCTTTCGTGTCATGCGGCAAATGGCCCGTATCGCCGCCAGGCACCGCCAGGAATTTGGGCTGCGAATCTGTGCGCCGGGGCTGACGCTCCTGGGCGATTCCGCCCCCAAGCGGCTCTTTGCCCGCTCGTAGCAGCCTTCGGCAACATTCGTCCCTCCAAGCAGCTCGATTCTCTGCAGCCCGAACTCTTTTGCAAAGCCGTCCACTTTTTCCCTGAACCCCGGCTCAAAGAACAGGCCGGTGTCTATCCGGGCCACCTTTCTCATGCCGGTTCCCTTCAGCATCGCACCCAGGTCCAGGCGCTTGCCAGAGACCGTCTCCTGGCCCATCGCCATCCAGTTGGATGCCCACATGGGAGTCATGAAGAGCGCCACATCCTGGTGCTCGGCTAAAGTTTTATCATAGCATTCGTTTCCACCCAGGACAAGGGCTATGCAGTCATCGATTCTCTCTCCGCGTTCATCGGTCAGGAAGTAGAGAGGGCAGGCCAGGCCGGAAAGGTCGTGCTCCAGATCGGCCAGAGCGTTGCCGCATTTGCCGTAGAATATCAGTATCCCGTCCGAGAATGCGGCCAGGCTGCGAACATTATCATAAACAGCGGCCTTGAGAAGCTCCAGGTCGGAGTGCAGCCCGAGACGAAGCTGGCTTACCACCACCGTGAGATCGTCCGCTTTGTGGTGGGCGCTCCTGCGAGAAAAGATGCCGCCGGGCCTGCGCTGCCGCTCCTGGAGGTGCCGGGCAATGCTGTCCAGGCCCAGCAGGAGGTGGGGGTCGGTTTTGCGCCCTCAGCTTTGCGGAGAGGCTCAGGGCTTCCTTCCCGTCCACGAGGAGAAGCTCCCGGACCTCTCGATCGGCAGAGAGCAGGTGAACTAGCTCGTCCTCCAGCATCCGGCAGGCGACGATACTCAGTACGGGCATGGGTTATCTTGGTTTGGGGGGAAGGGGATATCAAGATATGCAATCCGGACGGGTTTACCAATCGTCTCTATAATGGGCATTCAGGAAGGCTAAGCAGATTATTCGGATGCACCCCATCTGCTTCGGTCTTCAGATACTTATTGCCTTGAGCACTCCTGGCAATAACAACCCATACCGACTTATCTCCCACATTCACATAGAATTTCCATTTATTACTCTCAATGCCCTCGATGGCTGCCTGTTGTGAAAGCTTCCATGGTGTCCCATTTGGATTCGTGCCGCCGATAGATAGGATGCGTTCATGAGGGTTGTCACGATCTCTCTTGTTAACACACTTTACTTGAATTTGATCTACCATATCATATTCTCCATATATTTCGACTCAACTTCACTTGCATTCGTTTCCAAAAAATTTTATAAACTATTGGCCAGACTCTACATTATCCTTTTGGAGGGTTAGGATCATTACCATGGCTATCTGACTGCTTAATCCTTCCCTTTTTATCGTGTACTTTAAGTTCCGTGCCTTGATTGCGACTTATCTCTCTTCCTACATCGACCGCTTCCTTTTTCGTTGGCAGAATAGCTGACGCCCTTTCTGACCCAGCTTTCTCCACAGCCCAGTTATCCCCGTGCGGAACGACATGATGCTGGTTCGCTTTTTGAGTTTTCTTTGTCATATTACCGCCAGAGGGCGGATAAGATGGATGAGTGAGGATCATAGATAAAGATTAAGGAAGCGAAGCGAAAGTAATCTGGCGAATTAATGAAACCGAAAAGATGCCTCTTGAAACCCCTGCGAAAATATATCTTGAGTATAACAACTCGATATTAGTCGTCTATTTTGCATGGATATAGTCTTTTGAGCGCAGTTTTACGATTAACTTCAATTTGCTTGTCCATTTATTAGTTAGTCCAAAAAGTTAAGATTTTAGGCTGGTTATACACGATATATTTGATCGAGGACCATATTAAAGCGAATCATATGCCAATTACACAAAAATCTGATTTATATTTCACTAATGGAAAAGTTAAAATGCTATCCGTTTCAGACAGTAAATTATGCGGATATTCGATAGGTGGCATAATGACCAATGAAACAACACCTGTAGGACGACAAGAATTAGCTTTGCAGTTATCTGAGGAAATCCTTACTGGAATCGAAACTGAGACTCTAACTACTTCTTCGGCTGCTTTACGATGCTTGCGCTTAGCACGACTAATTTTTGATGATAATGCGACTGAATGGCTGCAATATGAGACTAAAGGATATCCTTCATCATTTAGCGGCCTAGAACCCAAGGCTAAGCAGATAGCACAAGAGCATGGCAGAGAATCCATCAATAAGGATAATCAGGAGCATATATTTGTCGAGATTGCAGATGAACTGGAGGCAAAGGTTCAAGCTGCTCAGAGTGCCATGGGGATTCTAACCACAAAAGGAGTTTCGATTGCAGGCGATACTGCCCTTCTTGCTATAAATTCGCTTACCCGAGCGGTTTCGCAAAAAAGCAACATATGGTATGGCACTATGACAGAGTCTCAACGTAATCTTGCAATACTTCGTGGTCAGTATTATGCATATGCTTTAGCCGCAAACCTGGAGCTCAAGTTTTCCAAACAAGCTGAAGAAGTATTTCGCTCATATCGCCTATCTGTTGATAAGCAATTAATAGCCTTAGCACCAGAATCCCTAAAGAGGCTTGAAGCGGCCTATGAACGTTTATCCTCTACTAATCCAGAGAGTTGGTCTCAAGCTGTAACATCCTGTAGACGCGTTTTTGAAGAAATCTCAAATTCGCTATATTCAGGCTCATTAGATAATCCGTACCTTACACAATCCGGCAAAACTCTAGATGTATCTGGAAATCATTATCAAAATAGGCTCTATGCAACTATCGATATGGTTGCTACTTCTCGTAATGCTAGACGTCTAGTAGGATCAAATGTGATGTATGTCATAGACTTCATCGATAATCTTCATAATTCACTATGCAGGGGTGTCCACGATCTGGAGGATCAGTTAACCTACAATGAAGCACGAGCATCTATTCTACATACCTATCTTTTACTTGGCGATATTTCTATACTTGTTCGTGATAGCAAGGGATGTCAGCATGAAGCTGTCAATGGCAATCTGAAAATACTCAGCTAGTGGCAAAGTCAAACTGCGGCGGAGCGCCCCGCAGCAGAGCTATACGGGGTATTCAAAATAATAAAGTCCATTCTTGTATCACCAGGGCATAGAGCTTCATGCCTGATGTAGAGCAGGCAAAGATATCCCTTTGCATTATTTCCTGCACTGTGGCTGGCAATCAGATAGATTTAGTTATAAATATATATTTTTCTATTTTTTATGTTCTCTTTTGCATTGAGATTACGATCGAATTACTTTCGCTCCGCACGCGCATCCTATTTACTCTGTCAATACACTTAGTATGAAAAAGTGCGCCGAGGCCTCGATGAAGGAATATGAGATAAGGGACCCAATCTATGGATTTGTAGCCTTCAATGAATGGGAGAAAGAGATCATTGATCATCCTGCATTCCAAAGGCTCAGGCGAATCAAGCAACTTGCTCTGACGGACATGGTTTACCCGGGAGCGGTTCACACCAGATTTGAGCATTCACTGGGTGTAATGCACCTTGCCACGATAATGTACGACTCTATTGTTAATAATAATAGAAGAATACTTGAGGACAGACTGAGCTACAATGATATTGGACTCAAAAAGGATAGGCAACTCATCCGGCTGGCAGCCTTATTACATGATGTTGGACATGCTCCCTTCTCACATGGATCAGAAGAGATAATGCCCCTGAATCCCATGAAAAACAAGCCCTTCAAACACGAAGATTATACTACTGCAATAATAAAAAATATATTAAAAGATGCAATAGAAAATCATCAGATAAACAAGAGAAACTGTGGAATAGAGGCAAAAGAGGTTGCCGCCCTGATAGATGGAAATACGGAGATAATTGGCGAGCGGATTTTCTGGAGAGTTCTCATATCCAGCCAGCTCGACGCGGATAGAGGCGACTACCTCTTAAGAGATTCGTATCACACCGGAGTTAAATATGGAATTTATGATCATTCCCGGTTAATAAATACACTCTCCCTGGGAACGGATCCTGAATCGGAAGATGTCGTTCTTGGCGTGAACAATGATGGCTGGCATGTTGCTGAATCTGTCGTAATTGCGAGATATCAGATGTTCACCCAGGTTTACTTCCATAAAACCAGAAGAGCTTTTGACTACCACCTCAAGAACGCAATGATTAAGGCGCTTGATGGAGGGAAGCTTCCTGGAATTGAGGCAATAGATAGCTTCTTGCGCCTTGATGATTACTTGATGTGGAATCAATTCCAGCATCAGCGAGACGATCGTGACAGCATGTCAATCATAAATAGAAATCATATCCGAGAGATCTACTCAACACCAGAGGCCCCCAGTCAAGAAGACGAATCAGAACTGCATGAAAAGAAGTCGCGTCTTGATAGTGCCGGGATAGGTTACTATGAAGACAAATCCGAGGGGCTCTGGTATAAACTGGCAGATGGCAGGAACGGCGACAAAGAGATAATGATAATAATGGGTGAAGATGGTGTTGCTCGCCCTCTCTCAAAGTTTTCATCAATTGTAAAAAATATGGGCGAGGTAAAACAAATAAGAATTTATGTGAGGCAGGAAGATAAAGTGATGGCCAAGGAGGCATTGAGATGAGCCAGGATTCGAATCATGAGGTGAGCATTTTCAGAGCCGCGGGGCTAATTGGCTACCTGGTAAAAAGGCTGAATGAGGACAATCCCGAGAAGCAGATCGGAAAGACGATAGTCCAGAAGATGATGTATCTGCTCTCCAGAAAAAATATAGCCAGATTTGATTTCTCGATGTACCATTACGGCCCGTATTCTTCAGAATTATCAGGAGAGATGAGCTTTGCCGAGAGAAACGGAGTCATAAAAGTAGCCTGGAAGGATAATGAAGGCTATTTTATAAGATCAAGCGAGACCGCAGAGCAGTTCTTTGCCCTTCTTGATGACGAAGAGCGGCAAGTAGTAGACGACTTTGTAAGGCAGTTTGGCAAATTCAATGCTACCGATCTCTCCTTGGTCGCAACCGCCTTTTACCTCAAAGATAATTTTGGAGTTGAGGAGAGCAGACTTCCTGAGGCGGTTCATAACGCCAAGAAAAAATACAGCCCAGAATATATCGAGAAAATATTGAAATCCGGCGGAATCCTGCAAAATTAATGTTAAATGGCAGGCCCGCCGACGGTTGCCAGCGAGCTTGCATGCCAGTTAATCCCGAAGCTTCCTCCTCCCCATATACCTGTAAGCGACAGTTACCCGCGGTGGGTCTGCTCCCTTCCGGGCCTGAACCGGTTCCCGCAATTATGGTACACAGACCTTCCTTCAGGAAGACCCGTGGACCGGTGCTATCCCTGCAGGACGGAGAATCATAGTCAGCAACTGGACTGAGCATGCAGTGCTCAGAGTCTTCCGTCAGCTTCGCCCCCCGCTTGTCGACGATTTCGGGTTACAGGTGACGCCGAACCACCCGGACTGCCCGCCACTTTTAACATTGAGGTGAGTAGCTATAAAGCTAACGCCGAAA
>JBAQXX010000008.1:0-15474 GCA_049299735.1 Methanothrix sp. | reverse complement strand
GAATATGTCCGGCAATATTTCTACCCTGCGCATTGGGTACCAGCCCAGTACCCATCAGATCGCAGAGATGGTCGCTTCCGAGAAGGGCTGGTGGGCCGAAGACTTGTTGCCTTTCGGCATAACCGAGATCAAGGAGTATGAGTTCCCCACAGGAGTTCCCGAGATGCAAGCCATGGTCGCTGGAGAGCTGGACATGGCTTATGTGGGAACCGCGCCGCCCATTTCTGCCATATCCGCAGGACTGCCGGCCAAGATCGTGGCTGCAGTTAACATTAACGGCTCAGATTTGGTCCTCCGGTCGGGTCTGGCCTACAATGGACCTGCATCTTTAGCCGGCCTTTCCATTGGCACATTCCCGCCCGGCTCGATTCAGGATACTGTCATGAAGAAATGGCTTATGGAAAATGGGGTGGATGTCTCCCAGGTCGATATTAAGGCCATGGACCCGGGACCTGCTACCAGTGCTCTGTCTGCCGGCCAGGTCGATGGCGTCTTCCTGCCGCATCCATCGCCATCCATAATTGAGCTGAAAGGCAAGGGCAAACATGCAGTATCTTCCGGCGAGATGTGGCCGAACCACGCCTGCTGCAGCCTGGTAGTCACGGACAAGCTCATCAAAGAGCATCCGGAATTGGTAGAGCAGATCATCAAGACCCATATCAAGGCGACCGAATACATCAATGCTCATCCTGATGAGGCCGCACAGATATATGCCAAGAAGACCAGAGCGAACCTCACGGAAGTTGAGCATTCCGTAAAGAACTGGGATGGCAAGTGGGTCAGCGACCCCAATGTTCAGATACCATCGACTGTCGAGTACGCAAAAGTCGACTACAAGATGAAGTATACCAAGCGAGAGCTGACCGCGAAAGATCTTTTCGACACCAGTCTCTACGAGAGGGTAAAAGGTGCAGAAAAAAGCCAGTAGGATCTTGAATGTCCTGAGAAATCAGGGCATTCCTGCCCTTTCCATTTTTGGGTTGATAGCAATCTGGGAGACGGCTGCCTTTCTGGTCAATGACCAACTGACGCTGCCCAGTTTTCTTCAGGTTGTTGAAGCTTTTCTGGAAAACTGGTTGTCGATTCTCACCGAGGATCTGCCGGTAAGCTCTATTCATTTTGCCATCGGCATGGCGGGCGGTCTTCTAATTGCGTTGCCTGTCGGAATGATCATGGGATGGTTCAAGCTTTTTGACAGTATTTTGGATCCGATTGTGGAGATATTGCGCCCCATTCCACCATTGGCCTGGATTCCTTTTGCCATAATCTGGTTTGGCATAACCAACACAGCCGCAGGTTTTATTATCTTCATAGGGGCGGTCTTTCCCATATTGACCAACACCTATGTGGGATTTAAGAGCCTGCCCCGGGTGTATGTCGAATCGGCTAAAGTTTTGGGTGCAACTAAGGATATCGATCTGATAAGATATATCGCTCTGCCTTACGCCCTGCCCTCCATAGCTGCCGGCATAAGGATCGCTATGGGAATTGCCTGGATGTGTCTTGTGGCCGCCGAGATGTTCGGGGTGAGCAAGAATGGTCTCGGATTCAAGATATGGGACTCTTACGGCCATTACCGCATGGATGAGGTATTCATGTACATGATTGTGCTGGGTCTGCTGGGACTGGCCATAGATCGCACCTTCCGCTATGTGGTAGAGGATAGGATGCTCAAGTGGCGCGTGGGACTTACGCAGTAAAATGCAAAGCAAGTGCAAAGCCTTAATAATATATCGAATTTCACTAAGGCTTCAGAGATTCGTAATACGATCATATTCAGAGGATTGGTCATGAAGAGAAATATCAAGGTTGAACGCCTCAATCAAAGACCGTTGGAGCAACAGGAGATCGAGCTGGTAGAGCGAAAGGGCATTGGACACCCGGACAGCGTGGCGGACGGCCTCGCTGAGTCCATCAGCCGGGCCCTTTGCCAGGAATACCTTGATAGATTTGGAGCGGTGCTGCATCACAACACCGACAAGACGCAGATTGTAGCTGGCCGGTCCAAGCCTGCTTTTGGTGGAGGCGAGGTCATCTGCCCGCTATATATCCTTCTCACGGGCCGCGCCACCCGGGTCTTCAAGGATGTGGAGATTCCTGTGGACACCATCGCCATAAAGGCCGGGAGAAAGCTTTTGAGCGAGTCGCTCTCCAACTTGGATGTCAACAATCACGTCATCCTTGATGCCAAGATCGGCATGGGCTCATCCGATCTGCGGGACGTCTTCAGACGCAAGGTTCCTTCCGCCAACGACACATCTTTCGGCGTGGGATATGCGCCTCTCTCCGAGACTGAGAACATAGTCTTCAATACCGAGCGCGAGATGATGAGGCTCAAAAAGAGCGTTCCGGCCATAGGTGAGGACATCAAGGTCATGGGCATGCGCCAGGGAGATGTCATAAATCTGACCATTGCTTGCGCCATGGTCGACAAGCACGTGGCGCATCTCAAGGATTATGTGGACACGAAGAACGCCATAGTGGATCACATAGTTGAGTACGCCAAGCAGTTCACTGCGCGAAAGGTAAATGCGCAGATGAATGTGGCCGACAACATCGACCAGGGCTCGGTCTATATCACAGTCACCGGCACATCCGCCGAGATGGGAGACGATGGTGCGGTAGGGCGAGGAAACAGGGCCAACGGCATGATCACACCCAATCGGCCCATGAGCCTGGAAGCCACCTGCGGCAAGAATCCCATCAACCACGTGGGCAAGATCTACAACCTGCTCAGCACGGAGGCGGCCCGGCAGATAGCTGCACAGGTGCAGGGCATTGAAGAGGTCTACATTAAAATTCTCTCGCAGATCGGAAAGCCCATCGACGAGCCGCATATCGCCAGCGTGCAGATCGTGCCCAAAGAAGGCGCGGACATGAAGGTGCTGGAGGCGGGGGCCACGGAGATTTTGGACGACTGGCTGGCTAATATCCCCAAGCTGCAGCAGATGCTGTTTAAAGGAGAGCTGAGCACTTACTGAAGAAATTATTGATATCTCACCTGGTGGAGATAGGATTGGCGGAGCGGCGTGGGCGCGAGGTAGTCTTGGCTGGCACGCCCCCGGCAGAGGCTTTCAAGAAGCTCTACTATTTCTTTTTTGTGACCTCAAGCGCGGGAACGCGCGCGCTCAGGCGGTCCCGCTCACGCGAGCGGGCGCATGCCCGAGAGCTCGCCGTACGTTCCAATTGCATTTTCCTCAGATGTTTTCTATCCGCCGCACTCTCCGCCCTCCTCGTACGCTTCCCGTAGCCGGTCGGCTACGCTCTCGCCAAGCTTCTGCCCGGCGATGACAAAGAAGGCCTCGGCAAAATCGGGACGCAGGCAGCCGGTGTTCTCTGTACCATCCAGGACCAGGTCTGCCAGGTAGCGCAAGTCCTCGTCAGGGAGCCTCTTGAGCCGCTGCTCGAACTCCTGCACGCTCCGGGAGTGGTGATTGGCTACAGGTGGCAGAATATTCAGGTACTCAATCTCAATTCCCTTCTTCTGCAGCACTTCCAGCTCCGGAACCAGCTTTGTTAAAATCTGCAGGTCCCTCTCATTCAGATCTCGGGCCATGTTGCCTAAAATGCTCGCCAATAATATAGCGTTAACCATATGATGCAAAATTTTAAATATAACTAGCTAAAATTATTATACTAGATTTGGGGTGGATACTAGATGGCTACTGGCTTTAACTGGGCGGGGAACGCAATTGTCAGAGATACGGTTATGTGGGATAAAAGAGCGGTCATCGGCAACTCGGGCCTTTACATTCCCACCGATATTCGGGCCTGGCTCTCCTCCACGAATAGCGAGGTTATCCAGAGGGCTTTGCTGGATATCGTTCTTCCCTCAGTTCGCGAGGCCGGCACTTTTGACCTGCGGGCCTGGAAGATCTGGAATTATGTGGCGACTGATGTGCAGTATATCACAGACAAAAGCACCTTCGGCCTGGATGACTTCTGGCTCTTTCCCGAGGAGACGCTCGTCTTGCACAAGGGCGACTGCGAGGATTCCTCTTTCCTGCTGGCCACTCTTCTTCTGGCCAGCGGCATCTCCGAGCATTGCGTGCGCGTGGTTTTGGGCACGGTCTCCACACCGGACGGATCCTTTGGCCATGCCTGGGTGGTCTACCAGAATGAGTCCGGATGCTGGTGCCTGCTGGAGTCCACCCTGGATGCCGTACCTTCGGCACTCACACCGGCCGATCAGTTTACTGTGCCTGGCAGTCAATATAGTTACCAGCCCCAGTTATGCCTGAACGGTTCCCACCTATGGTCGATGGGAGCGGCAAATCTGCAGATGGCCGACTACTTGAAAACGAGGGGCCAGGTCCAGGTGAGGCAGAAGGCCTCCAAAAAGAGGGTCTTCTAAGCTTGATATCCGGGCGACATTCGCTCCTCAGGACCGTTTCCTTTTACCGTTCTCTATCAGACCGTGCAGCATTTTCCATTCTTTGGCGGCGAATAGCCTGTAGCAATGTTTCCATCTTCCGCCAGTGGCCGCCCTCCCAGTAGAGCTTTTTGCAGGCCAGGCACTGCCACTTCTTCATCCCGAGCATTTCCGTCTCTTCCAAAAGGCCGTTGCACACTGTGCACCTTTGCGGATCAAGCCGCAGTGGTACGCCCACCTCCGCCATCTCACGGAGCTGATCTGAGATCTTTGAGGAGTGGATGAGCAGGCATCGCACCTCTGCCCCAGTGCAGGCTGCAGAGAGCCTCTTGTCTCTGGTGATGATAATCCGGCCTTCTCGCTCAGCCTGGCGCAAGAGATCTTCGTCGCTCTCTCCTTTCGGGAGGGCCACATCTTGCCCCAGGAGCCGCAGCCACCTTCCCAGGCGCATGAGCATCAGATCCACCAAAAAGCGCTGCATTATATCCTCAAGATATTCTCAAGTATTCCCAGCTCCTGGCATCCGCAACTATTTATCGATTGATCTCGGAGGCTTCTCTCATGAAGAAGGCGATGAGCAATGTAGACGTCGCCGCCATGGCTGCGGAGCTATCCGACAGGATCCTGGGCGGCTTTATGGGCAAGGCCTACCAGCAGTCCTCCGACAAGATCTGGCTCTCGGTTGCCTCGCCCGCAGAAGGCAGGCTGGATTTGCTCCTCGTGGCCGGCAAGAGGGTCAATATCACCAAAGGGCTGCGGCCTGCCTCCAAAACGCCACCCCAATTTCCTACCATGCTCCGCAACCGTATTTCCGGGGGCAGGATTGTCGAGATCCTGCAGCACGACTTGGACCGGGTTCTGGAGATCGCTGTGGAGCGCAGCGGCTCTCGCCATTATCTTGTTATTGAGCTGTTTCCCAAAGGCAGCATGATTTTGCTCGATGAGAACCGGCAGATCCTGTCCATGCTCAAGAAGATGGTCTACCGGGGCAGCAAAATGGCCGCTGGCGAGAAGTACCTCTACCATCCCGGTCAGCTCGATCCCAGAACCATTTCCCGGGAAGAGCTCTCGGCCTGGCTGGCCACCGCCGGCCAGGACCTGGTTCGATCCATCGTGCGGGGACTGAACATGGGCGGAACCTATGGCGAAGAGGTTTGCCTCGTTGCAGGAGTGGATAAGAATAAGCCTGCTGCGGATCTGGCTCCTGAGGAGATCGAGCGGGTTCATCAGGCTTTGCGAGAGGTCTTTTTGAATGACACTCTCGATCCGCACATCGTTCTCGATAACGGCGAGCCGGTGGATGTCCTCTCCCGGCCTCTCAAGATTTACGAGGGCCTGGAGAAAAAGCGCTTTGCCACTTTCAGCGAGGCCATTGATGCATTCTTCGTGGAAAAAGAGGGGGACGAATCTGAAAAGAAAAATCCCCTGGATCGCAGGATCGAAGTGCAGCAAAAAGCGATTGAGGATTTCGAGGCCCAGGAGAAGTCTTTCATCGGCAAGGGCGAGCTGGTTTACCAGATTTACGGCAGCGTGGAGCAGATTTTGCGCGTAGTGGCCGGAGCCAAAGCCAGGGGTTTTTCCTACAATCAGATCTGGGAGAAGATCAGCGGCTCGGGCCTGTCTCAGGCCAAGGCCATCCTCTCATTGGACGGGCAGGGCGAGATGCGCGTCCTGCTGGAGGGAGTGGAGCTGGATCTGCATGCAGGTCTCACCGTTCCCCAGAATGCGCAAAGGTACTACGAGAAGGCCAAGGAGATGGCCAGAAAAGGTAGCGGCGCAAAAGAAGCCCTGGTCGTCACGAAGCTGCTTCGGGCGGGAAAGGTCGCGCCAAAGAAGACCCGTCCAGTTTCCTTCTACAGGAGGCGCAAGCCCAAGTGGTATGAGAGGTTCCGCTGGTTTTTCTCCTCGGACGGATTTATGGTGCTGGGTGGAAGGGATTCGGAGGGCAACGAGGAGATATACACCAAATATATGGAACGGCGCGACCTCGTCCTTCATACGGACGCTCCCGGCGCTCCTCTTACGGTGATCAAGACGGAAGGCGAGCCTGTTCCCGAGAGCACTCTTCTGGAAGCTGCCCAGTTTGCCGTGAGCTATTCCTCTGTCTGGAAAGGCGGACTTGTGGCAGCCGACTGCTACATGATCACGGGCGATCAGGTCAGCAAGACTCCGGAGTCTGGCGAATTTCTAAAGAAGGGCGCTTTTGTCATTCGCGGGGAGCGCACTTACTTTAAAGATACGCCTCTGGGCCTGGCCTTGGGCATAGCCGACGGCATTCTTGTGGGCGGGCCCGTTTCCGCTGTCAAGCCAAAAGCCGATCCGGTGGTGGAGATCGAGCCGGGCGAGCTGAATGCCGATGATCTGGCCAAGAAGATTTACAGGCAGTTTTCCGATCAGGTGGAGTACAGAGCATTCCTGAAGTCTGTCGCCTCCGTAGATCAGATGGTGCAGTTTTTGCCTCCGGGCGGATCGAGGATAAAAGAGAATTCTATCTGAAGAGTTGCAGCGGAAGAAGGCATCAGCCCTTGTCGCTGCCAGGTAGGGCTTCGCCACATTTTTTGCAGTACATGGCATCGGCATCATGTCTGTCCAAACCGCAACCAGGGCAGATTTGCATCTTTTTTTCGCGCTCCGTGGTCAGCCAGGCCCGGAAGATCCTGGCTGCCTGGAAGGGAATGAGGATGATACCGGAGATTATCATAGCCACCGTGACCAGCCTGCCTGTTTGGGTTACGGGCACGATGTCTCCAAAGCCGACAGTTGAGACGGCAACCACGGTGAAGTAAAACGCATCCCCGAAATTCTGCACATCAGGATTGAGGGGGCTTTCCACAAAATAGAACAATCCGGAATAGACAAAGAAAATTATGATTATGCTCAATACCAGCCGGGCGACGTTAATCATTCCCTGGCTTATCGTGCCGAAGAGCAGATGGTTTTGGGAGATGAAGCGCAGGAATCTGAATATCCTGAATACCGTTAGCACTCTTAGGGTCTGGATAAACCTGATATCATGGACGAATAAGGTGGCTGGAAGGGCTATGAGAATCAGAGTGGGCAATATGGCCACCAGATCGATGATGCTGTAGATATCCTTAACGTGGCTCCATCGGTGGGGTGCGCCGTAGAGCCGTAGGAAATACTCCAGGATGAATACGGCCACCACTGCGTTTTCCAGTCTACCGAGCATCTCTCTTTGGCTGGTGGATATATCGTAAGTGTTGAGCACAAAGAGAGCAACCACCAGCAAATTAAGTGCGATGATGAATAAATCGATGGATCTTCCCAGAGGCGTTTGAAAGTCGATCATGTAAAATTGAATGATCTGGCGAAGGGTCTTATGTCCACTCAAGTCTTTGCCTTGCTTTGCACTCGGTTGGCGGGACATCAAGGAAATATAGCCTTTACTTGAAAATAAACTGATGCTTGAAAAATCATAAAAAAGGAGCAGAGGCATTCTCCACGAGGAATATAGTGTCGTGCCTATTGCTGCGACATCTTTTGCTTTTCTTTTACCTTCCTTTGATATGTCTTATCTCCACGGCCACGCCCCGGCGCGAGGCGACCATTTCCCAGCCGGACATCTTTGCCTTGCCGATGCCGAAGGCCTTCTCACCTACCACTATTACCTCGTCTCCCGGCCGGATCTGCTCGTCTGCATCCACTACACCTGGCGCCAGCAAGGAGCCTTTGGGCAGGAAGTCGCCGATCTTGACGATATAGCGCCCCAGCGGCTCCAGCCGGGCTGCGCCAGCCATGGAGAGGGCGATCATGCCGCTGGGCGTGGTCGCAGCCAGTGACCTTTTTTTCTCGTCCTGAATCTCCCGGCCTTTCACTATGATCTTTCCTTCCAGGAGAAGGTCGCCGGCTCCCTGGCCGAAGTAGTAATCGGCGTGGGCCCGGTAGCGGAGGAGTCGCAGATCGGGCAGGCGTGCCGCGTCACGGCAGGCTTCGCTTACCGTTGCAGCGAGGCGGTCCAGGGCCGGGCCTTTGGTGCCGCCCCCGGTAAATGTGGCATCAAGGCCGCTCTCTTTTACCGCCTGCTCCAGCTCTCCATCGAGATGGGCCACGATTTTGGCATACTTGTTTCTCTTGAGATAAGCCTGCAAACAGCCGGTCAGCCACGCTCTCTCCTCTCTGTCCCAGCGGCCGGTGACGGGGACATCGTAGCTGGCGGCGGGATAGGCTTCCTCCAGTTCGCGCGGCACAAGGGCCAGGGGGGAGGTCAATATCAGCTCATGCAGATAGCGGCGGTGAGGGCCGATGGACTCTGCGAAGAGCCGGTGCGATCGGGAGAGGGAGTAGGGCTTTTTGGCCGAGCAGGGCAAAAGCAGCAAGACATCGCTTTCTGGAGCCTTGTAGCGGTTGATCACCCTCTCGGCAAAGCGAGTGACCTCCACCCGCTGCAAGGATTCGGCACAATTGGCGTAAAAGGTGCTGCGGCGGATCTGGGGCGTCCTCTTCTCCAGGTACTGGTGCTCGTCGTCAAGCAGTCGCAGGGCCGTCGTCTGCTCGGGTGTCACCCGCACCTGCCGCTCGACGTATTCGCGTATGGTCTCGGAGCGAATGGCCTCACGAACTGCGAGCAGCTCTTCTTCCAGCTTCTGTAGATTGTGGGCGATGAGCAGCTCTGTCTTCCTTCCCTTTGTGGCCATCTCCCGGCAGCTTTCGCAGCGGCAGGGCAGCTCGACCAGATCTGCGGCCTTCCAAACACCATCACGGGTGTGGTAGCGTCCCAGCAGGCCGTCGGCCAGGACGCGCGTGCTGTCCAGCAGGTCGATGCCAAGGTACACCAGTAGGCCCAGGTTGGCCGGCGTTGCCAGGGCGGGGGCATAAAGAGCCGTGTCCGGGGCGATCTTCTCTCGCACGCTTACAATGGCTGCTACCAGGTCTCTGGGATTTTTCAGGGCTCCGCTGCTGCCCAGCACATAGACATCGGATTTCTCCGGCTCTTTGGAGCTGAAGGGATGGACCATTACGCCCTTTGGGCCCGATAATTCCAGGAGCGGCAGCTCCAGGGCAGGCTCGGAGCGAAGAGCAGCGGGCACGTAGGGAAGTATGGCCAGCTTCTTTTGCTCCCGGAAAGCCTCGGCTGCATTTATGGCATCCTGAAGGGTTGCGTAGCTGTAGACGCTACCGGCTGAGACGTAATCGTCCTTGGTGATCAGAGCAGGAGTGCTGATCTGCGGCTCTGTAAGCAGCTTTCCCATGCGGGCCGGGCCGTCGCGGCGGACTACCTCGAAGTACTTGGTCATGCCTTTTGTGCCTCACTTTATCATCAAAGCAATGGTGACTTGATCATATAAAAAGGAGATTTGAGTCGATATTATTTATTCGCGCTTTCGCGTGAGGTCCAGTGGCTGCGCTAGGCAGAGGCCGGGCAGTGCGATGAAACTGTCCGCGGGTTTTTGCGGCTTATTGTTCATGCCCCCTCAGGATTACGGGCGGCATCAGACTCCCGTCGCCGGGTGTCAGGTTCTTGCGGAGGGCTTGTGCTCTGTTTTCGCGCCGAACCTTCCTTTTTTAAAAATTCAATCTCGGCATGAGCCTGGCCGAGAAGCTTCTTCAGTTCGGCAATCCTTGCCTCGTCTTTGTACTTATTCCCATTCCCGCTGAACGCTTTTTCTGGATTTTCAGCCAGCTCGGCCCTCCATCAGTATGGTAGACTCGGATGGATGCCATGTTCGCGGGCAATCTGAGCAAGCGGCTTGCCACTTTCAAGTTCAGCTACTACTGATCTCTTGAATTTTCGGTCGTAGTGATGCCTCGCTCTTTTCATGCATTTCCCTCCATAAGTTGATGTTGTTTAACTCATTGTCTACTTGGAAGGGTTCACTTCATATGAGGTCCGGAAAGGCTTAACTGGAGGTGGATAGAAGCCATCTCTCGTTTCCGTTTTATTAAGTTTTACATAGGAATGTGGGGTGTAACACTCAGACCGATAATTCTATTAATTAGTTTTAACTAATATAATTGATATGGGAGCAGATGCAGGCACTATTGAGGGCAGTGTAGGTAAAGTAGTTGGTGCCAAGCTTACCCGAAATGAGATTGGCCAGATCAACAGGCTCGTAGAGGCTGGTATCTACCTCAATCCCTCCGACTTCATCCGTGATGCTGTCAGGGAAAAACTGGCGGCAATAAAGGTCATTGAATGTCGTGATGTAGACTATGATACCGCTAAAAAAGAAGTGGCTGGGTATTTCAAAATGAAAGGTGAAGCATACGCCTCCGATGCCAGCACCGACCTACAGCTAGATTACGAGCTAGTGTGCAAGATTATGGATGACCTGGAGATGGAAGGCAATATGGAGACCATTGAATGAAGGGCTATGAGGTCGGCGACTCGATCCACGGTCATAGGATCATAGCTGAGGCTAGAAAAGTAAGCGATCCTGTGGTCATAGTCAAGAGTGCCAGGCACAAAGCTCAGAGGATAGTCTTAACAGAAAATGCCTTCGCAATAATTGATAGAAAAGGCCGATGGTGCGGCCAAGGCCCGTGATTAGCCCATGACCAAGCAACAAAGCAGCGTTCAAACCATCGTCATAGTCAAAATTGGATCCCACGAAAAAGCATTGGGGAGATGAGAAAAACGATATGAACGAGCAGTTCATACGCCGGGGACGTGGAATGGGGTCTCTACGGCGATAACTGATGCGGCATTGGATTTTTGACCGTTTATTCACCTTAATTGGTACCTGTAATCGTTTGCTCTCGCCTCAATAGCTCTTCCATCTCCCTATTTTTCAGCCTGAATCTGAACTTCGCCCCAGGATTGGCGCTGATTAAGTCCTTCGTGATTTTCAGGGCCTGCTTCATTGCCGCATCATCTGCCTCCTCCGGAACTTCGGCGTTGAAGGGATAGGTCTCGGACAGCTCCACCGGATAGGGCCCGAAGGGCGGCTTGAAGTGCAAAACGTGCGAAAAGCCGGATGTATCCGCCTGGGGATCGTCGGTGATCAGGACGTTGCCCTGCAAACTGATGCGGTCTATCCTTCGCGCATAGCGCATTACCTCGGGTCGGCAGGCAGCCTCCGGGCTCAGGTAAAAGAAGGTCGACTTGCTGGCAGAGTCGAGGCTTTCCAGCCAGCGGCATTGGCCGCCCAGCCTCTTCAGGCCGTCCAGCATGCGCGGATGTGAGCGGCAGCGCGTCTCCAGCAGGTCCCATAGCGAGCCCTCGCGAATGCTCTCCTTAACCTGTTTCATCTCCTGTAGTGAGACGTAGAGATTGTGCCGGGCCAAAAGCTTGGTCTTTTGGGGGCTATCTATCAGTTCCTTTAAGGTATGCTCCTGGCAGACGGGGCAGCAGCAGGGAAGGTAGCTCATCTCCTCCAGCTTGCCGGTTCCGTGCACAGTCAGGTACCTATCCTGCCGGGCGTAGAGAGCGTATGCTGCCGAGTCGAAGAGATCGCAGCCCATGGCTGCGGCGAGTGCGAAGATCATGGGATGCCCGGCTCCAAAGAGATGCACGGGCCTCCCCGAGCCCAACCCCCTTTTTGCAGCCGTCACCACATCAACCAGATCGCGATACCGGTAGGCCTCCATGAGCGGAACCACGCCGCCCACAGGATAGACATCAAAAGGAAGAGCTGCCGCGAACCGGCCCGCTTTCTCTCTGAGATCCGGGTAGGTTGAGCCCTGGATGGGGCAGGCAAGAAGGCCAGATCTTTCCAGAGCGGCAGCCTGCACCAGTCGCTCCTCTGTTATCTGCAGCTCCGACTGCGCCCGCTCTCTGTTGACGTCCGGGGGAGTTGGTATGTCCAGGGGTACAGATATGTCCGATTTTATGGCGAATTGAAAGTTCAAAATCTCCAGTGGAGAAACATCGATATCCCCATAGACGGAGAGCTGGAAGGCGCCCGAATCGGTCATGATCGGCCCGGAAAATCCCAGGAGATCATGCAGACCGCGCTCGATTGCCTGAATTTTCAGGGCCGGGTCCTGGTGAATTATGTAGCTGTTGGTGATGATCATATCCGCGCCCATCTTTTCCAGCTCGCCGGGCGGGATGAGAGGAAGATGTGGATTGACTACTGGCATGAGTGCGGGAGTCTCGACTGTGCCATGCAACGTGGAAAGCCGGCCGATCCTTCCGGCCAGATCTTTATGCAGTATTTCGAAGCGGTCCGGCATAAGTTCTCCCTTACCAATAAGGAATAAATAGGTTGGGACAGATTTCCAGCATAGGATAGCAACTGAATAAAAAAGGATGTATTAATATGAAGACAATTGTAGTACTAATAGCATTGACCTGTCTCTTGGGCCTGGCCGGTGCCCAGACTATTGGCATGGGTGAGGGCTACAGCAGCACTCAGCTTGCATTCTTCAATGCACCCAGTTCATCTACCTTCGAACCTAATGTTCAGACGTACTGGGGCAACTATATCGCCAACCAGCAAAATCTGAGCATCAAGAGTTCTAGTTCTAACATGGATATTTGGATGAACATTTTCCCATTGAAGTTCGACACTCCCCTTCAGTTCAAGGCCACGAGCTTTGCCGCGAATGCTGCCGCTCCCACTCTTACTGCCACGGAGCGAAACAGCCAGTTTCTGACAAGAAATGTGAACAGTGAATTCGGCGTCAATCAGATCTGGTCGTATCCTCAGACAAGTGGAAGTTTGATGGTATCCAATAGCACAGGCACGCCGAGCAAGGATGCAAAAGGACAAATGATGTCGCAAAATATCATGGTCCTCTTTAACACTTAAAAAGATAGAAACAATCTATTTTTCTTTTTTTGCCCCATTGCTTGTCTGCACTGTGAACGGCAATAGTCCCCCGGCCAGCAGTATGTCTCTTTGCCTTTTGGAGAGGTTCATTTTCAGGGTGATCTGCTTATTTCCGGCCAAGGCAGTGACATTCTCCTTGCCGGTCTCAAGTGCCTTACGAATGCCTGGTATTCGAACCTCGGTTTTTTCCGGCAAGATTTCCCAATCAGATTCCTGGTCGAAGCTTAAGGGTACTATGCCGAAGTTCACCAGGTTGGCAGCATGTATCCTCTCGATGGATTTGGCGATCACTCCTTTTACTCCAAGGTACATGGGGCAAAGAGCGGCGTGTTCACGGGAAGAGCCCTGGCCGTAGCTAAGACCGGCCACGATCAGGTTATGTGCGCCCTGATCGCGTATGGCGGATGCGCGCATGCTAAAATCCTTGTCCAGTGGCTCAAAGACAAATTCTGAGTATTTAGGGACATTGGACCTGTACTTGAGGCGAGAGCCGGCAGGCATGATGTGGTCCGTGGTCACCAGGTCTTCCACCCTTATGGTTACCAGTCCTGAGATATCTTCCGGCATGGGTCCGTTGATAGGGGGCTCTCCGATATTGGGGCCGCGGCAGATTTCTATTTCTGCTCGCTGGGTGGTGGGGATGGGCGGTATAATCATGCTATCATCGATCTCGAAATGGGCAGGCATTTCTATTCTGGGATAATCCATCCCCCCATCTCTAGGGTCCGTCAGCCGACCGGTGAGAGCTGAGGCAGCGGCGACTACGGGGCTTGTCAGGTAGATGCGTGCACTGGGCGTTCCTGATCTACCCTTGAAATTGCGGTTGCTGGTGCGCACGGAAATCGAGTCTGTGCATGGCGACATGCTGTTGCCGATACAAAAGCCGCAGGAAGACTCCAGGATTCTGGCTCCGAAGGCTATCAGGTCGCTCAGGGCGCCGTTCCTGGCGATCGTGTTCAGTACCTGTCGCGAGCCGGGCGCTATGCCCAAAGAAACGCCAGCCGGGAGATGCTTGCCTTTTAGCATTGCCGCCACGGTCATGAGATCTACATATGATGAATTGGTGCATGAGCCGATCATCACTTGGTCCACGGGCAGATCGAGGTCTTTGATCCTGGCTATATTTCCCGGGCTGTGAGGCGCACACGCAAGCGGCTCGATCTCTGATAAGTTGATCTCAAGGGTGCGATCGTAGACCGCATCTTTGTCGGCTGCCAGAGCAGTCCATTGTTCTCCTCTTTCTTGAGCTTGCAGAAATCTCTTCGTTTGCTCGTCGCTGGGGAAGATGGATGTGGTTACGCCTGTCTCGGCACCCATATTGGTGATGGTTGCTCTCTCTGGAACAGTCAGTTCGGCAACGCCTTCCCCTGTGTATTCGCAGACGCAGCCGACATTTCCTTTCGTGCTCAATATGGAAAGGACTTTCAGGACTACGTCTTTGGCTGTGGTCCAGGGCTTTAGTCTGCCTGTAAGGTGGACATTTATCACGCGTGGAGCGGTAAGGTAGTAAGCGCCGCCTCCCATGGCAACGGCTACATCAAGTCCGCCTGCGCCCATGGCCAGGCATCCTACTCCTCCTGCGGTGGGTGTGTGGCTATCGGATCCCAGCAGGGTTTTGCCCGGCCTGGCGAATCTTTCCAGGTGGACCTGATGGCAAATGCCGTTTCCGGGCCGGGAGAAATAGATGCCAAACTTCTTCGCGATGGACTCCAGGTAGGCGTGATCGTCGGCGTTTTCGAATCCTACCTGTATGGTGTTGTGGTCAACGTAGCTGACGGAAAGCTCGGTGGCGATATCGGAGAGACCCATGGACTCAAACTGGATATAGGCCATGGTGCCTGTGGCATCCTGGGTGAGGGTTTGGTCTATCTTTATTCCGATCTCTTTGCCGGGCTCGTAGAAGCCATCCGCGAGGTGCTGCCTCAGAATTTTCTCAGTCAATGTATAACCCATAAAAGACCTCCAGCAGGCGCATTGATTCTGGATTATTATTCCTGAATTCCTGGTTACGATCATATTAAAACTAAGCGATGGCTCAAATCAATAGGGCAAAAAGGTTATATACATCTGAGTTATTGGAAGAGTTCGGCCCGCCTGGAAGGGTGTGGCAATGGGTCCTGTAGATAGTGATTATAGGGCCTGAATATGACATCGGTTTTAGAAAGTCCGGGTTTTCTCTGGTCTTCTCAGAAATGAGGCGGTCTGGGGAAATGCTTAAATACCTCGGCTGACTACCTTAATGGGCCGATGAGGCGTCGCAACCGTTTGACCATAGCCCTGATAAAGCGAAGGGATATGCATAAAAGTTGCGATAATAGATGGAGACGCGAGCTTTTTCGTGTCTGACATTGGTCTTGGCGACTCAGC
>JBAQXX010000007.1:0-17445 GCA_049299735.1 Methanothrix sp. | reverse complement strand
GTATTTATTAAATAATCTATTTCTATAAATAACCTATCCATGGCGCGAATGTAACGATGCCCATGGGGCGTGATGATGTCCAAGATGATAGAGAACCGTGACCAAATAGGGCAAGCAGACCTCAGCTATCAGGATAAAACCAAAAAAGCGATCTCCCGACTGGGCCGCTTGCATCCCTGCGCATCCTCCTGGCGAAGGACAATGGGACCAACCAGTTAGTGATGCTGGAAATGCTCACGCGCGCGCCTGGGCTACCGGGCGGACGGGGCCGCCCACGGCATCGAGACTATCCAGGCCCAGGAGTGCCGGCCCTGTGACAATGGTGTTCAGGGATGGGGAGATGCGGGGGGATGGGCGGCAGGCGGCTCCGCATCACCGCAAGCTCTGGCCGCAGCAGGGCCCGAAGATAGTAGCCATCACCGTCGGGGAATGATGCCCAAAGCCCTATTGACAAAATTGATAGAGGAAGCCGCTAGCCCTGAGGCTAAAGCCTTAGTTGGCATAATTTAGCAAAGCTATATATGTTGTTACTGACTAACTGACTAACTACATGGCTCGAAAATGCGGTGATAATGTGCTTAATGAAAATGAAGAAGGCATATTCATAACATGTACCAATCAAGTCTGTAAGCATCAGTGGATATACAGAGGGCATGCTAAGTTTTATGCCCAATGTCCAACCTGCATGCGGAAGGTTAAGTTACCTGGTACAGGACCATCTCCACGAGAAGCGGCTAATGAAGATCTCAAGCATATCCGAATAAAAAAGGAAGACATCCCTCAGCAAATGTTCCGTGATCGTTATCAAGTCGCCCGACTGAGGGCAAGCAATAAACATGAAGCATTACGAATGGCTAAGGCAGGATTTAAAGAAAAGTATGGAGTTGAGCCGGAGTATGATGAGAAATATTGGCTTGATGGGTAATAACTATGAGAATAATCATATTAATTTCCACAATGTCGCTGCTACTTTTTATGGGTTGCACGGCAACCGAGGAGTACATCGAAGTTAAGGATTCTGAAACTGGCATGACTCAGTTAGTGTCAAAAGCTGCTATGGATTGGCTAAACCAAGGAAGCCAACTCTATAACAAAGGCTCAAAGGAATCAGCATTATTGTGCTATGACAAAGCAATTGAGTTAGATCCTTCATTTGACAGCCCATTTATAAGCAAAGGCATTTGTCTTGAATCAATGGGTAGGTACGACGAAGCTCTAAAAGCCTATGATGAGGCCATCAAAATAAATCCATTAAGCTCTGGAGTATGGAATGCGAAAGGTGAATTGCTTCAAGATCAAGGCAAGTATGACGAGGCAATTAAAGCCTACAATATATCTATCGAGTTAGATCCTGATTATGCCTTTACTTGGATAGGCAAAGGAAGTATTCTTGGTAGGAATGGCATGTATCAAGAGGCAATCAAATGTTTCGATGAAGCTATCAAGTGTTATGATGCAGACCATATGAAAAAACCCAACCATATGTCTGATCCTAAAGATGCGAAAATTGCCTGGTATAACAAGGGAATTGCCCTCAAGGCTCTTGGCAATGACAGTGAGGCAAATACGGCCTTTGACAAGGCCAAAGGACTAGGGTATAATGGCTAATTCCAGCCAGCGGATAATAGAAGACAGGGTTGTCCCCTTATCTTGGAAAAGTGTATATCACAAGAGACCCCTAATTGGATTGGAGTAAATTAGGACAATCCCTAAAAAGTGCTATCAGAAAGAGGTTTTTATGCGGGGGACGGGAGTCGAACCCGCGAACACCTTCGTGACAGGGTCCTAAGCCCTGCGCCTTTAGCCACTTGGCAACCCCCGCGTGTGTTCTTTTCGGCCAGCCTTACTTCTGGCCCATCAGCCAGGCCATGACAGCCTTGCTGGTGTGCATCCTGTTCTCAGCCTCATCGAAGACCGCGCTTTGCGGACCGTCCATCACCTCGTCCGTGATCTCCTGTCCGCGATGAGCGGGCAGGCAGTGCAGGGCCACTGCCCCTGGGGCGGCCAGGCCCATGATCTCCGAATTCAACTGATACTTTCCGAAGACCCGCAGCCGTTCGGCTTCTTCGCCCTCATCTCCCATGGAGACCCAGGTGTCCGTGACCAGCACGTCCGCACCTCTGGCTGCTTCAGCCGGCTCTTCCACAACCTTTGGCCGACCTTCTAGCCTCATCGCCTGTTCTAATATTTGGGCCTTTGGCTGGTAGCCTTTGGGCGAGGCCACAGTTATCTCCATTCCCAAAAGGGCCGAGGCTAATATGAGGGAGTTGCAGACATTGTTTCCGTCGCCTATCCAGGCGAGGCGCAGCCCCTCCAGCTTTCCGAAGCGTTGATGCATGGTCTGCAGGTCGGCCAGAATCTGCAGCGGATGCTCCCAGTCCGACAGAGCGTTGACCACAGGCACGCGGGCATGCTTCGCGAGCTGAAGAACCGTGTTGTGAGAGTAGACGCGAGCAGTGATGCCCTGCACAAAGCGGGAGAGCACGCGCGCCGTGTCGGCAACAGTCTCCCCGCGCCCAAGCTGCAGCTCGCTTGCCGAAAGGTACAGCGGATGGGCGCCCAGCTCCGCAGCCGCGACCTCCAGGGAGACGCGCGTTCGCGTGGACGGCTTCTCAAAGATCATGGCCAGGCTTTTTCCCAGGAGCGGGTGGCCATGCCAGCCCCGCCTGGCCCGGAATGCCTCGGCGCTCTCCAGCAGTCTCAAGATGTCCTCTTTGGAGAGATCGGAGATAGAGATGAGATCCTTGTTCATGTTCGTTCCTCAGCTTTGCATCCTTGCCAGAAGCTCGGATATCTGGGTTATGTTCTTTTCGGCTAGGGAGAGCGTCGCCTTAATGTTTTTGAAGCAGGGAATGCTGCTGCCTGGAGCTGCATCGGAGACCAGCTGATTGGACCATGGGCTGTTGTACATAAAAGCCAGGCCCGGATGCGCATCGTCCTCCGATGTCCGGGCGGCGACTATTACGCTTCCCACATCATTTTTCACCAGCAGCTTCTGCCCGTCTTTGGCTCCCAGCCGGCTCATGTCCTGCCTGTCCAGAATGATGAGGGCGCTAAGGTTCTCGTACTCATCGGAAAACCGGCTCTTTCTTCCCGCCTCGTCCTGGAAGATGTCCCGCACGGTAACTATGGTGACCGCCACTTCTGATGCCATTTAAATCGCCTCCATAATGCGGGTTATGATCTGCTCGTCCGAGAGCAGCTTCGTATCGATGACGGGCTCGAACTTGATCTTCACTCCATCCATGCGTACCGCCGTGCCTCCTGCTTCCAGGCCGGAAATAGCCGAGGGTATGACAACCCTGGCAGCGTCCGTGGTTAAAGATCGTCGCGGATCTATGGCTATGAGCGGCTGCCGTGCCAGGGTGCGGGCTGTACCGAAGGGCAGCGCCGAGAGCGGATCGGAGCCGATGACCAGCGCAGCGTCACATGTCTTGGCTGCGGCGATCACGCTGTGCTCCGGACCGTGCGCCGCCGCGCCGCCCTTAAAGGAGACGCTATTGATAAAGCCCGTCTTCTCCAGCATTAGCTCATTAAAGCCGCGCATGTTGTAGTGCCCCACCATGGGGATGACCTTGAAGGTGGTGATCTCATTTAGCTTGGCAAGCAGCCTCTCGAAGAGCTCCATCTTATCCTGCAGGGAATAGATCATGCCAAGTCCCGGAAAGATCGCTCCCCACTCGGTCTTCTTGAGGACGCTTGAGAGCTCAATCATCTTCTTTTTGTCTCCCTCCTTTGGAATCTTACCATCTAAAACGGCCAGGATCGCTTCCATGAACTGCGCGTCCCCGCCAGGTGCCACCCGGAAGTAGTAGTTGCTGCACAATGTCGCTGTGGCGGACTTTCTCACGTCCACGGCAATGCAGGTCCTCTCCTCCTCGTAGCTCTTCTGCCTCTTCTCCCCCCGCGGATAGTAAGAGAATCGCGACAGATGGCGGGGATGGCTGCTGGAGGGGTCCGACCCCCAGAAGATGGTGGTGTCTGCATAGTTTCTTACATCGTCTAATGTGCAGGTCGGAATCTTTCCCGACAAAATGCGCTCCATTAAAATTCCCTGGCAGAACGAGGAAGTGTCGTCTATAGTCGCACCCAATTTTTCCGCCAGTTTTATGCCTGCCGCCTGCGCCTCTAATGTGGAGTTGGACCAGCCATACAGGAGCGGGCTTTTGGCGCTCTTTAAAATTTCCGCAGCCTTTGCGATTGCCCGATCCAGGTCAACTTTCTCTCCATCGATCATGGGCACCGTCCTCTCTGTGAAGGCCGCCTGGAAGTGGCTGTGCCCCTTGCGGCAGAGGTTCTTCACATGGGAGAATGCGCCGTTTTCCAAGGCTGCCACAATATCCTCGCAGAGAAGCGAGCATCCCGTGCATATTGCCATTTGCTTTTCACCTTCCTCTCTTCATCAAACGAACTCTATGGCCTTGCTCGGACAGGTCGCTGTGCAGGCATTGCAGAGGGTTTTGTTCGGCCCGAAGCGCCGGCATTCTTTGAGGTTGTTGGCCACCACTACACCGTCTTCCACTCGCAAGATGACCTTTTCGCTCTCCGGGCCCAGACCCACCGCAGAGCGCGTGGGCTCTGCGGCCACATTGACTGGACAGGCGACAACGCAGTTGCCGCAGCCAAAGCACTTCTCCGGATGTATGATCAGCCCGGTCTCCGAGGCATTTTCAATCGGGGCTATCACCTCTCGCAGCTTTTTCAGCTTGGCCTCGTACTTCTTCTCCTCGACTAAGGGAGTGCACTCATCAACCTTCTTCTCCCTGCCCAAAAGGCCAACGGCAAAGGCCATGCAGGTGGGAAGCCCGCACTTCTTGCAATTGGTCTTGGGTAAAAGCATATAGATCTCCATGGCGCCGACCATAACCAGAACCTCAATTTTGGGAAAGGTTTGCCTCGATTATATTTAGGTCCTGCGCAAACCTTTTCATAGTTCTTGAATCAAAAGGTTATTCTAATGCCTTTCAGGAATCCCATGGCCCTTCTGGGGCTCCTATCTATAATACCACTGATAATAATATACCTTATCCGTCCCCGGCCCAAGGAGGTTCGCTTCTCAGCCACGCAGTTCCTGCGAGAGGGCGAGGCGGAGCGCTCCGCCGTGCTCAGTCGCCTGATCAACGATCCCCTCTTCTGGGTGCAGCTTTTGGTGCTTCTCTCTCTTTCCGTCGCGGCTGCCGGGCCCTTCACGGAAGAGACGGGGCCTGCCAGCAGCCATCTGGTGGTGGTCCTGGACGGTTCGGCCAGCATGCAGGCCAGTTCGCGTGCTCTACAGCTGATTGATCCCTATCTGGACAAATACCAGAGGATCAGCATCGTGCTGGCGGAAAGCATGCCCCTTACCGTTCTTTCGGAAGGCAGCCCCACAGAAGCCAGGGACGCTTTGCGGCAGCAATTGCCAAAAGCCGTCTCTGCAGATCTCTCCAGCGCTATGACGCTGGCTGGCAGCTTGCTGGGAAGTGTTGGCGGAAATATGCTTGTGGTCTCGGATTTCATAAGCTGGATAGGCGACGAGCCGCAGGCCACCCGCAAGATTTTGCAGGCAGACGGAAAAGTGAGCATAGTCTTTGCCGACTGCTACCAGGGAGGCGACAACCTGGCCCTGGTAGAGGCTTGGGATGTGCCCGGTCCGGGATATGTCAACCACACGGCTCAGGTACATAACTTTGGCCCGGCAAGAGCGGTCCCCATCACCATCCGCGGCCCGAGCGGCGCCGCGGCTGCCGGCCGCACGGTGCAGATGGCGAAAGGGGCAGACTACTATCTCTCCTTTACTGCTTACCCTGGAGTCAATGAGATATCTTTGGACGAGGAAGATGCCGTTGCCTGGGACAATCATGCCTACGTTTATGTTCCCGACCTGGCCCAAAAGAAGGTCCTCTACCTTGGCGAAGAGGGACCGGCCCTGGCAGCTCTTCGCTCCCTGCCCAATGTTGAGGTGAAGACCTCAGGCGAATTCAATAGCTTCGACCTGATAGTGGTGGCCAGGAATGCCTCATTGGACGGCAAGCTAAATCGCTACATCGACGGCGGAAGGGTGATTTTCATCGCCTCCGACCAGGAGAGCCCCGAGTACCTGCCGGTGCGGGTCACGGGCGAGCAGACAGGTCCTGCCAGCCTCTGGGTGCGCGACGAGGGCTTTGCGAAAGGCGTACACTTCGATGAGATCGGCCTTTTCCGATATCCTCAGGCAGTATCCCGAAAGGGTTCCACTACATTAGTCGAGGCTAATGGCCAACCCATTTTCTCCTACTGGCGTCTGGGGAAAGGCATGGTAGTTTACAGCGGCCTGGAGATGGATTCCGATTTCTATCTGCGTCCGGAATATCCCATCTTCTGGTATCAGATGGTGAGCTGGATCACAGATGTACCGGACATAACAGAGGCCAATCGTAAGACGGGCGAGATAATCCATCTGGGCGAAACTGCCCAGGTAGAAACGCCCTCTACAAGTCTTGATGCGAGCACTCTGCTGCTGGATGAGGTGGGAGTCTATCGCTTCCTGGGAAAGGCAGTGGCTGCAAATATGTATGATCTCAAAGAGTCCTCTCTGCAAAGAAATAATGGCGTTGATGCGGGGGCGTTTGTAGCCGACAGCCGGGAAACCGTAGTGGAAAAGGACCTCTCCAACTGGATCATTGCACTTGCGGCTCTCGCCATCCTTCTGGAGCTGGCCATTATGCGTAAGAGGAGAGAGACATGATCCTGGATCTTTATTTTGCCACGCCTCAGTTGCTCTGGGCCATCCCGTTTGTCTTGCTCTTGGGTGTATTCATAATTCGCAAAAGAGCTAAGAACAGGCTCTTTGCCGCCTCAAGGCTTCTCGCCTTTTGCCTGATCATAGCTGCCGCCGCCAATCCCTATTTTGTCGAGGTGCATACCGTCCAGTCGCAAAAGCCCAGCATCACCATCTTAGACGATCAGACCGGATCTATGGGCATATTCGACACGGATGTCGCGGCGCGGGTGAAAAGCTTTGCAGACGCGCCCCTACGCACCTTCTCGGGGGATGCTACGCCACTGGGCGACAAAATCGTGCAGTATGCCCTGCCGGGCAGCACTCTTCTTTTGGTAACGGACGGATACAGCAATAGCGGCCGCTCCCTGGCCGATGCCCTGACACTGGCGCGCGCCTCCAATACCACGACCTTTGCCCTCTCACTCACACCCCTGAGAGATGACGCGGGCGTGGAGATCTCCGGGACGAATACTGCTGTCCTGGCCGGGGATTATCCCTTCCGGGTTTTAGTTCGATCATCGAGGGGCTACCAGGGGCCGCTTTCCGTTTTTGCCGATGACAAATTGATCTACAGCGATACGGTTGTGGCCAACACCAGCGCGTCCATTAAAATCTCCCATTCCTTCCTGGAGACGGGAAACCATATTCTGCGAGCGACTATTGCTACAGACGGGCAGCCCATAAACGACAACTATCAAAAGGCGGTCTATGTCGTCCCCAAGCCATCGGTTCTGCTCATCTCTCGAGGTAACTCGCCTCTGGCTATCAATCTCAATGACCTTTACAAGCTGACACTCGTTTCCGAGCTTCCGGACCAGCTAAAGGACTATAAGGCTGTAGTTCTCGATGATATCAAATACAATTCCGGTCTAAATCCTCTGCAAGGTTATGTGCGCGAAGGCGGAGGGCTGGTCGTGGTAGGGGGCGAGGATGCCTATGACCTGGGCGATTATCGCAACTCCAGTCTGGAGGATATTTTGCCTGTGCGCTCTATGCCCAGCATCTTTGAGGGCGGCAAGACGCTCATCTTCGTGATGGATATCTCCTTCTCCTTGCTCACCACGCGAACGGGGGATAGCACGCCTCTGCTCGATTATGAGAAGGCTCTGGCGGTGGAGTTGCTCAAGTCGCCCCATTTCCAGGACTATAAGGTGGGCCTGATAGTATTCGGCACCAAAGCCTACGATGTTCTCGATCCCGTTCCCCTATCACGGGGGGTGAGCGTTCTTCGGGAGAGGATAATGGGCCTGGCGCCCGCGGGCACGGAGAACAGCTATCTGGATAGCGGTCTGCAGCTGGCCTGGGATATGCTGAATGTCAGCGGCGGCCAGGGTGAACTGGTTGTTCTCTCGGATGGAAACCTCTACAACTATCCGGAAGTGGTGGCGCGCTCCATCGACCTGCTTAGCCAGATGAATGTCACCACTCGTCTTGTACAGGTGCAGGCCTTCCCCGGGGCGACGGGCAGATTCGATTATCTGGCTGCCCAGACCGGATCGGACTATTCAGCCTTTGTCTATCCTGACTCGCTTACCACTACCATGCAAGAGCCCTCTTTGGACATACCGTCTGAGGAGAGTAGCCTCACCGGATATGCAGTAAATGTGGTCAATAAGAATCACTACATTACAGCCGACCTGAACTTAAATGCAACAGTTACCGGCTTTAATGATGTCACGCCACGTTCCGGTGCCCAGCGTCTGGCGGCTCTGCCCGACGGCAAGCCCGTCTTGACTGTGTGGCGCTATGGTCTGGGAAGAGTGGCGGCGCTGACAGTCGATGATGGCAGTGCCTGGGCCGGATCGCTTTATGCCAGTCCAAGCTCGCAGATGATTTCGTCTACCGTCAATTGGGCGGTGGGCGATCCGCGGCCCCAGGATGATCGCGTCGAAGCGGATGACGGATGGCAGGGTACGCCGTTATCCGTCACCATCAGCAGCAATGCACTGCCCAGCCTTTCCGGCGCAGATGTGGAAAAGGTGGGCGACAATCGATATGTAGCTACCTTTACGCCCAACAGCACAGGCATCTACTACATCGGAAGCTATGGCCTGGCGGTCAACTACCCACTGGAGTATAGAGATATTGGCTTTAATCCTGAGCTTTCCAGGCTGATCATGGCCAATGGCGGAAAGGTCTTTAGAGAAGATGAGGCCCGCCAAAGCCTTGTGGCAGAAGCCGGTCGTGTCAGCCAGAGAACCGTGCAGGAGAGGCTCTCGCGAAGAGACATTCTGCTGCTCTTAGCCCTGCTGATATTCCTGGCAGAAATACTATATCGAAAGCTGGACGAGATGCGTAGAAGAGGTCGATTTCGTGCATGATGCCACACCATTAGATTTTAATAGCATAATCAGCTTTGATGTTGGTATATTGCGGAGGTAACTGCCACCAAATGAGTTCTCAAATGTGTACCGTCTGTGGCCTTCCCACGGAGCTCTGTATCTGCGAGGAGGTTGCCAAGGAGCAGCAGAGGATAGCAGTGAAAGTACAGAAGCGCAGGTATGGAAAAGAGGTGACGGTCATCCAAGGCATTGATCCTCATGAGATTGATCTTCAAGAGCTTTGTACGCATCTCAAATCCAAGCTGGCCTGTGGCGGCACTGTGAAAGAAAGCCTGATTGAACTGCAGGGCAACCATATTCAAAGGATTAAAGAGATCTTAGTGAAAAAGGGATTTGGCGCAGATCAAATAAGCACCTGAAATCCCTGAAAAATTCTCAAGATCTGCAGGCCGATCATAGCGCTTGCTAATTTTTCTTTTAGTAGATCTCTTCCAAATCCTCAATATGAGCGAATGCATCGTCAAGCTGTTTCCTGGCTCTGCACCTCTTCTCCTTCTCGTCCTGCATGCCCCGTGCCGCCTGGGCATAGATGGATTCCAGCTCTGGGGCGCTGGCTACGGTGAAGACCGAGAGCACCTTGGGATATCCCTTCTTGATCACAATTCCCTTGAATACGTGGCCTGCACTAGCTGTGAGCCTCTCCACCTCTTTGGTGATCTCATCCACGTCCAGATGCTCCCGAGAGCCCTGAATGATGATCATGGCTCTGGCGGAGTCGTCCGCAACATTGGCAGGATAAAGCAAATTGGCAGGCTTGAGGCTGTTCTCAATGGCGTCGCTGATGGATAGATTCTTGCTGTCTGCCTGATAAAATCCCATAGTTCCGATGCGAAGCCCCCCATTCATCACCGTCTTGAAGTCACCAAGATCGGTTACCGAGAGCATCTCGGAATCCAGAGACTCGATCAAGAACAATAAACGTTTGGCGATCATGTCATTGATCTTGTTATAGGCAGAGGCTATATCGCCGCCAAACCTCTTCATGTTCTGGTTATCGGCCAGGATGATGCCCTCTGCGTCTACCTCCATCAACTCCCTCATGCAAAAGGCGGCATTTTGCAGGTAGATGGACCCCTCTTCTCGGGCAGGCAGAATGGCAACCGTGACGACTGTGATATCTCGGTACTGTCTCTTCAATTCATTTATGAGCAGTGGTGTGAAGGATGAGCCGGTTCCGCCGGACGTTGATGTTATCACAAAGGCAATATCGAAGTCACCTCTCTTCTCGATCTCGCCCATGAGCATGTCGCGATTATCCATAAAGGCCTGCTTGCCCACATTTCGATTGGCACCCACACCGTGCAGATTGGGGACATGCAGTCTATCTTTGGCCGTAGTGAAGCGTAGCTCCTTGAGGTCATTTATGGCCGTATTTATGGCCAGAGTCTCCACTCGACTGGGGAACTTGGGGCGCAAATAATACTTGGCAAGATTAGCGGCTCCTCCGCCTCCAAACGCTTCCTTATTTATTGCGTCCAGTATTCGATTACCGCACTGGCCTACGCCGAGCATGAGTACGTTAAGCATGACATCAAATCTCACTGATTATGTCTCTTTATCAATATTTATACTCTCTGTGTCGCCTGTACATCCAGGCAATGACAATTGCAATTGGGATAATAAGTAGTAAATATTGATATTTATACTCTCGTTCCAGGACGACTACCACTGCAGTGCCCTCTCTGATGACGTATCCGTCTCCTCCTTCATAATTGACTATGAGGCGGATGGTGTAGTTGCCCGGCTTTTGGCCCAAGAGCCTAGCCGAGTAATTTGCTTCCGCTCCCGGCATTATCTCAAAGAAGCTCTTCTCCAGGCCCGTGACTTGCAGGCCCTCGGAAGGCATGACTGTCCCATCCGCTTCTATTCTGGTTGCTGAAGCCGTTCCTGAATTGGATATGCTGATGTTCAGCATGCTTTCTCCATCAAGAGCTATCGGTGCAGAGCCGGCGAGCTTAACGGCCAGATCCGCCTTGCTCTTGGGGCTTATCAGAATGTTAAACGGCTCCGAGCTATTTGATTTGGCATTCTTCTTTGCGTCGGTATAGCTGACAATTATGGCAGGAACACGAATAGAGCCTTCTTTTACGGCGTTCATCACATAAACCGCCGAATCCGATTGCCCTGAGTCCAAAGTCTCCTTGATCTTGGGCGGATAGCCCGCGACATAAGAGAATTCAGGGAGGGGCGGTGCATCCTCAGCTTCTATGCCAAGAGCCTGTCCCGTGCCTATGTTCTTGACAGTGAGGGTGACTTTAACTTCGTCGCCTACACTCATTTGAATCTTGTCGAAGCTCTTTTGCACAAAGAGCTCAGGCTTGTCTAATGCCGCAGCAGGCCTTTCTGAGGCATGCTTCCTGGCTGTTCCCAGGCCATGCTGATACTCGATCCTCACTTTAGCAGACTGATCGTCGAAAATATCAGTTACAGTAATGGTAATGCCCCCGTTTTCCCCGCCACCATCGAAATTATTGGGGCTGTCTAGCAAGAGGGCTCTCTGCTCATCTAAGGGTCCGCCTACCTTAGAGGTTCTCATCACCACCAGCCCATCTCTTACCGACTGTATCTCGATAAGCTCCATCTGATAGTCGCCCAGATCAATGCGATCTCCAATATTGAGGTTAAAATCCTTGAAGGCCACCTCGTCACTATCATCAGTGTCTTCTTTTGCATGGGCTGCTTGGATTAGGAGAATTGAGAATAGCAGACATACTAAACATGGCAGACAGATCAGACGCCGCATCTTGGGAACACCTTTCTCTATTCATTATATTCTTTTTCAATTTGAATTTTGCTCTATATCCATGTCGATCTCCAGGCTTAGATCGATCCATCTTGCGTTTCTGGTAAGGGCTCCCAGAGATATTACATCTACTCCACTGGCAGCATATTCCCGGATATTATCAAGCGTTATGCCTCCTGACGCCTCCAGGATCATGCGATCCCTAAGGCCTTTTTCCATAAGCAGCCCGACTCCCCGGACAATCTCCTCTGGGGCCATATTATCGAACATGATGATATCTGCCCCGCCCTCTGCAGCTTTGATCATGTCTTCGAGGTTTTCTACTTCCACCTCTATCTTCTTGGTGAAACTGGCGCGTTCCTTGGCGCGACGCAGGCAAGTCTCCAGGCCCAGAATTTTTATGTGGTTGTCCTTGATGAGCACGGCATCGGAGAGATTGAACCTGTGCGTATCGCCACCACCTAAAAAGACGGCCTTCTTCTCGAATACGCGAAAGCCGGGCGTGGTCTTGCGAGTCGCGGCAATGCGCACTTGCCCTCCGGCGGAAAGAACGCACTCTCGAGTTAATGTGGAGATGCCGCTCATGCGCGCCATGAAGTTCAGGGCCAGCCTCTCTGCTTGAAGAACGGCTCTGGCACTTCCGCGAACAGAGATTAACTGGGCTTTGGCAGGCACGAACTCGCCGTCATCGTAAAGGGGCGCGGCCTTTAGCCCGAAGTATGCAAAAATTTCCTGCGCCTCTGCGAGGCCGGAGATGATGCAATCTTCGTTGGCGATGATGGCTGCGTTCGCCTTTACCTCGGGAACGAGGCTGCTGGAGTCGTCCCACTCGCCCAGGTCCTCGTCCACAAATCTCTCCAGCTCTGATGTTAGCATACCGCAAAGATTTTGATGTCCTATTGATTTATAGCCTCCGATGCCTATTAAGATCGGGCTTGTTGGGTGCGGCGCTATTGGGGCCGAGATTGCAAAAGCAGTAGACTCCGGTGCGTTAGACGCAAATTTAGTTGCTGTGTGCGATCATAATCCGGAAACAGCGGTGGCACTGATCGATAGCTTGCAGCATAAGCCGGTCAGGGTCAAATTGGAGGAGCTGGTGAGCCTCTCTGATGTGGTAGTGGAGGCGGCAAGCCAGAAGGCCGTCCCGGCCATTGCCAGGGCTGCATTGGAAAAGGGAAAGAAGCTGATGATCATGAGCGTAGGTGCTCTCGCGGACAGGGAGTTCTTCTCTGAGGTGAAGGCCCTGGCAAAAGAGCACGGCTCGCGAGTTTATCTTCCCTCCGGAGCGATATCTGGGCTGGATGGCATTAAGTCCGCCCGCATCGGCGCCATCCGCAGCGTGACTCTTACCACCACTAAAAACCCCAGCGGGCTGAAGGGCGCGCCCTACATCCTGGAAAATAAGATCGACCTGGATGCGCTCAATGGGCCTACGCAGATCTTTGAGGGTAGCGCGCTGCAGGCAGTGAAGGCTTTTCCTGCCAATGTCAATGTGGCCGCCACTCTTTTCCTGGCGTCCGGGGAGGGCGAGGTGCGCGTTAAAATTGTGGCCGATCCAAACATCCATGTAAACCGGCATGAGATTGTGGTGGTGGGCGACTTTGGGCGGATCTCGACACTGGTAGAGAATGTTCCCTCACCTCGAAACCCCAAGACCAGCTATCTGGCGGCGCTGTCTGCCATAGCTACATTGAGGGCCATTGTGGAGCCGGTGAAGATCGGAACTTGATATTATAATTAAATATAAACACAATAACTCGCAGCTTGTTGCATGGGCGCGCGTCGCCGTTTCAGACAAAGGTCGCGCGAGGGCTTGTAGGTGGAGGCGTGAGCCCGTTCCGCTCGACTGCGAGAAGTGGCTCAAGGACCGCAGAGGCAGGCAGCTATCTTTCGACGATCTCATGCACTATCAGAAGGTGGTTGTGGCCCTGGCGGAGACGGCGCGGCTGATGGAGGAGATCGACCGGGCAATATCCGGCTGGCCGATAAAGTGAGTGCAAATTTGTTAAAAATTCTTTCGTGCTCTTACCGCCTCAAGGCCACGGATCAGACTCCATATCCTCTATTTCGGAAAGAGACAGCCTCTCTCTGGTTTCGAAGAGCGCAAGCTGACTTTAAAATATAGAACTCTTCTGCAAGCTTCTGCTCCGGGGAGGGTGAACCAGTACAGCGAGGCCGACAAAAACCAATGTTTTAACTTCGCATCTTCGCGCGAAACCGGACCCGGTTGAATCTCACACGAAGCTGACCGAATCCCAGCGCCCGAGCGCGTCGCGGCGCCTGGCTATAAGGAAATGATGGGAATTATACCCAATCAGATCCTGGTTTTTCGAGGTCGCTCATTGGTTATTCCGCCCTTCTTTTGATTAAATAGTGGCGCGTCTGACTTATTCTTCTGCGGTTTAGAGGGATCATGCTTGCCAGGCCCGTCGCTTGGCATTCCTTTAGCACCTTTTTTATTGCTCATTTACATTCACCTTCTTTTACTCGTCTCTCTGTTATATCCACTTCTTCCCTTAAATACTTGCCAGCACCCAAGGCAGCCAGTCCTGCAGAATGATGAGCCCGGATAGCTACGATTTATACTGTTTAAAAAAGGAAATAAGCGCCGAATTGTGCGGCGGCGCTATTTTTTTCAATTAAAGCTTACACGCAGGGCAGCCAATCAACGCTGATGGCACCGCATGTGGAGTTGCCCCAGAGCTGGATGAACTTCTCAATGGAGAAGACGCCTGTCAGGTCCTCGACCGATCGGCCGTACTCTGCATGGCGGCCCTTGAGCTGGCTGTCAGCAGTTGGGTCTCTGGAGATCCAGCCGATGTGGGCTACGCCGATGACGTTGCTGTTCAGGTTCGCTTCGAGAACGCCCGTGCAGCAAGCCGGGGTAGTAGTCTGGCTGTCGCTATCGGTATTGTATCCCCTGGTCTTGATCTCGGTGGTCTTTTGCAGGTGTTCGGCATGAGTGTACATCTCAGTAAGCACAGCGCCTATCTTATAGTTCTGCACGCAGAGCTTATCCACCCATTTCTGGTCGTAAGTGCCGGTCTGATATGAGACGGGCATGTACTCCAGCTCCTGCTCCGAGGTGAAGTTGATGTAGTCCATGGGATCAGACCCGGTCGGCCATTCGCATGATAGGTCTGCGGGTTGCCTCTCAGCTTCAAGCTCAATTCTGGAAGTGATAACATTTCCTGAACCGGACTGCTTCTCTACCAGCTTTTGACCATTAAAGCCGCTTTGTGTGGAGATGACAATCTCCAGGCTTCTGTACCCAACTCCTTTTACAGACGATTTCTCGTACATGTAATTGGCAGCACCTGCCATGCCAACTAATGCCATGACAATAACCGCTAAAACAATCAATTCTCTCTTCAATCCACACAACCTCCTCTAGCCTGGTTTGCCCAGAATCAGGCACATTTTAAAAATTCCAGGCTTTCACTCTCCTGACACCCTAGCACCCGGATGCAGTTTCTCTGGAGGCTATTTTAAGGTTTTGGCAGCCAAAATACGTGAAAAATACAAAAAAAAAAGATGGCTCAGGATTACTTACCAAACGAATTTAGCCGGTTCACGAAATCGTTGCATGAGCCACTTAAGCAGGGGCTGGTAAAGCTGGGACTGCTTGGTGTGGGTGTTTTAATGCTCGGTGTGCTCAGACAGTCTCCTTCCTGGCATGGCGTCTTGGATTTTGCGGCATCCCGGAAGAGTATTCTCCGGTTGATCTCAAATGATCCGAAATACTCCTCAAACTCCTTGAGATTCTTCTGGCCGGGAACCACCTGCTTGGCATCTATCAGGTAATATCCGGTGAAGTTGTCCATCGTCTTGAACTCAGCCGTCTTCTTTAAAGATCCCGTCTGATGCAGTGTGAAATCCTGGTTCTTGAACTCCATCTGCTGCACGTCATAGCTTTCCCGGACTTTGGCGCCCACTCCGCCGAAGATCGCAGAACTCTTGAAGCTCTCCGTTCCTACAAGTGCATCCCCGAGAGAGACGGCATTGTAGTTGTCAACTGCATCCTGTTCCTGGAAATTGGCATTCTTGCCTTTGGCCGCATCCACCATGTATTCGTTCTTCACCAGGGCATCCACACTACCGGAAAACAGCACGCTTTTGGTGGACTTGATGCCGGAGTTCATGGATCTGAGGTTTTTATCTATCTGAAACTGGCCCGAGCCGCTCACAGAGGTCTCTGAGGCATAGTCGAATGCTTGAATCTTGAATGTGGCATCTTTTTGCCCAGCGTAGCGGCATTTGGCCGAGGCCTCCACTGCAAATCTGTAATCACCGGCTACAGAGTCCGTATCCGGCAAAACTTGCAGGGCCACGGAGCGAGAAACCCCCGCAGGAATGGTCACGGAAGTGGTCGTCCAGCTAAACCATTCAAATGGACAGACCTCCGGCTTGATGCCCACCTGCGCCTCCACCTCGGTCATACCATCGTTGCTTATCGTAACCATGAAGTCCAGCGGTTTTCCCGGGGTTGTATACAATTTTTCCTGCTCGGACTCTGGCCCGGTAAGGCCGACTTTCACGGTGAGGCTACCGGAATCACCGGAACATGGACTGGGCAGAAATGTGGGCAGAGTTGGCGATGTGGATTCTGTCCAGGGGCTGCTCGAACCATCACCAGATGCAATGCCCGAGTCTTCAACCGTGGCCTCTGCCAGGGCAGCCGTCAGGATGAATATGATCGTTATCCAAATCATCTGTCTTTTCATGCTAACCCCCCTAATAATGCAAAAAAAAGAAAAAACTGCAGGCTTTCTTTGCCTAGCAGTCTATGCCTTCACATGGTGCACGGATTCTCTCAGGCACCGGGTTCTCATGGAACTTAATGGTCTTCTCGGCTTCGAACACACCCGTGAACATCTCGTGAGCCTTGATGTCCTTGTAGAATATCTTGTGCCAGGTTGCGTCGGTGCCCCATGTACCATTGAAAGAGTTCTTGGTTTCAAGACCGATCAGATGGGCAGGATTGTAGACGCCATTATCGGCAGTCATGAGATCCTCGACCAACGCGGTGTCTCGGCCCGCGCTCTTGAGCATACCGGGCAGATCTTCCGGTTTTACGCCGTTAGCGGGCTCATAGGGCGTGGTTGAGGAAAAGAACGCGGTCTGATCCTGTTCCATCTCATTTACGGAGTATAGCTCCTGCACATTGGCGCCAATGCCTCCGTAGAAGGCCTTGGAGTTGAGGAGCTTGCCACCAGTCAAGGGCGTCTCGCCCGCATAGGTCAACTTCGTGTTCTGGATGAGATTTAGGGCGGATTCATTTCCACCATTGACAGAGGATACATTCCTTCTCAGCTTGTCGGCATTCTGTGAATACGCGGTCTCCTGGTCCAGCTCGAGATCTCCGTCGCCATTCATGGTGTTGAAATACTCGAGTGCGATCTTTTTGTCGATTACCGATGTGCTGACATCGATAATTCCAGTCCCGGATACCTTATGTGCTTCACAAAACTGCTCATACTGTACGGGCGGAACTATGGGCGGATTGGCCATCACAGTACCGCATAGCCCCATAAGGGCAATTGCAAGTACAACTATTCCTACTACTCCCTTCATGCTACATTCACCCCCGATGTTAATGCAACAAATTGTTTATCCCTTTA
>JBAQXX010000006.1:0-7093 GCA_049299735.1 Methanothrix sp. | reverse complement strand
GGAAAAGAGTACGATGTCAATATTGAGGACATTGCCAGGGAAGGCGACGGCATTGCCCGATTGGAAGGTTTTGTGATCTTCGTGGCCGATACCAAGGTAGGCGACGCGGTCAAGATCCAGATCGATAAGGTAATGAGACGCTTTGCCATTGGTCATAAAGTTTGAATTTACTGGATTCATGCTAATGAGGTCGAAGGTTCTCGAACCCGACCAAACATTTGTTTAATTTTGTAATATTCTTGATGTAAATCTTCATAAATCTTTTCGGCAGGCATACGTTTCCCCTCAGGGAAAATCAAGCTGCCAAGATGGCCTTCAAATCCTCCAGAAACAGGTCGATATTCTCCCGTGTCATATGCCTCATCAGTATCAGTCGCAGGGCTCGGTTGGGCTCGCGGGTCATGGAGACATGCCAATCCCTCTTCATGAGCTCCTCGCGCACCTTTGCCGGAGAGGGGACTTTCAGCGCCACCACATTCATGATGGGCTCGATCGCCGGCTGAATGCCGATTTCTCTTGCACCAGCCACCAGATGATGCGTCAGGTCCATACAATAGTCTACCATCTCTTTGAAGCCTTTCCGGCCCAGATGCATCATCACGGCGTAAGTAGCCGCGGCTGCAGCTCCGCTTCTCGTACCGGTTAGAGATGCTTGCTTCGCTTTAGTGAGATAATATGTCTCAGTCTCCAGAGCGCTCAAGCACTCTCGACCGCGGAAGAGCAGGCCGCCGGCAGGAATGGTGCTCATGCCCATCTTATGCGGGTCGATAGTGATGGAAGAGACCCCCTGCACCGAAAAATCCCAGGCAAATTTTCTTTCCAGGAAGGGCAGGACAAATCCGCCGAAGGCAGCGTCTACATGCAGGTGAATGCCCCGTTCCACCGCCATTTTCGCTAACTGCTCAATTGGGTCCACCTGGCCGAACTCGGTAGTCCCGGCTATGCCCACCAGGGCTACGGTTCTCTCGTCCAGCAGAGATTCGACCGACGATAAGTCAACCTTAAGGCTCTCATCCAGCTCGGCCTTTCGCACCTCCAGACAGAGAAGATCTCCGATCTTATCGAATGAGAAGTGGGCCGAGGCAGGAACGACGATATTGCCGTCTTTTCTGCCTGCCTCATTCCTGGCCGCCCGGATGGCCTGGATGTTGGACTCCGTGCCTCCCGTGGAAATATAGCCCGAGGCGTCCGGGCAGCCCAGCAGCTCGCCCAGCATATGCACGACGCGCTCTTCCAGTTCGGCCACGCCCGGGAACAGTCCCGGGTCGCCCAGATTTGTTTCCAGGAACATGTTGTGAGCCCTAACCGCAATGGGGTGGGGCAGGGTGCACATGGTGGATAAGAAGCGGCCATAGCTGTAGTTGCGTGCTCTCGTTTCTGCCAGGATGCGCATTACCTCATCTTCGGGAAGGGCTTTGTCTCTCATTTTAATCCCATTTCTTTATTTCCTGTTTCTCAGGGCATTGAGCATAAGAATCCTCTCAGATCTGGCCACGGTCTCTCTGACAGTTGCCACTGCATCGATATTGGCCGATATGCTCGTGATGCCTATCTCTACCAGCCTTTTGGCCATCTCCGGGTACGATCCGGCTTGGCCGCAGATGGAGGTCTTGACTCCCGCTTCGTTGCAGCGCTCCACCACGTATTCGATGAGCTTGAGTATGGCTGGATGCAGCTCGGAATACAGCCCGGCCACGTTCTCGTTGTTGCGGTCTACCGCCAGGGTGTACTGGGTCAGATCATTGGTGCCGAATGAGATAAAGTCGATTCCGTCTTCGATGAAGTCTTCAATGGTGAGCGCGGCGCCTGGCGTCTCTACCATGATGCCTACATCGATCTTCTCCAGGTCTAAGCCCTCATCAACCATGATGGCCTTGGCCTTCTGAAACTCGCGAACGTGTTGCACCATGGGCAGCATGATGCCGACGTTTGTAAGGCCCATCTCATGCAGCTTCTTAAAAGCCCTTATCTCAAGGCGGAAGTGCTCCGTCTCCGTCAGGTCGCGCCGAATTCCACGCCAACCGAGCATGGGATTGTGCTCGTGAGGTTCGCCCTCTCCGCCCTCCATAGCCCGGAACTCGTCCGTGGGCGCATCCAGGGTGCGCACCCATACCGGTCGGGGGTAGAAAGCATCGGCTACGACTTTGATGCCCTTGACCAGCTCACCGATGTACTCCTCGGTCTTGCCGTTCTTGATGTACCAGTTAGGCGTCTTGCCCAGGCCCAGTATCATGTGCTCGATTCTCAAAAGGCCCACGCCATCAGCCATTGTGTCAGCTGCGGCTGCGGCTCGATCCGGCTCGCTGACATTGACCTTGATCTCTGTGGCAGTCATGGGTTTGGTAAAGACCACGCCTCCTCCACTGGCTGCGGACGCAGTCTTGGCAGGCGCTGCCAGGGCCACGCGCCCCTCATAGACGATGCCCTTGCCGCCGTCAACAGTAACCTCCATGTCGTCTTTGAGAATAGATGTAGCCTTCTTGGTTCCCACAACAGCGGGACAGCCCAGCTCTCGACTTACAATGGCTGCGTGGCAGGCCATGCCGCCTTCGTCGGTGACGATAGCCCCGGCGCGCTTCATGCCTGGAACCATGTCCGGCATGGTCATCTTTGTGACCATGATGTCGCCCGGCTTGACCTTATCCAGCTCTCTGCCGCTGGTGATTATTCGCACAAAGCCCGTGGCCACTCCAGGTGCTGCTCCTAGGCCTGTGAACAAGACCTTGCCGCTGGCTGCTGCTTGCGCTGGCTTTTTGCTGTTATTGATCGTGGTGATGGGGCGAGACTGGAGGATATATATCTTGTTTTTCTCTACGCCCCACTCGATGTCTTGGGGGATGCCGTAGTGCTTCTCCAGGATCTCGGCGTACTTGGCCAGCTCAATTGCCTCGTTGTCTGTGAGAACGATAGCCTCTCTCTTCTCCTCCGGGACCTTTATCGTGACAGTCTTCTGGGTCTTGGGGTCCCTGATGATCATAATCTCCTTGGCGGCGATGTACTTGCTAACGATATTCATGGTCTTTCTGTCCACGACAAAGTTGTCGGGTGATACGCTGCCGCTAACTACGGATTCTCCCAGGCCCCAGGCGCCCTCTATAACCACCAGGGGCTCGCCTGTGGAGGGCTGGGAGCTGAACATGACTCCAGACTTCTCGGAGTCCACCATCATCTGCACAATGGCGGAAAGATTGACCTTATCATGCTCGAAGCCCTGCTCCACCCGGTAGAAGATGGCGCGTGCCCCATAAAGAGAAGCCCAGCACTTGCGAACTGCGTTGAAGACATCCTCGGCCCCGCGCATATTGAGGAAGGTCTCCTGCTGGCCTGCGAAGCTGGCATCGGGAAGATCCTCGGCGGTGGCGCTGGACCGCACAGCCACAAAGACCTGCTTGCCCTCGCGCTTGCATAGTTCCTCATAGCGGGATTTTATGGCCTTCTCGATGTCATCAGGCACCTTGGCCTCCATGATGAGCTTCTTGGCCGTCTCCTCTGCCCGGTGCAACTCTGACTCTTGATTCACATCGACTTTAAGGGCCTCGAATAGCTTCTTAGCGATGCCCGCCCGGTTGATGAAATCCCGGAAAGCTTGAGCCGTGACCGCGAATCCGCCAGGTACGGGAACGCCTATATTTATCATCTCACCCAGGCTTGCACCCTTGCCGCCCACTACGGAAAGATCATTCTTTCCCACTTCTTCCAGCCATACAACAGCGTCCATTAAATCATCTATCCCAAGTCACAGGTTCTTCATTATATCAGTATCTGCCCACCCCTCCCTCTTTACATTATATGAAGCTTTCACAGGATATATAGAATATATACAAAAGCATATATCAAGGGAAGGATTGACACAACATTTGCATGTTTAAACGTTTTCATGGGGCTGCAGCGGCAAAAGAGATGCTTCTTGATCGCTGCCTACCCTTACAGCGGACCGAACCCCTCCCAAGCGCGCAGGCGGCAGGCCGGGTTTTGTCTCAGGATATCGCCTCTCCTGTGAACCTGCCGGGCTTTGATAGGGCTGCTATGGACGGCTTTGCCGTGCGGTCCGCGGACACGAAAGGCGCAAAGCCTCACGCCCCCGTCTTTCTGGACAACTTCCGGTCCGTACGCACCGGCATGCCTGTTCCCGAGGGCTATGATGCCGTGCTGATGCTGGAGGATGCCAGAAGGCGCGACACGACTTTGGAGATCTCGGCACAGATGCACGCTTACAGGAATGTGTCCCGCATCGGTGAGGACATCAGTGAGGGCGAGGCGCTCTTTTCCGAGGGCCACACCTTTCGGCCCCCGGATGTGGCAATGCTGTCGGCACTGGGAATTGAAGAGGTGCGGGTTTATGAAAAGCCGAAGGTGGTCATCATCCCCACTGGAGGGGAGCTGGTGGCCATCGGCGCGCGCGCGCTACGCCCCGGGGAAGCATACGAGATCAACGGGCTCATGGCCCGGCTCTATGCAGAAAAATGGGGTGCGATGGCCGAGAAAAGAGAGATCGTCCCGGATGATGAAGGGCTCATTCGCGATGCCATTTTATCAAACGTAGATGCAGATATGATCATAATACTCGGAGGGACCTCCGTGGGTGAGAAGGACTATGCTCCAAGAGTGCTGGAAGAGAATGGCGAGCTCTTCGTGCACGGGGTGCGTCTGCAGCCGGGAAAGCCTACCGCTTTTGGAGTTGTGGCCGGCAAGATAGTGGTCTGCCTGCCCGGCTATCCGGTGGCTGCGCTATCTGATCTCTATCTATTCGTGCGCCCAGCCCTGCAAAAGATGGGCCGTCGCTGCGACCTACCGCCGATAGTCTCGGCAAAGCTGGCGAGAAAGATTCCCTCCCGACCGGGATACCTGAGTCTGGTCAGAGTGGCCCTCAAGAATGGACAGGCCGAGCCCATCATGATCTCAGGAGCGGGCATCCTCAGCTCTGTGGCCAGGGCGGACGGATTTGTGGTCGTATCGGAGGAGAAGGAGGGCCTGGAAGCAGGGGAGACTGTGGAGGTTATATTGTTCGAATAATAGGCTTGACCTACTGCATTTCCCACTGTTTAACATACATCGGGGTTTGTGCAAGCTCGTGCATCATTCCGTAAGATCTGCCGGAGGGATAATACTCCGCCCCCAACTGAATTCTGCCTGCGGTTTTTTCCCCGGCCATGTGCTCGATGAAGGCCAAGGCCAGGTCAATTCCGGCGGAAACGCCAGCTGATGTCCAGACCCTTCCGTCCCGCACCACTCGATCCTCCACCACAACCACGTCGCCTAATTCACGTAGCCGTTCGAGGGATGCCCAGTGGGTGGTGGCTTTCCGGTTGGTGAGCAGACCGGCCCGGTGAAGGATGAATGTGCCGGTGCAGACAGAGAGCACCGCTCGGCAATGCTTTGCCTGGTCTGCCACGAATTTAACCAGAGCGGGATTGTCCACCTCCAGGCGCGTGCCCTGCCCTCCCGGAACCAGGAGAAAATCAAGTGGAGGACAATTCGAGAAGGCGACATGAGGATTTATGGACATGCCTTTATCGCAGACTACGGCGGCGAGGCTCTCAGCAACCATGAGGCAGTTCTCGGGCCCTGCAGCATGCTTGCTCCAAAAAGATATCATCTCCCAGGGCCCGACCAGATCCAGCTCTTCCAGCCCCGGAAAGATTAAAAATCCGAAATTCATGCGCCCAGCTCCTAGGGCATTTGGGCCATCATCTTTTTTATATACTCCACCTTGGACAGCCCTCGTTTTTCCTTCAGCTTCTCCTTGAGAACTGATCCGTGCTCCTTGAGCCATTCGAACTTTGTGCATGAGTCCAGATCGCTGCAGAAGCTGCATAGCTCGTAGCCCCTCTCCCGGGCGCAGATCCTAATGGTGCAATCGGGTGACCCTCCACCGTTCTCGCATCCGGCGCAGCAGGCATACTTTGCCATCCAGTCCAGGCCTCTGTCCATGGCAGTCCAGTCGATGACCTCTCCCCCAGGCACAAAAGGAGACCACATTGGGATCTGGCAGTCTACAATGTGCTTTTTGGTCCGGGCTGCAGTCTCTGCTACGGTGCCGCTTCCCAGGGGGCATGAACCGCAGATGATGCCGCAAGGTCCGGCTTGATTTTTAATTTTGTCCAAGGCGTCTTCCATAGTACAAGAAGTATATCCCTCTGAAATATTTATACTATTCTTTTTCGGGCTATTAAGATAGATCTGCACCCAGGCTATTTCCGCGAAATCGGCTCCGATTGCTTTGATTGGATCTACCCGATTTCGACTTTTGGCCCCAGTGACTATTATTTATCTGCAAAGATCATCATGCTCGAATTGCCGGAGGCTACGGGGTGCTGGCTATGCGACCTACGCGAGAAAGATCCATCGCGACCGGGCTACTTGAGTCAGGTCAGAGTGAGGCACTCAGGGGCGGGAATCCTCAGCTTTGTGGCCAGGGCGGACGGCTTTGTGGTCGTATCTGAGGAGAAGGAGGGCCTGGAAGCAGGGAAGACTGTGGAGGTTATATTATTTGAATGATGATATCTATGACTGATGAGCAAAAGAAATATTAATTTGATTAGACTTTTTTTAATCCAATATGAAGGGGCTAGGTAGGTTATATTCTGTATAAAATTAATAAACTAATAAAGGATGTGGGTACATGAATAAAGGGAAAATCCCAGGATACACTGTAATTTTATTCTTAATTTTTTTCGTACTATGTCTGGCTACGGCATATGCGAGCACGCAGACAAACTCAATTGTTTCCGATGAATATCTTTCAAATGAAAAAGTTACAGTCTACATTGTCTATGTTATGGATCCCAAATTGGCTCCAAAAGAAATTAGAGACAACCTGAAAATTGGAGAAGGAAATAAGCTGGAAACGATTCCGAAAGGATTTATTCAGTTGCAGGGGCCGCCCGGACCCAAAGGCGATACCGGACTTCAAGGCGAAAAGGGCGAAAAAGGAGACACAGGTCTAACAGGACCGGCCGGAGCGCCTGGGCCGCAAGGAACTCAGGGTGAAAAGGGCGAAAAAGGAGACACAGGTCTAACAGGACCGGCCGGAGCGCCAGGGCCTCAAGGAACTCAGGGTGAAAAGGGCGAAAAAGGAGACACAGGTCTAACA
>JBAQXX010000005.1:0-24859 GCA_049299735.1 Methanothrix sp. | reverse complement strand
GCTACCAGACGGCTGTTCAGCTCAGCAGCGAATCTCTCCGCAATATCTTTCTCCCGCCCGGCTGCCGCCTCGCGCGAGTTGCAGATCACACCAGCTAAAGGCGTTTTCAGGCGGCGCAGGCCCTTGCAGATGTTGTTCGCGGCATAGAGCGGCATGTACTCTCCGGAGGTGATGATGTAGGCCTGGCTTACCAGCCCCTTTCGGATAGGTGCGGAAAATCCCCCGCAGACGATATCCCCCGGCACATCATAAAGCACCAGGTCCACCTCTTCCATGGCCTTGGAAACCTTGCGCAGGAAATCGATGGCGACAATTATGCCCCGTCCGGCGCAGCCCACGCCCGGCTCCGGGCCGCCCACCTCAATGCACAAGACGCCCTTGTATCCCGGAAAAACGACATCCTTCTCATGGATCTCTCCACCCGCTAAGATGAGGTCCATCATGGTGGGAATCCTTCTACCAACCAGTGTTATGCTCGAGTCGCTCTTGGGATCGCAGCCTACCATCAGTACCCTGTGGCCTTCTTCGGCACAGGCGGCGGCTATGTTCGAGGCAGTGCACGACTTGCCGATACCGCCTTTGCCGTATATCGCAACGTGTTTAATAGATGACATCTAACTCCGCTCTGCGTGTAGATCCCCCATAGGATATACAGCTTATCCCGGAATCATTCTTGAGAGGTTGATGGAGATCAGGACAATCTGGTTTATAGCCACTGCAGCAATGTTGGCTTTGCTTTTTGGGCTGGCATCGAGCGCTTTTGCGCAGGAGCCGATGGAAGCGGCCTATGTGCGGGGTCATCCGAGCGACGGCGATGGTGTCTGGCGGGCAGATGACTTCGGTTGGTTCTATTATGACCTGGATAAGGCCCAGGGAGGAGAAGAACTGCGCATAGATATGCAGGGAAGGACGGCGGAGAAAGGGCATATCGTTTACTCTTCAAAGACATGGTCCCAGCAGTTCGAGTATGAGCCCTGGGGCAGTTTCCAAGAGGTGGCGTTTCTGGGCAAGCCCTATCTGGCCGGCTACTATGACAGTTCATTTACCGACAAGATCAACTCTCTAGGCAAAGGAGAGCTGAGATCAGTACTCATCGATGAAGATAGCACTCAAACTTTGAACTATAACTCAACCCTTCCTCTTCAGCATGGCTATGTTCTGGTGGCAGCGGAAGTCTCCGAGAAGAAAAGCACTGTCAATTTTGTTCTACTAAAAAATGGAAAACCGGTTTATGGTTCTGTGGTGAGCATTGGTGATACTTTTGCCTACAAAATAAACGACGTCCCGGTTATCCTGGTCCATCTGGCCAATGCCATGCGAGGCTCAGGCGAAGGATTTGTCGAGGTGGATGGCATCTTTCAGATCAGCGATGCACCCACCATCAAGCTCTTTGAAGGTGGCCTGCTCGGGAATATGAAGCTCACAGATCTCTCTGAGGATATTATTGAGTTGCAGAATAATGTATCTTTCTCATTTATAAAAGACTCTGAGATATCTCTTGCCGCCGACTTGAGAATAGTCGTTCTAAATGAGCCAGAACTTATTTATTATCCCGTTGGAGGCATCTTTGATTACGGCGTTCATGAAATACGCGGGCCGGTATTCAACTCCAGCCCATCCATTCCTGTGCGCATGGGAGACTATAATTCTTCGGTCATTGCCAGATGGAACTCCATAAACTACACCGGATTTTACTTCAATCCGGAGCAAACCCTGGGTGCTGAGACACTCGTCTTTTATGCCGTCCATGGCAGAAAGTTGGAGCCACCCAAAAACCCTATCGTTTATCCGGAAAATAATACCGTGGTCCAGAGTGGTCTTCAATATACTACCTTAACACAGGCCAAAGAATTTGAGTATAAACCATGGGGACACTATTTCGTTATAAGCTTCCTTGGTGCCACCTGGTTTGCAGGATACGATTCAAGTCTTGACGGCAATAAGTCATCTAAGAGCCTTCTGGAGCAGGAGGAATTGGGTCGTGTTCTCCTGGACACGGAGCTACAGGGCAATATCCTTGCGGGAAATTATTCATTAGAAGATGGCTATGAGATGCGTATCAGGGATGTTGGCAATGACAGCCTATTCCTGGAGCTCATAAAAGAAGGTGGCTTGGTGGATAGCTCTGTGGTCAAATCCAATACCACATATATCTACAAGAAAGATTTGGAAAACGTCAAAGACATGCCTATAATAATGATGCACTTTGGCAATATTTTTAACAATGGTACGCATAGTTTTGCCACCCTGGACGGCATCTTCCAGATCTCCGATCGGTATATCTTTCCGGTTGAACCGGGAAATGGTTTTGGCGAATTGGAGATTGTCCGCGTTGCGCCTGAGGGGATGATCCTGCTCAATCCGGATAGAATCAACCTCAACAGCAACTCGAATGTCAACATCGGGCCGGGAATGGACATTCGTGTTGCAGACAACGACACTCTTCGATATTATCTCTATACTTCAATGTATGTTGTTCCTCCGCCCGAACCCCCTCTAATCAATGCTCAGGACAATGTATCATCCTCTGCAGCCGCAAACTTCACACTCCTCGTCAAGGCTGCCGAGATCCGTCAGGTCATGGTGAACATCCTGGATTCAAGCAATAGGACCGTCTTCTCCAGGGACATCACCAGGATTGGCCAGGGCTCGGGCGAATTATGGGGCTTTGCCTGGAAATGGAATGCTACGACAATGCAACTAAGTGATGATAAGAGCCTCGTTCTGGATGCGAGCGGCGGCACTGTGCCAGGATTGCTTTACCTTAGCTCATCACAGCTACCCCGGCAGGTCGGAGTGACATTTGAACCAAATGGAAGAATTGGCGCAATAGTGGATAGTAAATCCATCTATTACGTCTCACGAGACGAATACAAACGGCTCAATAATTCGCTTGATTATGACGCCATGCTGGCAAACAATTCTGTTCGAAACCAGTTCCTTAAGATTGAGCCGGCAAAAAGCATTTTGCAGTTTTTTGATATCGTCAACGGCAGATTAGATCCAAGCGGCATCAATCATACTCTGCAGGGCAATCTTGAGGCATTAGAACCCCGTGCGGTTGTGATAGGGGCCAAGCCCGGCCGATATGAGCTGCGGGCCAGAGTGGAAAATGCCGTCAATGCCATTCAGACATTCGGAGAGTACATCAATGTGACTCCCGCGGAAATGCACGGTGTATCTCTGGGCTCAGTGCAGGCAGCTGCCGGAGAGAAGGTATCCATTCCTCTCCTGGCTCCTAATTCCAATAGCGAGAAGAGGATTAACATCTCTTATGATGCCGCCAAGCTAAAGGCCACGGGCATTTCCGGGGAGTGCAATGCCACATGGCAGGTGGATGCGAGGCTGTTGGGCGTTCTCCTGCCGGCAGGCTGCGCCGCCGCAAATCTCACATTTGCGGTAAGCAGTAAAGCCCAGGTAAATGATACAATCGAACTGAATGTGACCGGCACGAGCGGCTTTAAGCCCGAGACAGTCTCCAACGGCACCATAACCATCGTTGCGGGCGAAAAAGGAGCAAAGAAGAGCCCTGCACTGGGCATTCTAGCCGGCCTTGCCGCCCTGGCAGCAGGAGCCTATTTCCGGCGCAGGAGATAAGTCTGGATTCTGCTGCACGGGAGAGTTGCGTTGCACAACGGTCAACGGCCGCGGCCTGGAGCGGCGCCCAAACCGCCCCGCGGGAGGCCCGAAGGGCCGACTCGCGGAATCCCGGAAGAATGGATTGCCGATTTGTGCCTATGAATCATCAGGCAAAGGCCAACTTAGCTGTCCCGTGCTGCCTTCTTTATCGCCCTTCCAAGAGCCGTGCTCATGGCTTCAATCTTACTCCGATCGTCGCCTCCCTCTGCGGAGATGAACAGATTGAACCGGCCATTGTAGGCCAGGGCGCGCAGGAAGTGGCTGAGGTTCTCCAGGCTCATGCCGGCCATGATCTGGGACTGCAAAGCGAAGTTGCCCTGATAGCCAGGCTCGCCGAAGCGCACGGCTGCGGTGGCAAGAGCCAGGCCGGATGGGACCATGCTGCTTCCAATGCCGCTTTTTATCTCCTGGGCCAAAGTGCTGCCTAAAGTGATGGCTGTGTCTTCAGTGGTGTGGTGGTCGCCCGTTTCCAGATCGCCCCTGGCCTTGACGGTCAGATCAAATCCCGCACCTCTGGCCATGGCCGAGAGGATCTCATCCAATAGCTCGATTCCAGTATCGATCTGAATATTGCCCGCGCCTTCTGTATCCAGGAAGACTTCAATGCTGGTCTCTTTTGTCTGCCTTTTCTTCGATGCCGACATGGCCCTTATCTCCTCGTTTTTCATTCTTAAGCTAAGCGATTGAAGGCTATATTCATATTCAGGACTCCTGTTTTCAAAGTTTTCATGACATATGACTCTTAAGATCGATAAAATGGGTGAGCTAAAAGAGCTCAAAAGAGAATGAGCAGAGATTTGCTTAGGTATAAATTTTTGCTCTTAGATACGGGGCCGCTTCTTCTCTATTTAGTTGGATTTTATAATATTAAATATTTGTCTAACATAGATTATAACTCTCAAGATCATGCATTACTTGTTGATTTTTTGAAATATAGAGAGATCGTCGTCACACCACAGGTGCTGGCTGAAGTATCAAATCTGGCCAGTAATAGGCTAAAAGAAGCTAATTTTTCAAATTTTTTTACCAATTCTATTAATATTCTTATGAACGCACGCGAAAACTATATAGAAAAAGACAAAATCTTAAAGAGAGCTAATGAAGTTGCTAAATTTGGCATAACCGACACATCCCTAATCGAAGCTTCTTCAAGTGGTAGCAGCCGACTGCTATTGACTTCAGATGAAAAATTGTTTTATTATTGCTCCGGAAAAGATATTCCTGTCATTCAGTTGAATTCTTTGAAAAATATGGTATAATATTATTCAGCTAACCTTGCATACACACTCTCCACCATCGCCATCGGTGACACGCAGTTCATCTCCAGCCCCAGCTCCTCCGGCCCGAGACCCAGCGCTATGCCCGTCAATTGGGTCACGTAGAGCACAGGAATGCCGATCTCTGCCCCGTGCTTTTGCTCCAGCACCTTCTGCTTGGCATCGAGCATTAGGTGGCAGAGCGGGCACACTGTGACGATGACCTGCGCCCCTGCCTTTTTTGCTTCCGATAAAATCTTAAAGGCAATATCTTCCGCCGCCTTCTCCTGAGGCATGAAGATGGGCCCGCCGCAGCAGAAGGTCTTTAGCCGGAAATCCACCGGCTCCGCCTTCAGCCTCTTGATCAGCTTCTCCAGGATGCTGGGAAACTCTGCGCTGTAGACTCCAGCGGGCCGAGTGAGCAGACAGCCGTAGTAGGGAGCGACCAACAGATCCTTGAGTGGCACTGCGATCCGCTCATCGTTCTCGGCCAAAGACTCAAGAATGACGTCCAGAGCATGGCGAATTTTGGAGCCGCTATACTTCCTGTCCAGGACGGCGTTCACCTTCTCCAGGGTCTCTTGATCTTCCAGCCTCTGCGCCGCAGAGCGCAGGTTGCTGTAGCAGATGGAGCAGCTAGTCATGATTTCCAGATCGGTCTGAGCCATATTGCGAGCTGCCAGGCCCGTGGCCACCAGCTCATTGGAGACGTGCGTTGCACCGCAGCAGTTCCAGTCAGAGAGCTCTTCGAGCTTTATTCCCAGAGCCGCGCAGACCGCCCTGGTGGATGCGTCCATCTCCTTTCCCGTCGATTTAGAGACGCAGCCCGGATAGTAAGCCAATTTCATTTCGAGAGCTCCTCAACGATCCTCTTAACCTCTTCCCTGCCCTTGATTTTCTCAATCTTAAGATCGATCTTGCCCCTGGGAAATAGCTCCAGGCCCATCTGCATGGACTGCACCGCACCCTGAGGAAATACGAGCAGAAACTCAGCCGTTAGAGCCAGCTCGGCTATCCGGCCAAAGTCCCGGATCTGCTTTAGGAAGAACTGCTCGTAAGACGCATCCTTGCTCTGCGGCCCTTCTCGCTCGGCTATTTCCTTTAGAGCCGATACCACTGCTTTAGGCCGGATGCCCCGCGGGCAGCGCGCAGTGCAGAGAAGGCAGGAGGTGCAAAGCCATAGAGTATCATTGTGCAGAGCCTCCTCCTTCTTGCCCACTAAGCAGAGCTTGATCAACCTTCGGATGCTGGGGTTCATAAGACTCGCCGTGGGGCAACTGGCGGAGCAGGTGCCGCACTGAATGCAGGTTCGTACCTCTGCCCCAGCCAGACGGAGCACCTCTTGCTTGAACTGTTCATCCCCGGCCATTCTCACGTTCCCCCCACGATGCGTTCGTTAGAATCCCGCGCCTCAGCCTTCCTGGCAGCATCTTTGTGCAGCCGCTCAACGATTTTCAGGCTGGCCTCTTTCGCAGGCTCCTTCTCGAAAATCTGCCGGACCTTAGGCTTTCTCAGCAGGGATTCCAACGGCCTTAGGGCATCATTCACCAGCTGCAAGAGCTCCGGATCGATCTTCGGCTTCTCGGGCGCTTGCAGTGGCTGAAGCTCTATATCAGGCGGAGAGACGGCCCCGCTCACGTCCGGGCGCAGCCGCTCCCCGGTCTTTATGGCAGAGATGGCCTGCTTCCACTCCTCGGCCCAGGGAGTATCCTTTATCTCCGTGTGCCTGACATCGGAACGCTCGACCTCTATGGCCGAGACGGGACAGGCTTTCTCGCATGCCCCGCAAAAGATGCACTGATCTTTGACCGGCGCTGCCTTTCCCCGTTCGTCCACATACCAGCATTTGGCCGGGCAGACGTTGAAACAGGCCTGGCAGCCCAGTGGATCGCAGCGTACCAGGTTTTTCTCGACCAGCTTTATCTCGCCTTCAAAGGGCTTTTTAATATCCATGGCCTCATAGGGACAGACTTTTGCACACCGACCGCAGCCAATGCACAGGTCCTGGTCGATCTCAATCTTGCCCGTGAACTCCTTTTCGCCTTGCTGCACATCTAAGGGCTCGCCCTCCACTTTTATGGCCTCCTCGGGGCAGATGGGCACGCACAGGCCGCAGTAATCGCAAAGCTCTTCGTCTACAAGCAATTGATCATAGGGTACCAGATTGCGGGGATCTTTCTCATTCTCACCCTTATCCATCAACAGAAAGGCCTTGCAGAATTTGGCGCACCGGCCGCAGAGATTGCACTTCTTTGCATCGACGGCGATCTTTCCTTTTATTCCCGATCGCAGGGGTCCAAAGTCTTCGCGAGTTTTATTGAAAGTGACTTTAATTGCCTGTGTGGGGCAGACAGGCTCGCAGAGCAGGCATGGCAGGCACTTTTCGTTTGGCCTGGCCTCTGCCAGGAGTCGAGGATACCTCTCCTGCGTGATGAAATCCACCACGTTCGTCGAGTCCGTCATGTCTGGGCCTCGGCCGCTTCTGCCGCCACCGGAATGGCTCTTTTTTCGGTTACAGTCATCTTAAAGGCCTTCATGGGGCAGAAGTTGACACACATGCCGCAAAAAGCACAGGCATCCAGATCGATGAGCACGGGCGGCGCGTCCAGGCCCTTGGCGATCTCCTGAAGTGGCCCCTCCTGCAAGGCTTTTTTCGGGCAGAGATCCACACAGATAGAGCAACCGGCGCACCTCTTGTAATCGTAATCGAGGACTATTTCCCGGTCTTTAGTCTTCTGTTTGGCCAGAATGTGAGTTCCTTCTGCATCCATATCCTTCTCAATTTCCATCATGGAAGCGCAGTCTCCTCATTCTTCTCTTCCACCCGTCCCTTTTTCAGCTCCGTTCCGATGGGGCCCATGGCCTTCAACTCGCCTATAAAATCCCTGATATCCTTGGCGAAAATCTCTCCCTCGCTGGCTGCACACCAGACTATCTTGACTCTTCCCGGATCAATGCCTATCTTCTCCAGTATGCCTTTGAGCACATTCACCCTCTGCAGGGCCTGGTAGTTGCCATCACGGTAGTGGCATTCGCCTATGCGGCAGCCGGCGATGAGCACGCCGTCCGCACCCCGACGCAGGGCCTCCAGGACGAAGCTTGGGTCCACGCGCGCCGAGCACATCACCCGGATGTTCCTGGCATTGGTCGGGTACTGGATACGCGAGGTTCCTGCCAGATCGGCTGCTCCGTAGCTGCACCAGTTGCAAAGGAAGGCCACAATGAGGGGAAACTCTCTCTTCACTTCAGTGGCGGCCCGCACCTGAGCAATGATCTGCTCGTCTGAGAAGAAGCGCATGTTGATAGCGTCAACTGGACAGGCGGCGGCACATGAGCCGCATCCTTTGCAGGCTGCTTCATCCACGTAAGCCGGGCTTTTCACGGCTATGGCCTTCTTGGGACAGAGATCGACACACAGCTTGCACTTGATGCACTTTTCCGGATCTACATAAGCCGAGGTGGGCTCCAGCTCCAGCACGCCTTTATGCAGGAGCTTAACCGCTTTGGCCGCAGCAGCGCTGCCCTGGGCGATGGAGATGGGGATCTCTTTGGGACCGGAGGCGCAGCCCGCGATGAAGACTCCATCGATGTGCGCCTCTACGGGCCTCATCTTGGGATGGGCGATCTCAAAGAACCTGTCCGGCCTTCGGGAGAGGCCGAGCAGATTGCCTAAAACGTCCGCTTTCTCGTCGGGCTCCAATCCCACGGATAGGACGGCCAGATCGTGCCCCACCCTCTTAATCTCGCCTGTCTGGGTGTCCTCAAAGATCAGGAAGAGCTCTCCCTCCACCTCTTCGATGCGTGAGATGCGGGCGCGCACAAAGTTGACGCCCAGCTTCTGGGCCCGCACATAGAATTCTTCGTATCCTTCCCCGCAGGCCCTGATGTCGATATAGTAAATGGTGATATCGGTATGCGGATACTTCTCCTTGACCAGTTGCGCATTCTTGAGCGAGGCCATGCAGCAGATGCGAGAGCAGTAGATGTTTCCAACTGTAGAATCACGCGAGCCGACGCACTGCAAGAAAGCTACCCTCTCGGCTATCTTGCCTGTGCTGGGGCGCACCACCTCGCCCTTGGTCGGTCCGGAAGCATTGAGCATCCTCTCCATTTGCAGGGTTGTGATCACATCCCTGTACCTGCCAAAGCCGTACTCCTCCTTTCGGGTGGCATCGAAGGGCTGCCAGCCGGTGGCCACGATGATGGCGCCCACATTCAGCTTGAAGTCCTGGGGCACCTGATCCAGCTTGACGGCCTTTGCGGGACAGGCTTCTGCGCAGCGGGCGCAGCCGATGCAGGCCTTTGGATCGACGCAGGCTACAAGGGGCACGGCCTGTGGGTAGGGAATGTAAATGGCCTTTCTATTGCCGATGCCAAAGTCGTACTCGCTGGGCACCTCTACCGGGCAGACGCCGGCACACTCGCTAATGCAGCCCTTGCACAGCTTCTCGTCCACATAGCGCGCTCGTCGAACTCCGGAGACTGTGAAGTTGCCAACGCTGCCCTCCACACCCAGGACCTCGGCATAAGTGATGAGAGTAATATCTGGATGGTTGTAGACCTCGGACATCTTGGGCCCTAAGACGCAGATGGAACAGTCGTTGGTGGGAAAGACGTCGGTCAGTAGAGCCATGTAGCCGCCGATAGTCGGTCGCCTCTCCACTAAAAAAACATGCAGGCCGGAGTCGGCCAGATCCAGCGCTGCGGCAATACCAGCCACGCCTCCGCCCACGACCAGCACATCTTTGCTGACAGGGATGCTTTCCGGTTCCAGCGGCTTAAGAAGCGCGGCTTTGGCCACGGCCATTGCTATGAGGTCCTTGGCCTTCTCTGTGGCCATAGCCGGCTGCTCCATATGCACCCAGGAGCATTGCTCCCTTATGTTGGCCATCTCCAGCATGTAAGGGTTCAGGCCTGCTTTGCTGATAGCCCGGCGGAAGGTGGGCTCGTGCAGACGAGGTGAGCAGGCAGCCACTACCACGCGATCAAGCTTAAGCTCGGCAATATCTTTCTGGATCTGCTCCTGGCCGATATCGGAGCAGGAGAATTGCAGATCGCGGGCTACGGCTACATCGGGAAGCTTCTCGGCAAAGCTCTTCAGATCTTCCATGTTCAAGACGCTGGCGATGTTCAGGCCGCAGTGACAGACGTAAACACCTGTGGGCATGATACTTCAAAGATATGATCGCCTTAAGTCACTTAAAGTTTTGCCATTGAGATTGTTATTTTTTTTGTTCGTGCCGTGCGCAGGCGTAAGCCCTTTCAATTTGCTCTCAATTTCGCAGATCGTTCCCATAAGTTTATATATTACTAATTTTAATTATTAGATAGGTTATCAAAATGAACATGCTCCATTTGCTCTCCATTTTGCTGGAAGTGGTCGTGGCAGCTCTAGGCGTGATGCTGGCATTCCAAAAGAAGAAAATGTATGGCTGGTGCATAGCCGTCACCTTTGTACTCTACGTGGTCTATGATCTGGCAAATTTTCTGGCCTGGAATATCTCCCATGACACTATGTATATGATATTCTTCGTGGCCACCCTTTCCATTCTCTGGGCGGTTTGGAATATCTTCCTGGAGTCTTGAGATCAATAGTCAGCCTTTTGAAGAAAGCACACTAATAATAACGGGATGATAACCAAAGTCTACATCTCCCACAGCCACGAGGATGAGGAGATGGCCATGCGGCTCGCTCGCGCCCTCGAGCGGGTGGGCCTGGAAAGCTACGTCGCACTCTATAATCTGTCACCGGCCATCTCCCTGGCCGAGCGTGCCTCTTTTGGCCTGCGCAATTCTGAGTGCCTGGTGGCCCTGCTCACCGCTAAAGGCTCCATGTCTCCAGTGGTCTGCCAGGAGATCGGCCTGGCCCGGGGACTGGACCTGCTCATTATTCCCCTGCTGGATGCGCAGGCCAAGCTGCCTTTCCTCATCGAGCACCTGAGGCCTTTGGTCTTTTCGGAGCAGAAATATGCTGATGCGATCGGCCAGCTGATTAAGACACTGCGGGAGCTATCTCGGCTGGTGTGGCTGAAGGTGACCTGCCCCAAATGCGGAGAAGAGATGACCCAGTATCTCACGCCCCAGGAGGAAGTGGAAGAGGCGATGGTGAAGGGCACTTTTTTGGAGACGATTTGCTAGCTACTGCCAGAACAGGATACGTCTGGACGCGAGGACATTTGAGCCTATGGAATAATGCAGCGATTTCTCGAATGATATCCTCAAGAATAGATTGCCTCTAATTTCGAAAATTTACGCGATAGCAAAACACGTGCTCATAATAAAATAAATTATTAAAAAGGGATTTCAGGTAGCTTCAGCCTAGAACATCCCCGGCGGCATTCCGCCCATTCCACCCATGCCGGGAGGCATTCCCATACCACCCATTCCAGGCGGCATTCCACCTGCACCGCGCGGTGGAGGCGTCTTGGTCGAAGCAAGAACATCATCGATACGCAGGATGAGGCAGGCGGCATCAGTTGCCGACAAAATAGCCTGAATCTTGACGCGTAGCGGCTCGACCACGCCCATTTTCAGCATGTCCTGGATCTCGCCGGTGTAGGCGTTAAGGCCCATGTTCATGTTCGTACCATGCTTGTTCTTCAGTTCGATAGCCTTGTCGATGGCATCAAAGCCGGCATTCTCAGCCAGGGTTTTGGGAACGATCTCCATGGCCTCGGCGAACTTGGTGACTGCCAGTTGCTCGCGGCCCTTTAATGTAGATGCATAATCCCGCAGGCGCATGGCAAGCTCGATCTCAGGGGCTCCGCCGCCCGCCACCAGCTTGCCGTCCTCCACCACATCGGCCACAGCGTGAAGGGCATCGTCTAAAGCTCTCTCCAGGCCGTTTAGGACCTGCTGAGTGCCGCCTCGCAAGAGAAGGGTTGCAGAATGGTTCTTGGTTCCGGTGACAAAGGTCATGATACCGCTTCCCATGCGCCTCTCCTCTACCAGGGCAGCTGTGCCCAGATCGCCGGGAGATAGCTCATCCAGGCCCGTTACGATGTTAGCGCCCGTAGCTTTGGCCAGCTTGTCCATGTCCTTTTTGATGACGCGACGCAGAGCCAGAATTCCGGCATTGGCCAGGTGATGCTGGGCCAGATCGTCGATGCCTTTTTGGCAGAAGACCACAGTGGCGCCGCTGGCAATCACTTTATCCGCTGCCTCTTTTATCCTCAGCTTCTCATGATCCATGAATTGCTGGAACTGAGTGGATGAGGTGATTTGCAGCTCGGTCTTGGTCTCAGTATCCTTGGATTCGATGGCCGTAGAGAGAAGAGCTATTTTGGCATTCACAACCTTGCGGGGCATGTTCTGGTGAACGATCTCCTTATCGATCGCTATGCCTTCAATGATCTGTGAATCCAGGGTGCTCTCGCCGACCTTCTTTTCCACATTGACCCGATCCATGTCAAATTTCTTCTTGCCGTTGTAGGTCTCCATGGCATTAAGAACCAGTTCCACGGCATAACTGGCCATCTTGCTGTCCGGAGACTCGGCCAGCTTTCCTGTCATGGCCGTCTCGGCGATCCTCTCCAAGAGGGCGCGATCTTTTTCCGAAGCATCAACTGAGATGGATTTTACAATCTGAACGGCCTTTTCCGCAGCCATTCTGTACCCCTGCACAATCATGGTGGGGTGAACCTTCTGATCCAAGAGGACCTCGGCTTTCTTGAGCAGCTCGCCTGCCAGAACTGCCACGGTTGTGGTGCCGTCGCCTACTTCCTTATCCTGAGTCTTGGCTGCCTCGATAAGCATCTTAGCCGCGGGATGCTGTACATCCATCTCTTTTAAGATAGTCACGCCGTCATTGGTGATGGTTACGTCACCAAGGGAGTCCACCAGCAATTTGTCCATGCCTTTTGGGCCCAGGGTGCTCCTCACCGCGTTGGCCACGGCGCGGGCAGCCATGATGTTATTCGAGATAGCATCCTTTCCCGACTCCCTGCGGGTGTCCCTTAAAATGATAATTGGCGATCCGCCCATTCCTGCCATTTTGATAAATCCTCCAGTAATTGCTTATTTGCGATTTCTCAGGATCACAGTATTTGATCTTCTATAAAAGAATTTCCCTACAATACGACAGCATACGATTGTTCCTGGCAGGCCAATGGTGTAGCCCGGAAGATATGCCAGAAACTATAAGTACAGGAAGGTCATGGTATCCATGCTAACCCAATCAGAGGAATCAAAAATGGTAAATGGAACAGTTAAGTTTTTCAACAGAGTCAAGAGCTTTGGATTCATAGCAGGCGACGATGGTAAGGACTATTTTGTACACGTAACTGGCCTGAAGCCCGGAGTCACTATCGATGAGGGTGACAAGGTAAGCTTCGAGGTCATTGAGGGCGAGAAAGGCCCCAAGGCTGACAAAGTAGAGAAACAGTAAACACTCGCAGTGATAGTATAATAAAGATATGATAGATGGCCGTAAGGCTTTTCTATCTATTCTTCTATTATTACTAGGTTTCCTTTTTAATCATGTTTGCATTATTTCGTTTTGCATTTTATATCGCTCTGCACTAACCTCGCATAGCAGATACCCAAGTAGCTGGCAAAACGAATTTACTTTCCGCCGGCAAACCCTTTTTCCTATACACGTTCTATGATTTGAACCCGTTCCATATCCGCACCATCGATTTCTCCAATCCCGCCGATGTCGCCCGCCACGACCGCATGGTAGAGCTGGTGGCTGTCCATGCTCGATCAACACAGACTCGCATCTTCTGGCACCGATCATGACAAGACGCTGCTCTCCCGCCAGATCGAGGCCACGGACCGGCAGATCGACAGGCTGGTCTACGAGCTTTACGATCTGACGGAAGAGGAGATCGGGATCGTGGAGGCGGCAAGCAAATAAAAGAATCCGACGAAAACTATTTCTTTTCATAAGGCAAAACACGATATTGAGGAAAAGAATGACGGAAGAAGTAGTCGGCCAAAGATACGATTCGGAGAAAAACCAGCTCCCCTATGGCGGCGCCGTGGATATCAACGGCAATATAGTTTGGGCAGTAACCAAAGAGGAAGCTCTTGCAACCAGGGAACGAATCAAGAAAGCTTTCCATAAGAAATGAAACAAGTAGCAGTTGATTTCCGGTTCGTGAAGCCACTGATAGATGTTTTGGGCCGGATTGGATATGTTGATGATGCTTTGCGAGCAGAAATCAATGCGAAACTCGCTAAGTACTTTAGAATTTAATTATAATGGTCGAGAGCCCGACGGTCCGTTTCTGGGAAGTGGACTTGCTGCGAGGGTGGGCAATCGTCCTGATGGTCCTTTATCACCTGGTCTTCGATCTCAACTATTTTGCCGTCTGCCATATTGATGTCACTTCCGGCTTATGGCTGGCAGCGGCCCGCGCCGCCGCCTCGCTCTTCCTTCTCCTCGTGGGCCTCTCCTTCGCCCTGAGCCATTCCCGGGCACAGCTCTTGGGGCAGGAAGACCGATTTTTCTTCAGGCTCCTGAAGCGGAGCGCCTGGATACTGGGGCTGGCCCTGAGCATAACCCTTGTCACCTACCTCTTCATCGGCAAAGGCTTCATCGTATTCGGCGTGCTGCACCTCATCGGCCTCTCGCTGCTGCTGGCCTATCCCTTTCTCAGGCTGCAAAGAGCGAACTTCATATTCGGATTATTAGCTATACTATTAGGAATATATTTGCAGAACACCAGCGTCGGCTTTCCCTGGCTGCTCTGGCTGGGGCTGGCGCCGCAGGACTTCTATTCAGTGGACTATTTTCCAGTTTTTCCCTGGTTTGGGGTGATTTTGGTGGGAATGGGCCTGGGCAGCCAGCTCTATCCAGGCTACCGGCGCTGGACTTCTCTGCCCGACCTTTCCGGGTCGCCCTTTGTGCATTCGCTCGCATTCCTGGGACGAAACTCGCTGGCAGTCTATCTGGTCCACCAGCCGGTGATGATTGCGATCCTGTATCTCTGTGGCCTCTCGCTAACCTGGCACTAGAATTGGAATCCAGGGAAGAGCGCACAAGACAAATACCGGAGTTCTGGTCTGAGTCGAAACAGCCTGGCTCACATTTGATGCGGTGTGAAGCCCAAAAAATAGAAGAGTGAGGATGGTGGTTTGGCGGCCCAATAGGCCTTACTTGACTAGTTGCAGACCGGTGGAATTTATTAGCTCAATCAAGGTTGTATTATTGAAATCGTTGTTAATAGTGGCATTTAGTTGGGTTTCATTGTATTTCGCGTTCAGTGTGGATGTCTGGTTGATAGCCAATGCCAGCCGTGGCAGGGTAATGTTGCGCAAGCTTGCATTTATGTTGCCTGTGAGCGTGGTTCCCACGCCTCGACCGCGGCTTACAGCACGCTCCTGTTTGGAATTACCCAGCTCGTTTCCATTTTCATCCGAACAGAAAGTATAGCACGTCCCGTTCGCAGGATCGCCTTGCTCGTGGGCAATAAGTGCTCCGCATCCAAATTCGCATTCGATATCGCAACCATATCCTGCATCGCAATAGTCACCCATCGTTACCCCGCAAAAGCATACGAACAAACATGCCAGACCGGCAATCACATTAAAATTCATACATATCCCTCTTAAAGCATTCATTGCAGACAGCCCAAATCATCCCTTGCCATCAGAGCGGCATCGAAATACGTTAAGCCCGCGGCACGCCCGCCACCCGATCATGGCATGAAGTGATAAACTACCTATAAAATCGTTATAGATATTTTTAGTTGGCGGTTAAGAGTCTCCGGTAGAGCAGCGCGGTGAGAAGCTGATGAAGAATGGAAATCCTTTTTATGCCGGTATTTGGTAAACATGAATAGAGGTATCTGGATAATGGTAAAAAACGGACAGCATCGGAAAGACATTCGCCCCGGCCTGACAGTGGACGTCGTCCTCAAGAACGACCAGCGCACCGGCAAGCGGACGCGCGGCATCGTCAAAGAGCTACTGACCAGTTCCCCAACTCATCCGCACGGCATCAAAGTAAGGCTGCAGGACGGACAGGTGGGCCGGGTGGCGGAGATCATCGAATAGCTTTTTATCTCTCCGTTTCCACACACTCGGCCTATGGTAAAAGAAGTGCACGCAGCTCACATACTTTGCAAGACGGAAAAGAAAGCAAAAGAGGTTGCAGAAAAGCTGGCCACGGGGCAGGAGAACTTTGCCGAGATGGCTCGCAAATACTCGCTGTGCCCTTCCGGCAAAAGCAGCGGCGACCTGGGCTGGTTTGGCAAGGGCAAAATGGCCCCGGAGTTTGAGAAGGCCGCCTTCGAGGGCGAGAAAGGCAAGATCCTGGGGCCTGTGAAGACCCAGTTCGGCTATCATCTTATCAAGGTCTTGGACAGAAAATAAGAAAAGGCCTCAGAAGAAGGAAGGCAGATAATCTCTCTTATCTATTTTGCATCCTCTTAATATCTGGCTCTGCCTTCTTCAGTTCCTCACGACCGCGCGTGAGATTGCCTTGCAGGATATCTTCCTTCGATCCGGATATCGCCGCGGAGATATTGCTCATCTCAAGAGTGAAATTGCCGTCGAACTTGACCGTAAATGGCCTGTATTTGCTGTACTTCTTAGAAAAAGCCGCAAAGGCGCTCTCCAGATTTCCGTAGTCAGCCACTGCATTATCTCTATGACCCTGGTCGAGGGAATGCAGCGCCAGGTTGTAGGACTCATTTACACCACCCAAATCCTCCAGAAAGATGTTCCGGGTCAGAGCAGCGCTGGCATAGCTGCCGGCTACAGCCAGCAGCAGGGCCACGACAACGAAAGCCGTCATCAGATTCTTGTCTTTACGCCGGACGATATCGCATCTGTTCCAGCCCAGCAAGGTGTAGACGCTGCAAGTGGCCGTTCCCGCCTGAAGCAACATCACTCCGGCGATCAGGTAAAGGGGAATCTGCCACTCTGTAGTTACCCAAAAGAAGGCCACAAGGATGCATATCTCTGCCAGAATTACCCTCAAAAGCCTGTCCATGGTGCCCAGATTCTTCATGAGAACGATAGTATTTCTTTGCGTTATAAGTCTTTGGCGGCGAGCGGAAACTGGTAGATGCCGGTCCGAAATGAAGCCGATTTAAATAGCATGAGAACCGGTTTTTTCCCATGCGTCCCGTATCCGAAATTACCCATGACAGTCCTTTGGATTTTAAGAAAATTTACGATATAAGTGCGCCATTAAACATGGTGCCCGCCTATCCCGGAGACAGGCCGTACATTCGGGAGTGGACGGCAAGGTTGGACGAAGGCAATGACTATAGTCTATCTGCCATAGCCTTTTGCTCACATGCCGGCACTCATCTGGATTTTCCGTCCCATCTGCTAAAGAGCGGCAAGTGCCAAGAACAGTATTCCATGAAGCGCTTCATCATCCCCGCTGAGGTCATATTCGTCCCGGGAGAGGGACCGGTCCTGCCGTCCAGCTTGCAGGGCTGCAAGATTGATAAAGGTCAGGCTCTGCTCTTCAAGACCGGCAATTCCAAAAGAAGGCTCATGCATCAGCCCGCCTTCTCAGAAAATTTCGCCAGCCTTTCGTCAGACGTAGCCCAGCTTTGTGTTGCAGGAGAGGTCGGACTGGTAGGAATCGACTACCTCTCGGTAGATAAATATGGGGATGACTCTCTGCCCGTGCATCGCACTCTTCTGGAAAATGATGTTCTCATCCTGGAAGGCATCGATCTTGCGGCTGTCCCATGCGGCAGATATTCTCTCTTCTGCCTTCCTCTGAGCATAAAAGAGGCTGAAGCCTCTCCGGTGCGAGCTGTCTTGGTGAGGTGAATTCAGGCAGCGCTCAGGGCAAAGTAAGCCAGCAGGGCTTCCAGCTGAATTCTCTCGTTAGCGCCTTCCGTCATGCGAAAATCTATCTCTCCGATGCGATCGATCAGTCTGACTTTGTCCCTGTCCGGTATATCCAGGTCCAGCATGGCCCTGTGAATCTGGACCACCACGTCCTGGCCGGATAGACCTTTTGAGAGCAGCAGATCGTCCAATGCCGCTCGCGCCCCAACGAAGTCTCCGGAAAGAGCCGTCTTTATAAAATTTCGAATTTCCTGCGGCTTGGCGGTGGATGTGATCTGGTAGATCGTCTCCTCGTCCACCTTATCGTCCAAAAGGGCGGCGGCCTGCAGGGCATTGATGGCTTTTCGCATATCTCCGCCGGCAACGTATTCAATGGCACAAAGACCCCCATCGGATACTATCAGCTTTTCCTCATCGGCGATGAATTTGATGCGCTTGGTGACGGCCGTGGCCGATAGGGGCTTAAACCGGTAGACAGCACAGCGAGACTGGATGGGCTCGATGATCTTGGAGGAGTAGTTGCAGGATAGTATGAACCTGGTTGTGGCCGAGTAGCGCTCCATAGTGCGCCGCAAAGCGCTCTGAGCATCGTTGGTCAGGGCATCGGCCTCGTCCAGAAATATGACTTTAAAATCCGCTTCGCCCAGAGGCGCCATGCGGGCGAAGTCCTTGACCTTGTGGCGGATGATGTCTATGCCCCGCTCATCGCTGGCATTAAGCTCGATGAAATTGTTTCTCCAGGTATCGCCAAAGATCTCTTTGACGATGGAGATGGAGGCAGCCGTTTTGCCCACGCCCGGCGGCCCGGAGAACAGAAGATGCGGCAGGTTTCTGGTCTTTACATAGGACTTGAGACGGCGGATTATCTCGTCCTGGCCCACGATGTCATCCAGCTTTTCAGGCCGGTACTTCTCGATCCAGATCTCCTCTTTAATAAATAACTCCTCCTGAGAAATGATTCGTGCCGTCATTATATCAATATTGCTGCAAAGCAACAAAGGCTAAATATAGATGCGTAACATGATGGCAATCGTTTTTTGGAGGATTTCCTGTGATCACCGAGGTGGCTGGACAATATAATGCAGAGGATCTAGAAAACCAGATCAGATTGTTGTGGGAGAGGGAAGAAACCTACCGCAAGGTCAGGAAGCTGCGGGTGGGAGGCAAGAAATTCTTCTTCGTAGATGGACCACCCTACACCACAGGGCGCATACATCTGGGCACCGCCTGGAACAAGGTGATCAAGGACTGCGTTTTGCGATACAAGTCCATGAATTGCTTTGAGGTCAAGGACAGGGCGGGCTGGGATATGCACGGCCTGCCCATAGAGGTCAAGGTAGAGGAGTCCTTCGGCTTTAGAAACAAGAAGGATATCGAGGCTTACGGCGTCGATAAGTTCATACAGAGGTGCAAGGAGTTCGCGCTGCGCCAAAAAGACGATATGACGGCTCAGTTTCAGATCCTGGGCGCCTGGCTGGACTGGGAAGACCCCTACATGACGCTCAAGAATGAGTATCTGGAGGCGGCATGGTGGACTCTGAAAAAGGCGCATGAGAATAACCTCCTGGAGAGGGGCCTGCGAGTGGTCAATTGGTGCCCGCGCTGCCAGACGGCCATTGCCGACTCCGAGGTGGAGTACTGGGATGAGACAGACTACTCCATCTATGTCAAGTTCCCGGTTCTCGGTGAAGAGAATACCTACATAGTCATCTGGACCACCACGCCCTGGACCATTCCCGCCAATGTAGCTGTGGCAGTCAACCCCACCTTCCAGTATTCCAAGGTGCGAGCCTGGAAGGATGGAAAGGCCGAGATCCTCATCATGGCCTCGGATCTGGTCGAGCCGGTGCTCAAGATCGGCCGCTATCAGGACTATGAGCTGTTTTCTACCCTATCTGCCCAGCAGATGCAGGAGCTCACATACAGCCATCCCCTGGGTGATATGGTCCCCCGGCAAAAAGAGATCCTGCACAAGGTTTATGCCGCCGACTTCGTGACGGCAGAGAACACCGGCTGCGTGCACATCGCTCCCGGCCACGGCCTCGAGGATTACGAGCTGGGAATGAAAAATCATATGGAGATCTTCTGTCCCGTGGGCGGAGACGGACGCTACACGACCGAGGCAGGCGCGAAGTATCAGGGCCTGTATGTCAAAGAAGCCGATAGCGAAGTTATCGCCGATCTGGAGGAACTGGGTAAGCTGTTGTCTCAGGGAAGGCTCGCGCACCGCTACGGCCATTGCTGGCGCTGCAAGACGCCGATTATCTTTATCGCCACTAGCCAGTGGTTTTTGCGAATATCCGATCTGCGGGACAAAATGCTCGATGAGGTCTCGCGCATAACCTGGTATCCGGAGTGGGCAGGATCGGCTCGCTTCTCGGACTGGATCAAGAATGCCCGCGACTGGTGCATCTCCCGGCAGAGATACTGGGGAATTCCACTGCCCATCTGGACCTGCCAGACATGCGGCCATTTAGAGGTGATCGGCACTGCGGCAGAGCTCGAGCAGCGAAGCGGCCAAAAGCTTGTCGATCTGCACCGGCCGGATGTGGACCAGGTCTTCCTGGACTGCCCATGCGGCGGCAAAATGAAACGCTCTCCGGATGTCTTTGATGTCTGGTTTGACAGCGCAGTAGCCTCCTGGGCCACATTGCGCTTCCCCAGCCACAAAGAGGATTTCTCCGACTGGTGGCCGGCCGATTTCATCACGGAAGGGCATGACCAGACACGCGGCTGGTTCTACTCTCAACTGGGAGCCTCCATGGTCTCCTTTGGAAGAGCGCCTTACAAGAGCGTTCTCATGCACGGCTTTACCTTGGACGACCAGGGCAGGAAGATGTCCAAGAGCATAGGAAACATCGTCCAGCCGGAGGAGGTTGTGAAGAAATTTGGAGCAGACATCCTGCGCTTTTATGTGCTGGGAGCCAATGCCCCCTGGGAGGATCTGCACTTCTCCTGGGACAGCGTGGAGAACACCTCTCGCATGCTCAACATATTCTGGAATGCTTATCGCTTTGCTCTGCCCTACATGGTCCTGGATAAGTTCGATGCAGGCAAGGCGGATCTTTCCAGGTACGAGAGCAATCTGCGCCCCGAGGATCGCTGGATTTTATCCCGCATAAACAGCCTGATCGAGGATGTCACAAAAGATATGGAAGTCTACCAGCTGCACCGCATTGTACGCTCCATATCCGACTTCATACTGGAAGATCTCTCCCGCTGGTACATCCAGCTGGTGCGGCCCCGCACATGGATTGAGCAGGATAATCCGGATAAGCTCGCAGCCTACGCCACCATCTATGAGGTCTTGGTCAAACTCTCCAGGCTAATGGCTCCGTTTACTCCCTTCATCTCCGAGTCCATCTACCAGAACCTGGTGAAGGGACTGGACGCAGCTGCGCCGCAGTCGGTGCACATGTGCCTGTGGCCCAAAGCCGATCCGGCGCGAATAGACAAGCACCTGGAAGAGAGCATGGCACTGGTAAGAGAAGTTTCCATGGCCGCCTCCAATGCCCGCCAGAAAGGAGGCCGCAAATTGCGCTGGCCGGTCTCGGAAATCTTGATAGCACCGGCCAAAGAGGCCGTTGACCTGGGCGGCCTGGAAAATGTTCTCAAGGGCCAGACCAATTCCAAGAAGATAACCGTGCTCGCTGCCGGAGAAAAGCCAAAGATGGACCTGGAGATCGCACCGGTCCACAAGAAGATAGGTCCGGTCTACAAAGGCGTTGCCAAGATGGTCGTCGAGGCTATAGCCGCCGCCAACCCAGCCGAGGTCAAGAGGCAACTGGATGCAGGCGAAGCGACCGTATCAATCGCTGGAAAGGAGTACAAGATAACGGCCGAGATGGTGGCAATCAAGGAATTGCCGTCGCAAAATCTGCCTGCCGCAGAGTTTTCCAGAGGATTTGTCTTCGTGGACATCACCCTAACTCCCGAGCTTGAGGCGGAAGGGTATGCCCGAGAGATCATTCGCCGCATTCAGGACATGAGAAAGGAGCTGGATCTGCGCGTGGAAGATAAGATCCGGGCCATTGTCGATATCGAGAGCAAGCCGATCCTCGACTTAGCCCTGCTAAAGAAGGAGCATATTGCCAGCGAGGTTAGAGCTGTCGATTTCCAGTTGGGCCTGGGACTGAAACTGCAGGGAAAGCTGGTTAAAGACTGGGATATCGAGGGAGTCTGTGTGAGAATCGGCATAGATCGGGCAGTATAAACGAAAATCGGTACGAGATCAATTTAGATCGCTGGAGTCTTATAAAATGAGCATAGAGGATGAAGTCATGGTGGCACCGGTTCCCGTCAGGGTAAAAGGAGTCTACATCGCCGAATCAGAAGGAAGCGCGCCTGTGCCTGTGGTCCTCCTGGAAGATGAGACGGCGAGGATCGTGCCCATATTTGTGGGGCTTTCTGAAGCCGTCTCCATTCATCATGCCCTTTCCGGGGAGCTGTCGCCCCGGCCCATGACCCATGATCTCTTCATCTCCGTCCTGGAATGCCTTTCCGCCAGCATAACCAATGTGCTCATAGATGATCTGGACAGCGGCATCTACTACGCGCGCCTCACCATCAAGAGCGAGGGCAAACAGAGCGAGATAGATGCCAGGCCCAGCGACTGCCTGGCCCTGGCTCTGAGAAGTCGCGCCCCCATCGAGGTACAGGAGAAGGTAGTCAAGGAGGCCTGCATCAGCAAGAGCGATGTGGAAAAGTTGGTCAGCATCGACAACTATTTGCAGTGAAGACTATTCTGACATAATCCTTATATACGATAATAGTCGTAGTTATGTTGTTCACAATTGTGATTAGCAATTTCTGGGTAATTCTCTGCAAACAGCGTCCTGATAGTGATTGAAGCGGTTCTCGATTGCTGGTAGGGGGGACGCCCTTGCACTGCAGAAAAGCCGTTGATTGTCTCAATAATGGCACTCGTACCTGATAGGTATCAATAGGTGATAATTGAGGCCAGGAAGCTATGCAAGGTCTACTTGCGGGGCAGAGAGGAGATTCATGCCCTCAAGGAAGTGGACTTTTGCGTCGAGGCGGGCGAGTTTGTCTCCATCATCGGCCCCTCCGGATCGGGAAAGACCGCCCTCTTGAACATTTGAGATCGCGGGCCAAAAGGAGCGCGACCTGGTAAAGCTGCGCCGGGAGAACATCGGCTTTGTCTTCCAGCAGTTCTATCTCATGCCCACGCTCACGGCGCGCGAGAACATTGAGCTGCACCTGCTCTTTTCCAGGAAGAGCGGCAGCAAGAAGAGGATAGATGAGGTACTGCAGATGGTGGGGCTGGCCGATCGGGGAGATCACCTGCCCGGACAGCTGTCGGGCGGCGAGATGCAGCGTGTGGCCATAGGCAGGGCTCTCATCAACGATCCCAAAATCATACTGGCGGACGAGCCCACAGGGAACCTGGACTCGGCCACATCGGAGATGATCTTCGGCCTCTTTTCAGAGCTGAATCGGAAGGGTCTGACGCTGGTGGTAGTGACGCATAATCTGGATCTGGCCCGCCAGGCAGAGATGATGTACACCCTGCGAGATGGGCGGATTGTGGGCTGCGAGGAGCGGACCTGCCTGGATGTAAGAGGTTCGGTCTGATTTCATAAAAAGAGCCCCCTGATTCCCACAGAGTATAATAATCCCTCAGATCGGATCTTCTCCGCAAAAAAAGCGACAGGATTTGCATCCATCCGGCGATAGAGATCATCGCCGGAAAGCCATACCCGGGCCTGCCTCTAGGGAAAACAATATGAGATAGAATGCATAACCTAGAGTGCATTAATTCGATCCAAAATATATCATAGAAGGTGAAAATATATGAGGATGTTTGCAAAGGCGATATTGGTATTACTGGTAGCAGCATTATTGCTGACTATGCTTCCTCTCGGCTTGGCCCAGGTTGAGAAGCGTCCCGTAGAAGCGGCTGCAGAAAATCTCTTTAACAAAGGCATCGGAAATGCGTGGACGGGCGGCGATCCCTTTGCATCGAGCACGGGCGCTGATAAGATTCACGGTGCGGCAAGCCTCGATTCAGACTACCGAATCATTGGATATCTGAATGTGGCCTCCGGCTTAATTGTTGCAAGCGACAGCGGCAATAGCCTGCATTTCACTCCGGGTCCGGGCAATTACCCTGTTTACGGATACTTCAAAGCAGACAAAATGGTGGGAATTTTCATCGATTTCAATCTCCTTTAACCAAGAGCACAGGAATTGGGGACTGCAAAACCACTTTCTCGGCAACGCTCCCCAGGAGAATTTTTTCCACACCCGCCCGGCCCAGGCTGCCCATGATGAGCAGATCCATTTCGAGGCTCTGGGAGATCTTGAGAAGCTCCTCACTTGGATTTCCCCGGGCCACGATCTTGTGGCAGGATACGTCCAATATCCGTGCTTGATCTTCAACAAACTGCGTTGCCTGGCTCCCCTCTTCTTGAATGAGCTCTAAAACCTTCTCTTTTAGGCCCGGAATGGTAGAATATCCCGGCAGGTGAGCCAGGCGCAGGATCTCCATGACATAGACCGCAGTAACGCTGCCGCTTGCGCGGTGCGCGATGTCTATGCCGATCATTGCTGCCTTCTTGCTCGTATCCGATCCATCGGTGGCTATCATGATTTTTTTTATCATAGTATCCATAACATCAATGATTCGATTCTTTTACTTTTCCAAATGGACCAAAATTGAAGAAAGGACTGCGAAGAAAGGCTGGTCCAGAAATACCGGTGCAAAAAGATCGGAATATAGGGATGAGCCGGATCGGCAATCCGGCTCGTAACGAAATTTCAAGCTGTAATCTTGCTTTTGACGATGTACTTGATCAGTTCCGGGCCGATTCTGGCCTTCTTCTGAATCTGATTGGCCACATCATCCATGCTGGCACCGTTGGCAGCCATGGTGCGGATCTCTTCCAGGGTGGAGTCGTCCACGGTGAAGTACTCATCCAGATCCTTTCGGTGGCCCCATACATCTCCTTCCAGAAGCTCAATGCCCTGCATATCCAGGAATACCTGGATGGCATTGGACATGGTCTTTCGGTAGGAGGGCGGTACCTGAATCATCCTAAGCCGGGGGCATCTCTGCATCAGATTGAGGAAGTCTACATTGCTGGCGCGGAAAGCCAGGTGAACAGTCTTTTCATTAGGGTTGAGATTTGGAATCTCATTTCTTGCGCTGACAACTCTAAGTCTCATAGATACTCCGATTT
>JBAQXX010000004.1:0-7493 GCA_049299735.1 Methanothrix sp. | reverse complement strand
CTATATTGTCCTATGTGGTCATCATAGTGGCTTCACTGCTTATGTACACTAATCCGGCATCAATCACCATGTACACGGTTGCCTTCGCTCTGCTCTGGCTCTGCCTGGGCGGCTGGCTGGCCATTGCCCCTGCTGCAACAGCGAGCTATTTCGGCACCAAGGACTATGCCCGTAACTATGGCCTGGTCTTCACAGCATACGGTGTTGGAGCCATCATTGGAAATTTAATGGCGGGAGCCGCCAAGGACATGCTGGGCGGCTATGTCAATGTCTTCCCGTATGTGGCCGTACTGGCAGCAGTTGGCATTGTGGTGGCCGTTGTGATGGTAAAACCACCGAAAGCAGCTTAAGTAACTCAATAAAACCATTTTTTTGTTATACGTCTTACGTTTAATTCAGGTGATATCTTCCGTAGCCTTTACTATGTATTCCGATAGCTTCGTCTGCGCCGCCATGCACTTCTCGCCCGGTATCTCCACAGGATAAAGACCCGTCAGACATCCCATGCAAAGGTTCTCCTTGGGTATGCCCACCGCATCCACCAGGCCTTTGTGGCTCACATAGCCCAGGGAGTCGGCGTTGATCACGGCTTCCACGCCAGCCACTGTCTTGAAGGCGGCAATCAGTTCCTCGCGGCTGGCCATATCGATGCCCAGATAGCAGGGCGCCATGATGGGCGGGCTGCCTATGCGCACGTGCACTGTTTCGGCTCCCGCTTTTCGGACCATGTCCACGATTCTACGGCTGGTTGTGCCGCGCACAATGGAATCATCCACCAAGACCAGCTTATGCCCCTCGATATTGGGCCGGATGGTATTCATCTTCAGGCGCACGGCCGTCTCTCGCATGCTCTGGTCTGGCATGATAAAGGTCCTGCCTATGTAGCGGTTCTTCATCAGGCACTCCCGGTAGCTTATACCCGAGTACTGATGATAGCCGACAGCCAGAGTAATCCCTGAGTCGGGAATGGGTGTGACGGTGTCCGCATTGGCCGGATGCTCTTTTGCCAGATTGGCACCGATGTTCACCCGTACTTCGTAGATCAGGCGGCCGTCCATGATGCTGTCTGGCCGGGCGAAGTAAATGTACTCGAATATGCAGTGCGCCGGATGGGGAAGGCGTGCTAGTTGATACGACTCCATCTCGCCATGCCTGATAACCACCAGTTCGCCGGGCATAACATCGCGAATGAGCCGTCCATTAAGAGTATCGATGGCGGCACTCTCCGAGGCCACCATAAATCCGGAATCAATTTCGCCGATGCAAAGAGGTTTGATGCCCAGAGGGTCGCGAACAGCAAGGACCGTGTCCCCCCAGAGAAAGACGAGCGAGTAGGAGCCCACGATCTTACGCATCAGGGCACGGACTGCCTCTTGCAGATCATAGCGCAGAAGCTCTTTTACAAAAAGGTGAGCTATAACCTCGGTGTCCGAGGTAGAATAAAATATGTCTCCTGCCAACTCCAGGTTCTCCCGAAGCTGGCAGGAATTCACCAGATTACCATTATGAGCTATGGCAATAGCTCCATCTTTGAATTTTACCAGCAGAGGCTGGCTGTTTTCTATGCACGATCGGCCTGATGTGGGATATCGGACATGACCTATGCCCACCTGGCCGCGCAGCAGAGCGATTTGGGCATCGTCGAATACCTCGGAGACAAGGCCCATGCCCCTATGGGTGCGTATGGCCTTGCCGTCATGCACCGAGATGCCTGCGGCCTCCTGTCCCCGGTGCTGCAGGGCATAGAGTGCATAGTAAATGGACTTAGCTACATTATTGCCCGACTCATTGAAGGAAATCCCGACAACGCCGCAGGCATCGTGCAACTTTAAACCCCTAGTAATCAGCCTTTCTCATCCACTTGTAACTTCCCATTCGCAGCTTGGTTGAATTGCCAAAGCCACAATGAACGCATACTTTTCTCTTGAAATTGAACGATATGCTGCCACAGCGTCTGCATCGTATATGCGAACTCTTGTGACGCTTGCCCATAGAAGGAGTACCTTTCGTCATCTAGAACACCTCAAGGTGAAATATATACTACGTTATCTCCTCGCACGATCACAGTTCCAATCTTGCGTGCGACCGCCCCTTCTGCTACCTCTTCAGTTTTTTCGAGCACTAGGTTCATGTGGATATCATAACCCTGTAGCTCTCCCCGAAAGACCCTTCCGTCCTTTAGCTTAACTATGACAGGCCCATTCAGTGATTCATTCAGAATATCAAGCGGTCTCTGACCCATTAACCTCTCTCCAGCGATGATAACCGCAAAAGGCTTCAAATTCCAAACGTGCTCGTTGCATATTTAAACCTATCGGGATATTCTGTTGTGCATGAAGATAAAATCCAGGCATCACCTCAAGGGGAGCGACGCTCGGAAGGTAATTGCAAAGATAGAGCCCTTACTGGACGATACTTCTCGCCTGCGCCGATCATCGTTAGAGATGGCGATAAGCGACGAGGGGGTAGATCTCATCTTCGTAGATGGTCGGCCTTTGATGATGATTGTGGAAGAGCAGCCTTTCTTCACCGTTCTCGGAGCCATCGAACTTATGCCGAAGAAGAGGCTGGTAGTGGTAGATGCGGGCGCGGTGCGCTTTGTGGTGAATGGGGCCGACATCATGAAGCCTGGCATAGTCTCTGCCGATCCGGATATAGCCGTCGGAGACCTGGTGGTAATCGTAGAGGAGAGGTATCAAAAGCCTCTGGCCATAGGCCGGGCCATGGTAGCGGGAACGGATATGAAGGGTGAGGGAAAGGCGATCAAGTCGCTGCACCACGTTGGCGACGCGATCTGGAATGGTCTGGAGGAATGAAGATTGGAAGAAATTGGAGGGATGATCGGCAAGGGGTTTGGCGTCTGGAGGAGCAACTTAAACCTATGTATTCCTTTCCTGCTCAGCATTTTTGTCTCCATGCTGATTTTGGTGCCCTTCCTGGCAGCTTTCTTTCTAACCACTCTGCCCATGGAAAACATGAATGCTACTATATTGCTGCAAAATGATGAAGATATGCAAGAGATGCTGGCTCAGATGCAGGGATCTTTGGGTAGCCTTGCCATGGACAAGATCCTGCTGATTGCAGTACTCTTCCTGGTGTTGGTCGCGCTCTTGTCTCTGGTAAGTGCATTCTTCACAGCCGGGGCCATCGGCATGGCCCGGCAGGCTCTGGAGAACGGAAAATCAGAGACTGGTGCTATGTGGTCTGCCGGAAAGAAGCATTTCATTAATATGTTCCTGGCCACCCTGCTGATGGGTTTCCTGACACTGGTCGGCCTGATCTTCCTCTTGCCGGCCCTGGCGCAGGGTACGACGTCTTTGCAGTCGGACCCGCAGGCGATGGGCCTGCTGGCAGGGGGCCTGCTACTGTTCATCCTCTATGTTCTTGTCCTGTCTGTGATCCTGGTCACGGTGCCTTATGCACTGGTAGTGCAGGGCCTAGGGCCCGTGCAGGCCGTTTTGGAATCCACAAAATTTTTCCGGTATAATAAGTTTGATGTGGTAATTCTCTGGCTGGTAGTAGCGGCCTTATCTTTAGGCCTGCAGATGATGGCCAGCGCATTTTCCACGGGCGGGGTGGCAGGAGGCGAGCCCCTCTCAGCGATCACCGGCATAGTGAATCTGCTGGTTTTGGCGCCACTGTCCAATCTCTGGTGGACAAGGCTTTATATGAATAGAAAAGGGATGCTAAAAGTCGATGAGGTGAAGGATCCTTGGTGAATTTTCCTAATTTGAAATATGCAGATCTTATTATACGCTTTCGGCAGTACACACTGATGCAACAGGCAGCCATTGCCGGCATTATGGTTCTATTGGTCTACATCCCGTATTCCTACTTTTTGTTGAATTTAAACATCGTGGAATCCATCAGCATGGCGATATATTCAGCCATCTTGTTCATAGTAGTGTATTATATTACATCTTCAATTATTACTAAAAAGAGCAAGCAATTGGAAAAGCAATCAGTGGGGCCGAAGAAGGGACTACGCAATAAATGATGCGCATTTAAGTCAAGCGGGGCGGCTGTAGGCGCGCCTCATTTCACACCCTTTTAAAACCGTCTTAATCCGGCATTTCTACTTGCATCTCAATATATCCCGTCTCCCTAAAGTATAAGTCTGCTGTCGCACACAATACTCGGCGAGGGTTTTGTTGATGGAGCTAAAGATTGTAGATATAAAAATTCCTGATGGAGCGAATCTGATTTTGGGGCAGAGCCACTTTATCAAAACGGCTGAGGATATCTATGAAGCCATGGCGGGCACAATCCCTGCCGCAAAGTTCGCAGTTGCTTTTTCTGAAGCCAGCGGCGACTGCCTGGTGCGCACGGAGGGCAACGATGAAGACCTCATCGAGGCGTCCAGAAGGAATTCTCTGGCCCTGGCCTGCGGCCATACCTTCGTGGTGCTGATAAAAGGAGCATTTCCTATAAACGTCTTGAACGCAGTCAAGGCCGTGCAGGAGGTCTGCGGCATCTTCTGCGCCACAGCCAATCCCCTGCAAGTGGTCGTGGCCGAGACTGAGCTGGGTAGGGGAATTATGGGCGTCATCGACGGCTTCCCGCCTAAGGGTGCTGAGAGTGCCGCTCAGGTCGAGGAGAGGCGCAAGCTGCTGAGGAGGTTTGGATATAAACTTTGATCTGGCTGTAAAAAGCGGCCGGGTTTTCACGGCCAAAGGACTCATGAGCATAGACGTCTGGATCAAAGATGGACGAATTGCGGCCATGGGCGGAGCACACCGGGCCGCGGAGAGAATCGACGCGAGAGGTATGCTGGTCCTGCCTGGCGCCATCGATGCCCATGTGCACTTCCGGGATCCTGGGCCCAATTACAAAGAAGACTGGGCCAGCGGCTCGGCTGCTGCTGCAGCGGGGGGCGTGACCACGGTAATCGACCAGCCCAATACCATTCCTCGCACACTGGATGCCCGCTCCTTTGCAGAGAAGCTGGAGATCGCACGACATCGTTCTCTGGTAGACTTCTGCCTTAATGGGGAGCCAGGAAATATCGATGAGCTGGCTGCAGCCGGTGTGGCTGCCATAGGCGAGATCTTTTCCTATGAGCACAGCGATGAGACTTTGCAGAAAATCTTTGCTGAAGTGGAGCAGGCAGGAATGCTGGCCAGCCTTCATGCCGAGGACGGATTGATCATAAAAGAGAATACTGCTAAATTATTGGGCCGGCACGATCCTGAGGTTTATTCGCAGGCGCGGCCCGCGGCAGCCGAGGCGGCGGCCATAGATAAGGCCCTGGCCTGGTCGAATCATCTGCATATCTGCCACCTCAGCTCGGCACAGGGGCTGGAAATTGTAGCCCAGGCAAAGAGAAGAGGACGAAATGTGACAAGCGAGGCGGCGCCCCACCATCTCTTGCTCAACATCAAGGACTACAAAAAACAGGGCACCTACCTGAAGATGAACCCTCCCCTGAGGGGCCAGGCGGACAACGATGCTCTCTGGCAGGGCCTGCGCTCCGGAACGATCGATATTCTTGCCTCGGATCATGCGCCGCACCTGCCTGAGGAGAAGATGGAGGACATCTGGGAGGCGCCAGCGGGGGTGCCGGGCGTGGAGACCATGCTGCCTCTGATGCTCTTTGCGGTTAAAAGAAATCTGATCAGCCTGGAGCGGCTGGTGGATGCAATGGCTTTTAGGCCGGCACGCATCTTCGGCCTGGCCGGCAAGGGCTCCATCGATACTGGCAAGGACGCCGACCTGGTTATTGTCGATCCCAAGTCAGTCTCGCAGATAAATGCCGATCGGTTGCACAGCCGGGCGGAGTGGACGCCCTATCAGGGAAGAGATGCAATCTTTCCTCAAATGACAATAGTTCGGGGCAATGTAGTCTACGATGGAGATTTCCCTGTCTCTCCGGGCTATGGCCGCTTTTTAGGACGGCCACGGATAATGCAAAAGGATTTATGATGGCAATGACATTATTTTGAACATGAAATCTGATTCATCTGGGAGCAGCGATCTGGAACGTGTGATCGGTAGGGCGGCCGTTGAGGCTGCCAGGATGTCCAGCCAGGCCAGCCAGGCGGCCAAGAAGATCCTGGGAGATGTGAGCAGCGAGATTAGCGAGGCAAAGAGCAGCGATCTTGCCCCCATTGATCTCATCGAGACGGAAGATGAGCTGATCGTTCTGGTGGCTCTGCCGGGTGCCAGCAAAGAGAAGATCGATCTGCGGGTGACGGAGGACAGCCTCTACGTCGATGCCAAGGCCAATCCCAGAGAGGGGAAATACCTGCGCAGGGAGATGGGCACAGCGGGCTATAAGCGGGATATCAAGCTGCCCATAGAGGTCAAGCCGGAACAGGTAAAGGCCAGCTTCAAGGACGGCATATTAGAGGTGCATCTTCCCAAGCTTGTGGTCGTAAACGCGCAGAGGGTGCAGGTAGATTAGACTCTATAGCCCCCTATGCCCATAAGTCTTTTTTTCGCGAGCAAGAGTAGCAACATTTTGAACTGAAATAAGCAGACAACTATGGCTGCAAGATCCTCATTTCAATTTCAAATAAGAGCATCTACTTCTGCATCTGTAAAGCCCAACTGACGCAAAACGACTCTTACATATTTAGATGAGAGATCGCTCTTAGCCATTATAACGGGTGCTCTGTACATTCTCCCACCGCTCCATCGCTCAAAGATGGCAGGACTTGTTCCGCTCTGCCTGACGAATCTGGCATTGCCTTAGATCTTTTTAGACACCGGCACAAACCTCAAATGTGATACATTCTGGAAAATGGACACAAAAAAGGAAAAATTTTAAAATCAATATACACTATCCAGGCTCTCCGTCGTAGTCACCTGGTAGGTGTAATTGATGGCCGCCTTCTCTCGCGGCGCAAGAGCCAGCTTCCACTTCAGGCTGGTGGCCGTGCTCTCGGCAGGCTTGGGTGTGACTGAGATTATCACTGCCTCCTGGGGGACTGCGTCGGTTACCTCCAGCGCTGCTGCACGGTCCAGGTTGCTCTTGATCTTCAGATAGTAGGTCCAGATCTGCGTGGTCTCTTTAACTGTGTGATTTCTGGCTCCAGAGCCGATCTCCCTGATATTCTCGGTTATATTGTAGTCCTGGAGCTTGCTCTCCACCTTCAGATCGGCAGATGGGCCAACTACAATAGAGGCATTGGTGCCGGCTGGAGTGTAGGGCATGTCGATGGTGGAGACGTACTCGTCATTTCTGTAGAGCATTGCTTTTCCCGTCGGCCATGGATTGGTCAGGGTGTTGTTGGCCCGGATCTCCTCCTTGGCTGGTCCTTCTGCCTGGCTGGAGGCATCCCATGTGTAGACTCTCACCAGGGGCGACTCTTCCTCGAAGAGCGGGAAGCCAATCTCCTTGTCCATGACCAGGTCTTTTCGCCCATCCAGCTCGAAGATGTAGAGCGTCTCCAGCTCGCCTGAGGATGACGGTGCGGCTGCATAGTCCATGGCTTCGGCCAGGGGGGCCGCTGCGCCGTATCTCTGATTTATCTGGGGTGCGGCCTTGGCAA
>JBAQXX010000003.1:0-73302 GCA_049299735.1 Methanothrix sp. | reverse complement strand
GTCATTCCCGAAAAGCCCTTATTGTCCAGCTTGCCCCGCAGCAGGTGCAGCTTCTCGGGCCGAATTATAGCTTCAATCTTCTTCATCTTTCCCCACATTACATGTAAGCGCCTTCGCCATGCTGGCTGATGTCCAGGCCCACCGATTCTTCGTCTTCCCGCACACGCAGGCCCATGACTGCGTCGATGATTCTGGCCAGGCCGAAGGTGACGATAAAGGAGTAGCCCCAGGTGACGGCAATAGCCAAGAGCTGCACTAAAACCTGATGAGCATTTCCAGCGATCAGGCCCGACGCGCCAATGGTGGCGAAGATGCCTGTGGCAAGAACGCCCCATGTGCTGCCCATTCCGTGACAGGCTAAAACGTCCAGCGAGTCATCCACCCTACCGCTGCCCCGGATGAGAATGATGGAATAGTAGCCAACGATGGCGGCCACGATGCCTATCGGCACCGCCGCAAGAGGCGTCACGTAGCCGGCAGCGGGCGTTATCGCCGCCAGACCAGCCACTGCGCCCGTGACGATGCCCAAGGCTGAGGGCGCTCTCTGCCGCCAGGAGAGAAACATCCAGGTGGTGGCCGCAGCCGCGGCCGCGGTGTTGGTGGTGACGAAGGCATTAGCAGCTATGCCGTTTGCCGCCAGAGCCGAGCCCGCGTTAAAGCCGAACCATCCGAACCAGAGCAGAGCCGCGCCCATGACTGCCGTGGGAATGTTATGCGGCTCCATTGGGTCTGTGCCAAAGCCTTTGCGCACACCGATGACCATCGCCACGGCCATGGCAGAAACGCCTGCCGTGATGTGAACCACTATGCCGCCCGCAAAGTCCAGGGCGCCCATCTGCTGCAGCCAGCCCCCGCCCCAGACCCAGTGGGCCACGGGATCGTAGACCAGAGTAGCCCAGGCTAAGGAGAAGACGAGAAAGGAGCTGAACTTGATTCGTTCCACATAGGAGCCTGTGATCAGAGAGACGGTGATGATGGCGAACATGGCCTGAAAGATCATGAAGGTGAGAGAGGGAATGGTCAGGCCCTCTTTGACGCCCATGCCAACGCCCGCCAGACCAAGGAAATCCAGGCCGCCGATGAGGCCACCGATGTCTTTTCCGAAGACCAGGGTGTAGCCGTACAAGATCCATTGCAGGCTTATGATGCTCATCACGGCAAAGCTGAAGATGATCGTAGATATGGCATTCTTCTTTCTAACCATGCCGCCGTAGAAGAGGCCCACGCCGGGAATCATGATCAGGACGAGAGCGGCGCTGATGAGCACCCAGGCGTTATCAGCGGCATTGATGGCAGTATCCTGCGCAGAAGCTGAGCCTGCCAGCATTGTTGATATTAATAAACATAATAGTAGTGACCGGATGGAAAGCAACATTACCACCAACTATTATGACAGAAACCTATTTTATAAGCATATTTAGGAAAAGGTATGCGCAGTTCATAATAAGTATGAATTATGATTTTTTCTGCATTCTCAATTCGCGTGGCCCGGAGACTCCGACTTTTGCTTTCTTTTCTCTTCCTTCTTTCTCTCCACCCGGTACTCCTGGAAAAGGCTCTCTAGCCGCTCTTCCTGCAGTCTGGCCAGGCGAGATTTCGTCTCCTCCCCCCAGGCTGCACTGGCAGCAGCCACATCCTGCGGCCGCACGAAGGGCATGTTATTGATTTTCTGCACAGGCACACTCTTGCTGGTGAAGATAGGAATGCCTAGGCCCAGGAAGTGCTCACGCACAGCCGGAGCCATCTCGCCCTGCGCTACCACTCCGGCGATTTCCTTTTCCCGCAGAAGCTCAACTGTGCTCTTCCCGCCGCCGCTGGCATCCTCCAGAAAAAGCCAATCTCCCTTTTCCAGGCTATATTGCTCCGCAGCCAGCAAAATAGACTCACGGGTAAAGGCTGCCAAAGGCTTGAGCTTTTGCAGGCCACGCGTATCCTCAATTATCTCCGCCTTCTTCTGGCGCTCCAAAGTCTTTTTCAGTCTTTTGATGTACTTTCTCTCCGAGCGCAGCACCGATCGCAGACGATCGATCTCTTTGTCCCGGATTTTGATCTCATGCTGCCGCTTGATCTCGCGAGCCGTTTTGTCCCGCAGGCGATCGAGTTTGCCGTTTGCTACGCTCAGAGCGACCTCTTTTTCCGCCAGGCCGGTCCGCAGCTCATCCAGGTAAGAGCGCAGCGTCCTGACCTGCTCGGCAAGCTGCTGATTTTGCAGACGCAGGGCTGAGGCATCAGCTGAAACATCGAACGAGACATCAATAACGGCTTTTTCTCCAGGCGGCTGTGCCTTTTGCCTGGCGGGGTGGGCCGAAGAAGGCACAAATTCGGAGATGGCATTTTCAATGGAATAGCCTCGCACCACCAGCGCCTTCACCTCGTCGGGATCGATCTCGGAGGGAGATTTCTTTTCCACCAGCAAGAATTTGTTTCTATATTTTTTAAAAGCGCTGACTGCCGCCGCAAGAGCATCGCGCTCATGATCGTTCTTGTAGCCGAATTCCTTTCCCAGAGCGATCTTCTCTTCCGCAGGAATGTCTCCTCCCGGAGAGAAGAGAACTGCATTAAATGCGCGCTTGACCTTCTCCACGCTGCCTGGCGTGGGGTAAACATCAGTGGCGACTACAAGAGATCTGCCTCTTGCTGCGATCCATTCAATCACATCAGAGGAGGACATGGCCCGAGAGCTGGTCAGGTCCACCAGCTCGCCGGATAGGTTCAGCGCAGCGATGCCGGTCGTCGTACCCGGGTCCAGGCCCACAATGATGTAACCGCGCCCTTGCGAAAGCGACTTGTACTGCAGCTCGGGCCGCTCCATGCTCTGCACCAACAACTGTGCATCGGTGTAGTAGCCGGGATTGATACGCACCTTCTCGCGGGGCGCTTCCACCACAAACTCGGCCCGGGTATAGCCCCCCAGGCCCTCCACAGCCCGGGAAGTATACTGCAGCCCGGCCTCACGTAGCTGCTTTTCCACCTCGCGCGCCAGGCCCATCACTGCACCGTGAATCTTGCGGGTGTAGCGGTTCTGGCTCCAGCCACCCCGGCCCAAAGAGCGACGTCGGCTCACCTTAATCCATGTCCTCTCCTGGAAAGCAGACAAAACTGCCCCGACGCCCTTGGCAGCCAGCCTGGCGCAGGCCTCCGCCTCTTGCAGAGGATTGGTGCGGTCGAAGGTGATGCCATGGTAGCGGGCCAGCTTGATGAGAGACTCCGGGTGGGCGGCGCCCGTCACCTGCACCATCTTGGTAGTGGGTGGCACCCTGCGCAGGATATTGATCAGCTCCCTTCGATCCGAGGCCAGCTCGTGAAGGTTGTCCATGGCCACGATCTCCGGCTGGCGCTCCCTGATGAGCCGGATCAGCTTATGCCGACTGATCATGTGAAAACAAGCGACGTCTCCCCCATCCAGGATCACCATGGAGTAGCTTGGCGTCCTTCTGCCGGATGGCGAGCCGCTGGCAATATCCACACCAAATATGCTCAATGGTTCTCTGCCTCCCGGACGCGCGAGAGCGCCCTTTCCAGTGGCATTTCAATCCTGTATTTTCGCTCGAAGAAGCGCAAGACATTGGCCAGGTCCCTCTCTAATAGCTCCTGGGCATGGGGGTGGGTGACCTCTACTGCCTGAGGCCAGTCGATGATCTTGGGTCCGGACTCATCGACCATCACGTTAAACTCGGAAAGGTCAGCGTGAATGATGCCCAGCCCCAGAGCAGCAGCCACCTCACCTAAGATCATGTTCAGTCCGTTCTCAGGATCAGAGAGCGTGATGCGGTTGAGGGCGGGGCCGCTTACAAATTCCATGGCCAGAACATGGCGGCTTACAGCAAACGGTCTGGGAATGGATACTATTGGGTAGAGTTTCTCCATGACTGCAAACTCGTGGCGAGCGGCCAATGCGGCGGCATAAATCCAGGGCACTTTGGTCTGGTCGGTGAGATGATCGCGCAGGCGGCGAATATGTTTGAAGCTGGTCCTTCCCTGACGGTGGAATTTTATGGCCAGGTGCATCTCACCAAGGGCTTCGTATACCACAGACTCTTTGCCTACCCCGATTCTCTCACCAAAGGCTTTCACGGTCCCTCGTTTCACTAAATCGGACAGTGCCAGAAGATCATAGGCATCAAAGTCAATGCGGTAGCCGAGGTAGTGCATGCTCTCCCGCTCTACCAGTTTTTTTTCAAAAAGTTGGCCCAGCCGAAACTCCACCTTGCGGACCGGCAGGCCGGATAACTCTGAGATCACATAGGATGGGACCCATTCGTGAGTCTTCATCCCGGTCTCAATAGCACTGAGCAAGGAGCGGTCCTCCCGGCTCAAGCCTAATAATGCCAGAGCTAGATTTTCCACATATACTATTATGTGATTATTTTAGCTAAAGCTTTGCCCCCAGAGTCTGCATGACATAGTCAGCAAACTGGGCGCCTGTTGCCCCATCAGCTCGCCCGGTTAGGACGACCTTTCTCTCCATCTGGCCGCAGATATCCAGCGCCTCTTCCATTTTAGCCGCCTGATTCACAAAGCCGATGTGCCTCAGCAGCATGACGCAGGCACGCATAATGCTGGCCGGGTCGGCATAGATTGCCCTGCCTTCCTCCACCATGCGCGGAGCCGAGCCGTGAATGGCCTCGAACATGGCATAACGCTTGCCGATGTTGGCGCTTCCGGCTGTGCCCACGCCGCCCTGAAACTCGGCAGCCTCGTCGGTGAGGATGTCTCCATAGAGGTTGGGCAGCACTATGACCTTGAAGTCCTTCCTGCGCTTTTCGTCCACCAGCTTGGCAGCCATGATGTCCACAAACCAGTCATCGAAGGCTATGTCCGGGTATTCCCTGGCCACACGCCTGGCCGTCTCCAGGAATTTGCCGTCCGTGGCCTTGATGACATTGGCTTTGGTGACCGCGGAGACCTTTTTAATGCCGTTCTTCCTGGCATACTCAAAGGCCAGGCGCACAATCCTCTCCGAGCCGGGCGTGGTTATGACCTTGAAGTCCACGGCCAGGTCATCCGTGACATTGTAGCCCCGGCTGCCCAGGACGTACTCGCCCTCGGTGTTCTCCCTGTAAAAGATCCAGTCGATGCCCTTCTCAGGAACCTTAACGGGCCGGACATTGGCGAAGAGGTCCAGCTCGCGGCGCATGGAGACGTTGGCGCTCTCCAGGTTGGGCCATTTGTCACCCTTCTTGGGCGTGGTGAGTGGACCCTTCAATATCACATGGCATTCTTTTAGCGCCGCCAGGGCGTCCTCGGGCAGGGCCTTCATGACATTTACCCGCGACTCAATGTCGAGACCGGCAATGTCCCGCAGCTGTACCTTCCCGTCTGCAATCTCGTCGGCCAGAACGTAGCTAAGGACTCGCACTGCCTCTTTGGTGATGTAGGGGCCGATGCCGTCGCCGCCCACAACGCCGATGATGAGAGGATGGAGCTTGCTGTAGTCAACCCAAGTATCTCCCGCCTTTATCTGATCAACGCGCAAAAGCTGCTCCTCCAGCAGCCTGGCGAAGTGATCCTTCGCCTTTTCTATGGCCTCGGTATGAATCATGAATCGCACCTGTTCCTCAGGGGAGGTGGTGGTTATGGAAGATCAATCTTTTGCAGAATCGTATTTTCGTCCCACTTACAACAGCGACTATTCAGATATTCGCGATTTCAATCGCGTTAGACACTGAATTATAGCCAAATGATCGACGATACCAGAAAATGAAAACCGGCCTTTTCAGTTTTCAGTCAAATCTATAAACCAGAAATGACCAGTACCCCTTATGGACATAATGAGCATAGCCTTCTACGCCATCCTTTTCATCATCGCCTTCATGATCGCCCGCATCATCATGAAAATCATGCGCGGCTACTAGTGCAGCGAAACCGAAATAAGAGACAACTGGCGAAGCGACAGGCTTAATATTTGCGGATACCAACGCAGCCGTCATGTTTCCCCAGGTCTTAGCCACAGTCGGCGGCTCAGGAACGCGTTTGTATCCGCTTACTCTAGACCAGCCCAAGCCGCTGGTGGAGCTATGCGACACCGCCATAATCGCCAATTTATTCAGGGTTTTAGCCAGTCAAGGCTGCAGAAGGTTCATCCTGGGTAGCAAGGGTGCCAGCAACACCCTCAACCTGAGCAATTACTTCAAGGCAGGCGAGGGCTTCTTCAAGCGCCTGGGCATCACCGACCACCAGGACTTCAGCTACCAGCCACTTTACGATGACAAGGGAAGCGCCGATTCCCTGCGCTATTGCATGAACTACTACGAGATCAACGATGACCTGCTGGTGGTCTCGGGTGACAATCTGATCGACATCGACCTCGCCAGCTTTGTCGAATTCCATCGAAAGCACAAGCCGCTGCTCACCATAGCCCTCAAAGAGATGGGACCGGAAGAGAACATCTCCCAGTATGGCGTGGCCCGCGTGGACGATGATATGTGCATAAAGGGGTTTGTGGAAAAACCGAAAGCAGGAAGCGAGCCCAGCCGCATGATCAACACCGGCTTCTACCTCTTCTCGCCCCGCATTCGCGAGGTTCTGGCCAGGATGGGAGATAAAGGCCGCGACATAGGCGGCGACCTGATCCCTTATTTAACGGAGAACGGCTATCCCGTTTGCGGCTTCCCCATTACCGGTTACTGGATAGACATAGGTACCCCGGAGCGGCTGCACCAGGCGGCCATGGACTGCCTATCCGGAGCCGTTCGCCATTTCGATCGCAAGTACCACTATAAGCCCAATCAGTGGATTCATCCCAGCACATTGGCCAAAATCGAGCCATTCCTCGCCTCCGGCGATATACAGCTTGTAGGCAACGTATCCATCGGCAGGAACTGCCACATCGAAAAGGGCGTGACCATTGAGAACTCTCACATCGGCCATACCAGCCTTATTGAACGCGATGTGGAAATCAAAGAGAGCATGATCATGAGCTTTGCCCATATTCAGCACATGGTGAGCATCTGCCGTACCATTGTCGGCCGCCACACCACCATCGAAGAGCATAGTGTTTTGGGTGGGGAAAATGGTATTGGAGGTGACCTTATAGCTGTTATCGGCGAAAATGCAGTTCTGCCGCCCGAATCGGTGGTATCCGCAGGCGTGAGGGTAGCACCGCTCAAACACAGCCACTGCATTCTGGCCACCGGCAGATTTGTGGAACTGGGAATTGATGAAAAAAATATCTACTTTGCAGAAAAAGGTTCGATGAAGCACTAGTTGCCAATTTTGGGCAACTAGTAGTAGCGCTCCCAGGCATCGTCCATCTTTCTTATTTTATACTTTGACCCGTTATCCAGTAGGTATCGGTTCAGCTCCGGTACATCCTGGAAAAATCGCTTATCCCTCAGGTTATTATAGATATCTTCCGTGGTGAATCCCTTCAGATCACCTTTGCCGTAAACGATCCTCTCAATGGTATAATAGATGTCGTCAAACTTCCTCAAGGGATAAGTCCACTCTGCAAACTGCATCTTCTGCCCTCCTCATTTGGCTACAGGTTTTGAGCAAATAAGAACCTTTCGTTTTCTTTGAAGAAAAAGATTATCAACAACGGAAATGAAAAAGTCATCATGGATCCGATCGATCTCAGTCATCTTGACCAGCAAATCTGTACATGTCACCGCTGCCCTCTCTTCCAAGAGAGAAAACGCGCCGTGCCGGGCAGCGGCCCCGCTCCCGCCGATATCATGCTGGTAGGAGAAGCCCCCGGCCGAGAGGAGGACCTCACCGGAAAGCCATTCGTAGGCCGGGCGGGAAGGCTACTGGATGCAGCACTAGTGCAAGCCGGCCTGGAGAGATCAAAGGTATTCATAACCAGCGTCATAAAATGCCGCCCCCCGCAAAACAGAAAGCCGAAAAAAGCAGAGATTGATCAATGCCGCCCCTATTTGCAGGCTCAAATTGACATCCTTCATCCGAAAATCATCTGTCTGATGGGAAATACAGCCACAAAGGCAGTCTTAGGCAGGCAGGGCGTCACAATCTTGCGCGGCCGGATCTTACAGGATCGCTTTCTTGTCACATATCATCCTGCCGCAGTCTTGAGAAATAAAAATCTCATGTCGGATTTCGTCTCAGACCTCAAAAGGTTGAATATCCAGGAGTTTTAGACTTGTTTAGCCTTACCTACGATCTCTGGAAGGAGATCATTGAGGAAATTGCATTGGCCCACGATCCACTTTTTGCTGCCATGCATCAGGCGGCGGAAGAGCTCCAGCTCTCTACGGCTCTGATTGATGATCTGAAGAGCAAAAGAGAATTGACGATCGCAAATGATCCATGGGAATTACGGCTCACGATCGAATTTATCGAAGATGAGATAAATGGTTTCATAATCTACCTGGACGCGAAAGAGCCACAGGAAACCTTAGAAGAGATCAAGGCAAATGTTGCATCAGACCAGGGCTTTTCCCTGGATGAGATTGTTGGCTTTGAGCTTGAACACGGCCTGGATATGCAGGAAGAAATATTTGTAGAGATGGAGGAGAGCTATGGAGTTAGGGCAGAGCTGAGAGAGAATGAAGTCATCTATGAACTGGTGATCTTTGACAGTCAGGACATTGATAATAGCCTGTCAAGCGATCTGACATGGCAGGAAGATCACAAAAATTAAAGGTCAAGTGAAACTTTTATATATTCCATCTCATTATCGAGAAGCATGGATCAGGGGAGGAAGAGAAGCGAGCCGGCTGAGCTTTTTGCTGTTTTAATCCTGGGCCTCTTGTTGAGGTTGTTTGCAGGGAGAGACTCATTAACAGAAAATGGCGTTCTGCTGCCGGGTTACGATGAGTATTACCATATGCGCAGAATTTTGTTTACTGCAAACCATTTTCCCAATACGCTCTGGTTCGACTCTTACCTGAATTATCCTCGAGGATTGGAGATAACCTGGCCCCCTCTATTCGATCAGATCTCTGCAGCCTTCTGTGTGGCTTTCGGCCAGCACAGCAAAGCAGGAGTCGAACTGGCGGCCAGCTTTGTGCCTATGATCATAGGCATCATAGCCATCGTAGTGGTCTATTACATAATCAGAGAGCTCTTCGATCACAAAGTTGCACTCCTCGCCGCATTCATGGCCGCCCTGGCACCAAATTATCTCCTCTATACGATGTTTGCCGCCACGGATCACCACTGTCTGGAAGTACTGCTTTCGCTCATCACACTCCTATTCATGATCATGGCCATCAGCCGACGAGAGAAGAAATACCACTACGCTTTTGCGTCAGGAGTTGCCATGGCCGCCCTGGCATATACCTGGCAAGGGGCAGATATCTACCTGGCAATATTCCTGCTTTACGCGGCCGTCCAGATGACATTGGACCTCAAAGATGGTAAATCATCTAAAGAGACGGCAACAATTCTCTTGGCTGCCTTTGCTATCGCTGCTATCCTTGTTCTGCCGTTTGGGAATACTTCCTGGCTCTCGGCATCCTTCCACGGGATAGGAGCAATGATCATTGCCCTTTCCGCTATGTTCGCCCTTGCCCACTTCGCTGCCAAGAAGAAAATATCCTGGAAGGCATTTCCTCTGAGCATACTGATAATATCTGCCATATTTGCCATGCTCTCTGGGGTCGCCGGCGGATTTTTCGGTGTGGGTGCAATGATTCAGTCGGGATTGGAATACATATGGGGTGGCGAGATGATTGGAAAGATCGGCGAGGCCGAGCCACTCATCTATGATGCAGAGACTCTTTCTCAGGTGGTCTTCTCCCTACTGGGATTGAATCTTCTCATCTCCCTGGGAGGGATGGCAGCGTCCTTAATTTGCATCAGCCGCAGTACCGGCACCAAGAGGCATGGCCGGACCCTGCTCTTGCTATGGATGGCGTCTACACTCATTCTTACCCTGGGGCAATCCAGGTTCCTTTACATCTCTACGATATCCATGGGACTATTGATAAGCATACTATTCTTCTTTTTACTTGAGATGGCCGATAAGAGATACAAGGAAGCAAGCCCCATGGCTGCAAGGTCTCCGAGATTAGTGGCCGCGGTTTTATTTTTGCTTCTTGTCCTGCCCACCGCCTGGGATGCGGCCTCCTTTGTCCAGAGCACGCCCCCGGCAGTAGCAGGTGACTGGGAGGAATCGCTTTCCTGGCTGAAAGAAAACAGCAACACAACCAGCTTCTTTGAGGCACCCCAAAAGACAGCCGAGTACAGCGTCATGAGCTGGTGGGACTATGGAAACTGGATCCTTTACCTGGCCGAGCGGCCGGTAGTAGCCAACAATTTCCAGGCGGGTGTGGCGGATGCTGCCAAATTCTATCTATCGGAAAGCGAGGAAGAAGCCACCGCCGTGCTGGATGCGAGGGGATCTAGATACATCCTTGCCGATTATAGCCTGATCTACGGCAAACTTGCCGCTCTCACTACCTGGGCCAATGAGAATCTGAGCAGCTACATGAAAATGGAAGATTACGGTTCGCAATACTCAGTCATACCACAGGAAAGGCTCTTTAATACGACCTTAGGCAGACTCTACCTCTCCGACGGCGCAGGCACTGGCCACTTCCGGCTGATACATGAATCGAATACATTTTTTGGAGAAAGCTCGGCCAAGAGCAAGATCAAGATCTTTGAGTATGTTCCCGGTGCATTGATAAAAGTTCGGGCCGGACCGGGCCAGAAAGTAGGCGCCCTGCTCAATATGACCACCAATCAAGGAAGGCACTTCATTTATGTCGATGAGGCAAAAGCAAACGGTGATTCATTTGAGATAAGAGTTCCTTACTCTACAGAAAGCCGAAATGAGTGCCATGCGATCACGCCGTATTTAGTTTTCTCTGGAAACAAAGATGCCGTGAAGATGGAAAACCTCGACGTGAGCGAAGAAGATGTAATCAACGGCAGAACCATTGAACTGACAATTTAGGCAAAAGGAGCAGGGGTACTGATCCCCTCGTCCCTTTTGATGGGGTATGATGGCCCCTGCAAAATCAGGAAACCAAGATTCTTTATCCTAAAGGCCGAGCTTGGCATACTCCTTAGCCCAGTAGGTGATTATCATATCAGCGCCCGCCCTCTTGATGCAGGTGAGCGCCTCCAGGAATGCCGCCCTCTCGTCCAGCCAGCCCTGCTCTGCAGCAGCAGCAATCATGGAATACTCGCCTGAGACCTGATAGGCGGCAGTAGGCATGGCAAACATGTCCTTGACGGCGCGCAGAACATCGAGATAGGGCATGGCAGGTTTGACCATGACCATGTCCGCACCTTCTTCGACATCCAATTGCACCTCCCATAGCGCCTCGGAAAAGTTGGATGGATTCATCTGGTATCCCTTGCGGTCGCCCCAGGCAAAGCCGGACTCGGCCGCCTCGCGGAATGGGCCGTAAAAGGTGGATGCGTACTTGGCAGAATAGGAGAGGATGGACGTGTCTATGTATCCGTCCATGTCCAGAGCGGCGCGTATGGCCTGCACCATGTGATCCATCATGCCGCTGGGCGCTACTATATCCGCACCAGCTGCCGCGTGGCTCACAGCCGTCTCTCCCAGTAATGGCAGCGTCTCATCATTGAGTATCTTTTCACCCCGAATGAGGCCGCAGTGCCCGTGGCTGGTGTACTCACACAGGCACAAATCAGTTATTACTATCAGTCCGGTAGTCTCCTTGATGGCTGCTACCGCCTTCTGAATTATGCCATGCGGATCGTAGGCACCAGAACCAACCTCATCCTTTTGAACAGGAAGACCGAATAAAAGCACAGCAGGCACGCCCAGATCTTCGAGGATGCCCGCCTCCGCCGACAGACTCTCCAGGCTCTGCCGAAACTGTCCGGGCATGGCCTCAATTGCCCTCGGCACGGATATTCTCTCATCTACGAAGATAGGCTGCACGAGATCATTACAGGATAGACTGGTTTCCGCCACCATCTCTCTGATTTTTGGCGCCCTTAGCCGCCTCATTCTCCTCATATATTTTCCTCCAGACGGAATAGCTCACTGACAACATTAAGGACCTCTGTGTCCCCTTGCTCCGCTGCCCGCTTGATGGTCTTGGTGGGCTCAGAGAATATCTTGTTTACAAGGGAATGGCTCATGTCCTGCAGTACCTGCAGCTCGATCTCGCCCAAAGTATGTCTGGCAGAGAGCTTGTTCATGGCCCGCTTGACCTCTTGATCCTTGATAACCTCGGCCTTGGAATATAGCCGGGCCAGCAGATCCTCTGCCTGTTTTCTCTTATATTTGGCCTTTAGTAGCTGCATCTCTTCAGCGATTATGGTCTCGACCTGATTGGCCTCCGCCATCCTCAGCAACATGTTCTCGCTGCTGATATTCTTCAGGCTGTCAATGTTATGCAGCAATACGCCAGGAACCTCTGCGGCCGCCTCGTCTACGTCTCTGGGATTGGCAATATCTATTATGAGCAGCTTATCCTCTCGTCCCGCCATGGCCTTCTCTATGTCCTCTTTGAGCAGGATATAATGGGGCGCGGAGGTGGCGCTTATAACCACATCAGCCGTCTTGAGGCGGTCCTTCATCTCCTCAAAAGGCACGGCCTTTGCACCCAGGCAATCGGCCAGACACTGGGCTGAGCTGTAGGTTCTGTTGGTAACCACCAGCGATCCGATATCCCTGGCCAAAAGCGCTCGTGATATCAGCTCTCCCGTCTCCCCGGTGCCAATTACCAGAACGGACACGCCCCTCAAATCCCCCAGAATTTCCTGCGCCAGGTCAACGGCGGCAGAACCTACGGATACGGATCGCTCGTTGATTTTGGTCTCTTTCCTTACCCGTTTTCCGACAGCAATAGCTTTTTTGAAGGCCGTATCCAGCATCCATCCTGTCGTTCCCGCCTTGGCCGCCATGGCCACCAGCTCCTTCATCTGACCCAAGATCTGGTCCTCACCTATGATCATGGACTCAAGCCCCGAAGCCAGGCGCAAGAGGTGAAGCAGAGACTCATCATGATCATGAAAATCGATTATGCGAGAAGAGACGCGCGCCTTTTTGGCCAGGTCGAAGAGCACTTTCTCGCCGCGCGCACTGACGACATAAATCTCGACCCGATTGCAGGTCTTGAGAACAGCGCACTCTTCTACCCTCTCCAGTGAGCCCACCCATTTGAGAAGAGTCTGTACATCTCCGTGCCAGGCCCGCTCAATCTCATCAATGGAGGCCTTGCGGTGTGTCACCAGCATCGAGGCAATCTCGCTCATCGAGGCAAACATGTGAGCGGGCTCTCATATAGGCTTTTTCATAGGAGACTTCTAGAAGCCGCCAAACCTCATCGTCCTTTAGTATCTCCCAGATTATACGGGCGCGATCCTTCTGCAGTGGCACCAACTCTTTGTTCTCCACCCTTATCTGAGAAAGAAGCCGGGCCATGTCCGAATAGCTATCAGTCAGCTCCTCTTCCAGGCGGAGACGAAGGTACTTGGTAAGGCCAGGGCTTTCTGTAGAGATGGCAATGGCAATGGAGCCCCTTTGCAGAATAGATGGAACCACCACATCTCCGACGCCCTCCACCTTGTTCACGAGAATTCCATGGGCCATGGCCAACTCTTCTATGGCGCGATTCAATTTCGAGTCGCTGGTGGCAGGTATTGCGATAAATGCTCCCTGTAGATATTTGCCGAAACTGCAGGATAGATCGCACTCCAAGAGCTCAATTCTCCTTTGCGGGTCCGCCGCCATATCCAGGAGCCCGGGAGAGAAATCACGGGACAATACTTTCACAGGCCCATATTGAGAAAACAGCCTGGCTTTGCGCTCGCCAACAGCCCCCCCACCAAAAATCACCACAAGCCGCGTCGTGAGGTCCAGAAAAATGGGCAAATGCGGCCTTCTTGATTTGATATCTCGTAGTTCGACCATTGTCGCCTCTGCTAAATCCTGGCACTGGTCTTCTTGTACTCAAAATCGCTAAATAGCACCCTGTAATCGCTTATGCCTGACCTTTGCGATAGGTGATCTGCGATCATTAGGCAGTCATCCCGGCTTTTTGAGTGTACCATGGTATAAAGATTATAAGGCCAGTCATCGGCGATCGCCCTCTCATAGCAATGGGTGACCTCCTCGACTGAGGCAAACATCATGCCGGCCCTTTCCACATCTTCGGGAGCCGCCTTCCAGGCAATCATGGCATTGGCCACAATTCCCAGAGCCCTGTGACCAATGGTGGCGGCAAAGCGACGAATTATGCCCTCCTCTTGCAGGGCACAGAGACGAACTATAACCTCCTGCTCGGATATGCCCACCATATCTCCCAAGACCTGATAGGGCCGCGATGCAAGAATCACTCCGTCCTGGGCGATTTTAAGGAGATCAAGATCCTTTTGATCCATCAAAGCCACCCCCACGGGTCCTGGAATGGATAGCGATCTTCTCTGCCTCCGGGAATTTGACGCGGCACATCCGCAGGATTGCCGAAGACCGGATGGTCGCTCCAGTAGTTGCCGCCGACCGCAGGCCCGCCGTCCCACTGGTTTTGCCCGTTATCCACAGCATTCTGGATGCCGTTTTTCGCGAAGACGTTGTGGTAGAGCAAAGATCCAGCGCAGTCCACTAAATTGGCGCCCGCGAGCCGATTATCATATATGTTATTCTCGGTGATGTTGCAGTCCTTTGAGCTGCTCATGCGCAGGCCAAAACGGCTATTCTCACCCATGATATTACCAGTGAGGTTCAAACGGCGAGAGGACTGAACATAGATTCCCTGGCCGTTTCTTAGGGCTATGTTGCTTTGGACATAGGCATAAGATAGCTGCTGCAGTGAGAAGCCGTCCATATTGTTCTCGCTGGCATTATTTGCCTGCAGGAAACAGGAGTTGCTGCCCGTGAGGGATATGCCTCGATCATTGGAAAATGCTGCATTTCCGATAAGAGAGCAATTATGGGATTTGCTGAGAAGCACTCCATCCTCCTGATTTTCGCCGATGCTGCAGTTTTGAATCCTGCATAGCCGGGATTCATGAAGAGCCATGCCGCATTGGCAGAACTGCATTTCGCACACCAATAGGCTCAGGCCCTCTGCGTTATCAGCGCGAAAGCCCTCGGCAGAGCAATTGCGGGCCTGGTCGTAGGAAAACTGGCAACCGGATGATCCGTCTGCAGCAAAGCCAATCCTGCAGTCCGAAGCTCTGCAGCGGGATATGGTGCAGGCCAGGCTACCCAAAAGGAAAAATCCCGTTTCAGCCCGTGAGATGCTGCTGTTTTGGATATTGCAGTTGGTGGAATTGACCAGCAACACGCCTATGCTGCTGTTTTTTAGGCTTAAGTTGGCGGCACTGATGTTTTTGCAGGATATTAGCCCCAAAAATCCGCAGTCCTTTGGAACCATGAGATCAGCTTTTCCTACCAGATAGCAGACCGGCTTATTGTCCATAAGATTGCTCGGGTCGATATCCTGCACAAAGAAATCGTAATTTGATGAACCCGATAGGCCCTGGCCGGAATCAACACGCAGGCTGTAAGAGTTCTCCCTAAAAATGTTCTCTCTCAGCATATTTTCCGCGCAGCCGCGCAAAGATATTCCATAGACATTCCGGTATGCTTGATTGAAGATGAGAGAGTTTTTCCACGATCCCTGAAGAAGTATGCCGTTGCCGTTCTCGGAAAGATTATTGCTCACCAGGAGATTTTGAGAGGCTCCTTCCGCAAATATTCCTGCCCGCTCGTTCTTCACACAGATGTTGCCGGTGACGTTGCAGTTTTGCGATCCCCTCAGGCTTATGCCGACTTTACCGCCTGTTATGTAGTTTTTCGTCAGGTTATTACTGCGAGAGTCGACAACATCAAGACCGCTCACATGGCCACGAGACAGGTTATTATAGGAAACATCGTTATCATGGGATCTGGTGAGCACCACACCAAATCCGTTTCCAGAAAATGTGTTATTGACAACAGTGTTTCCTTTAGAATCTTCAACCAACACCCCTTGCAAAGCTGAGATTTTGCAGCCGGAAATCAGGCCATCCCAGGTGCCATTGATTCTAACGGCCGTGCTGCCCGATATGACGCTCTGTAGAACCTCATTTTTCGCGCCGAATATCTCTACACCCTGAGGCGAATCGATCCGGCAATCGCTTATGGAATTATTCACACCGGTCACTTTGACGGCCGTCGCGATGCCGGATACGATGCAGCGCACGAGTTGATTGTCTTGGGAGGCGAGGCTGACGCCAGATTCTTTTCCTCGGGCTTTTATAGTGATGTCGGATACCCTGCAGCCGGGCGCAGTCACAACTAATGATCCGTCTACAATTACAGGACCACTGCCGGAGATGTTCACGCTTTTGTCCACAATAGCTCCAGAATAATTTCCTGGCTGGATTTGAATCGTATCTCCATTGCCGGCCATGAAGATGGCGGCTAAAAGAGTCTTAGCATCTCCTGATTCGCCCGGATCGACAATTAGTGTCTTGGCCTGACAGGAAGCGACGAGAAGCAAGAGAAAGAGGGCAATGCATAGTTTCATCCTTTCTGCTTTATGCATTTGCAGGCTATTAAATCTATGGCGATCAAAATCCTTAATATTTTTCTAAACTGGTAGAAAGACTGAAATATGCAAATATATTATCCTTATTTGAGCAGGGAGGGATTCTCATGGTAGGATTTCGCATACTCATTATCGAAGATGATCCAGAACATGCCGAGCTGATTAAGATGGGCTTTAGAAGGCATGATGAATTCTTCTTGGACTTTGCCGCCTCAGGTGAAGAAGGACTGAGGATGATCGCAGCCACTGCCTATGACCTGATATCAGTTGACCTGGTCTTGCCAGGCATTGGCGGGCTGGATGTTCTGGTGAAGATTAGAAAGCTTGATCAGGACATTCCCGTGGTCATGGTCTCCGGCCACGGCACTACAGAGATGGCAGTGGTGGCCTTTGAGAACAGGGCTACCAAATATGTGGTCAAGAGCCTGGAAAGCTTCAAGAGCCTTCCTTATGTCTTCGAGAACCTTATTCAAGAGGCCAGATTCAAGGGCAATGAAAGAGCAATGCGCTGCCAGATCGAGCGATCGGAGAGAATTCACAGAAATATTGTGGAGAACGCCCTGGCAGGCATTTACATTTTGCAGGATGGCGGCTTCCGGCTTGTCAATCCAAAGCTGGGCGAGATATTCGGCTGCTCAGCACAAAGCTTGCTTGGCCTGCCCTTCTGGCAACTCGTGAAGCCCGATGATATGCAATGCGTGACCCGCCTGCAGCGCGACTTGCAGTCCGATATACCCGTTTATGAGTCCAAGGTGCAGCGCAAAGACGGAACTTATCGCTGGATTGAGTTTCGGACAATTCCCATTGAGTACGAAGGCAAGAGAGCAATCCTGGGCAATCTCCTGGACATAACGGCTAGAAAAGAGCTGGAGATTGGAATAATGCAAGCAAACCGGGAACTTGCCGCCATAGACGGAATAATGCAGACATGTTTGCCATCATCGGAGGATATGGATAAGAAGCTGACCCGCGCCCTGGCCCATCTCATAACAGGCATGGAAGGTGCACCGGTCGGTGGAGTATTTCTCCAGGAAGAGAGCGGCCTGGTGCTGCGGGCACTGCACGGATCGGTGGAGGAGCTGATCGAATTTATCAATGGAGTGGAATTAGGCATTCTTCTAGTCCTGCCTCGTGTCCATAAATGTGAAGAGGGCTCACAACGCCGCTGGATGTCGGCACCCATAATTTGTGAAGGCAAGGCAAATGGTGCAGTGGTCGTTGCATGTGCTGATGCCGACGGCACATATGGCCTCAACTTTCTGGAAAAGGCGGCCGGACGCATAGGCCATCTCCTGAATGTATGCGACGAAAATAAGATGATGCATCCATCAGAGGAGATGCTGGCCCAGATCAAAACCAGTTCTACTCCGGGCTAGAGATCTCAATCTCAGCCAAAAAATTCGTTCAGCCAGTCCACCTGGCCGGGAGGAAGATGCAGATCGCCCCGGACGATTTCCTCCACGATTTCCGCCACTTTCCGGGGGCTCTTCCCGGTAGCATCAATCTCATCAACCCGGCCGCATAGCTCCACAGCCTCGACCAGAATAACATCCAATGCTTCTGCCTCCAGGTTCTCTTTTATTTTTGAGGCAGAGTAGCCTCGCGCTTCCAGCCGCAACTTGAGTAGGGAAGGTGCCAGCCGCAAGACTATGGCCATATCTACGAAGTGGTGGGAGAAATGGCCTTCCAGGATAAGGGTTTCATCTGGGTTTTGCGTTGCCAGATAGTTAGCAAGCGCATCCATATCCGCCTCCAAGCAGCCCCTTTCCGGATCTTTGCCGAAATTCATGCCCCCTTTCACCAGGGCGTTTATGTCGATGACCCGGTAAGGCAAGAGCCCGGCAATGGTAGTCTTTCCCGTGCCGGGTGTGCCGGTCAGTGCTATTTGCATATTTCCCGGAACGCGGAAAGGAAGCGGTCGTTCTCCGACGGCGTTCCCACGGTCACCCGTGCATGATGCTCGCCTGCCCCCCAAAAGGAGCGGCAGTCGCGAATGATGATGCCTCTGGCCAGAAACTTCTCCACAAATTCACGAGATTCTTGCTGCGTCTCCAGGTAAAGGAAGTTGGCCTGGGATGGGAATGCCTTTACCTCCTTTTGCAGCCGGTGCCGCTCAGATACTATCTTTTTCACGGAGAGCCGCATGAAGGGCAGATCGGACAGCGCCGCCGCGCCTGCGGCGACCGTTGCGCAGCTTATGCCATAGAAAGGAGGCGCAGCTCTTCTATATTGGTCGGCTATCCACCGGGGCGCTACGGCATATCCAAGACGCATGCCGGCCAGGCCGAAGGCTTTGGACAGGGTGCGGCCTACGATCAGGTTGTCGTACCGCCCCACAAGTCGGATGAGACTCTTGTCGGCGAATTCCACATAAGCCTCGTCCAGGAACACAATTGCCTCTGTGCTCTCCAGCAGAGCGGCAATCTCCTCCTCGCTCGCAACATTGCCGGTGGGATTGTTGGGTGAGCAGAGAAAGGCCATCTTTGTGTCCGGCGGCATACGGCTTGCGATCTCAAACTGCGGCCCGCGAGGCGAGAGGATGGGCGCGGCGCCTGCAGTTATGGTCAATATCTCGTAGTAGCTGAAGGTAGGTGTGGGAATGAAAGTCCGGTCGCCCTTTTCCAAAAAGAGGCGGGTCAGGGTATCCATAACACCATCCATGCCCGCTCCGATTATTATCATCTCTTCGGGAAAACCGGTATAGTCGGCGATGCCCGCTATCAGCTCCTCGGGCTCCGGGTATCTTTCGGGAGAGATGCAGGCTAAAGCCTGCGCCACCTTCGGGCTGGGACCGTAGGGATTCTCGTTGCTGCCCAGCTTTACTATCGTTTCCGGCTTCAGGCCATATTTGCGAGAGATCTCGCCAAAGCCCTTGCCGGCTACGTAGGGCTTGAGCTGACCCAATACCGGACGGAGCTTGGCTTGCCGCCAGGAATCAGAGTGACTCTCCAATCACGCTCACCACTTTATCAATCTCAGCTTTTCCGACTACCAGGGGCGGTATGAAGCGGAGGGTGTGCTCGCCGGTGCTGTTGATCAGCACTCCTTTTTGCAGAGCCTTTTCCACCAGCAGCTTGCAGTCCGCATCGAGATCCAGGCCGACCATCAATCCCAGGCCCCGTATCTCCCTGGGCGCGAGCTTTTTCAGTTGGCTCTTAAGGTATGCGCCCATCTCCTCAGACCTTTGCACCAGCATCTCATCTTTTATCACCTGGATGGTGGCGAGAGCTGCGGCGCAGATGAGGGGGCCTCCGGCAAAGGTGGATCCGTGGTCGCCCTTCTGGAAGGCTTCCGCGGCTGGGCCAGCGGCCAGCATGGCGCCAATGGGCAGGCCGCCGGCCATGGCCTTGGCCAGGGTGATCATATCCGGCATAACGCCGAAGTGATCTTTGCCAAACCACTTTCCCGTGCGTCCAAAGCCGGTCTGCACCTCGTCGAAGATGAGCAGAGCGCCCTTATCATCGCAAATCTGGCGTGCCGCACGCAGGTATTTCGCATCGGCCACATAGACACCGGCTTCTCCCTGCACCGGCTCTAAGATGACGGCACCAGTCTCGTTTGTCACAGCGGCTTTGAGAGCCTCGATATCGTTGTAAGGAACGAATGTCGCTTCATTCAAAGGCCGGAAAGGCTCGCGGTAGACGGATTTGTAGGTAGTGCCCAAAGCGCCCAGGGTGCGGCCGTGAAAGGCGCGCTCGGCTGCTACGATCTTTGATTTGCCTGTGGCGCGGCGGGTCAGCTTTAAGGCAGCCTCCACGCTCTCTGCGCCGGAGTTGCAGAAGTACGCCCTCTTCATGCCCGTGAGGGCCTTCAGCTCCTCAGCCAAAAGCACCTGATTTTCCGTGTAGTAGAGGTTGGATGTGTGGATTAGCGTTTCCGCCTGCCTGGCTATGGCCCGGGCTACGGCCGGGTGGCAGTGGCCCACGTTGTTCACGGCGATGCCTGCCACAAAGTCCAGATACTCTTTTCCCTCCGAGTCCCAGACACTGGCTTTACTGCCGCGCACGAGGACTACATCCTGGCGGGCGTAGGTCTGGAATATGGCTTGCGATTCCCGATTCTTCAGATCATTTTTGTCGGTCATAGGTATTGATTCCGGTTTTATTTCAATGATGTGCTCAAACACGAACTTTTACATTATGCTCTTCGCAAAGCGAAGGCTCATTTGAATCTGGCGGTTGACGTCGCGACTCGTGATCTCCATGTGTCCTGGATACATGGTTTGCACATCCAGCTTTGTCAGCCGCTCAATGGACTTGACAAGCTCCGGCGTATCGCCTCCGTACATATCCGTCCGGCCGATGTTCCCGTCCGGAAATACGGTGTCCCCAGAGAAAAGAACCTTCGCAGATTCCTCGTAGAGGCAGAGGCTGCCCAGGGAGTGGCCGGGCGTCTCCATAACCCGCAGCTTCCATTCTCCAATATCCAGAACCATGCCCTCCTTGAGCGTCTCGTCCACCTCATAAACCGGAGCCTGCTGGCCGAATAGATAGGCTACGGATGCCAGGTCATCGCCCACCGCGCCTACCTCCTTCTCGCTTAAGAGGAGCTGCGCTCCTGTGGCCTCCTTGAGCGCCGGAGCCGCGCCGGAGTGGTCATGGTGGCAGTGAGTGAGTACGATCATCTCGATCTTTGCGGGATCGATAAATTTCTTGATATTCTTGAGGGTAGGGCCGGCCATCATGCCTGCATCTACCAAAATGGGCTTTTTGTCCAGGATCAGGTAGACATTGCCATCAAAGGCCGCACCGCTAACCTTATGCACTTCAACCATGAGATAAACAACTTAAGTCTTACAATATATTAGTTGGTATCGATGACGTTGATGCAAGAGGCGAAGAGAGGCCGCGTGCCCCCTGAGATAGAGGCCGTGGCCAAGCGCGAGGGAATAGAGCCGGCGAAGTTGGCCCGTCTTGTGGCCTTGGGCCGGGCGGTCATACCGAGAAACATCCGCCGCGTGAGGCTGCAGCCCACTGGCATAGGCGAGCTGCTCACCACCAAGGTGAATGTGAATGTGGGCACATCGCAAAACCTGGACTCTCCGCATAGCGAGGTGGAAAAGGCCCTGGCGGCCGTGGCCGCGGGCGCAGACGCGGTGATGGACCTGTCCACAGGCGGGGATCTGGATGCAGTGCGGCGGATGATTTTGGATGCAGTCCGCGTTCCCGTGGGCAGCGTTCCACTCTACAATGCTGCCGTCAAGAAGGACCTGACAAGTCAGGGCATGTTCAACGCCCTGGAAAAACATGCCAAAGACGGCGTAGACTTCGTCACAGTGCATGTTGGTGTCAACAAGAATTCTCTGGAGCGGCTGGCCAACGATCCGCGCATCATGAATGTGGTCAGCCGCGGCGGTTCTCTGACCATGAAGTACATCAGCGAGACGGGCGAAGACAATCCCTACTACTCTGAGTACGACTATCTTCTGGAGATGGCCAAAGAGTATGATCTGACCCTCTCTTTGGGCGATGGCCTTCGGCCTGGCTGCATTGAGGATGCCTCGGATCGCGCTAAGTACATGGAGTTCATCATGCTGGGCGAGCTGGTGAAGAGAGCGCGCGCGGAAGGTGTGCAGGCTATGGTGGAAGGGCCGGGACACGTGCCTGCCGATGAGATCGAAACCAGCGTCAAGGCCATGAAGCATTTGACGGACGGCGCACCACTGTATTTGTTGGGCCCGCTGGTCACAGACATTGCGCCCGGCTACGACCACATCACCGCCGCCATGGGCGGAGTGATTGCAGGCATGGCGGGCGCGGACTTTCTCTGCGCCACCACGCCCTCCGAACACCTGGACCTGCCCACCATTGAGGATGTGATCGAGGGCACCTACGTCACCCGCGTAGCTGCGCATGCCGCGGACCTCACCCGTCCCGGAGTCCGCGAGCGAGCCCGCGCCTGGGATTTGCAGATGGCCCGCGCCCGCGCTGAGCTGAACTGGGAAGGACAGTTTCAGGCGGCCATAAATCCGGCAAGAGCGAAGCAGATCCGTCACCGGCGGGGCGTGGAGACGGACACCTGCACCATGTGCTCGGAGCTATGTGCAATCAGGCTGGCGAAAGAGGCCATGGAGAAGGGGATAGGGCGCAAGTAAGCATTCCACAAAAACTTTTTTTACAATAGAAAATAATTAAATAGTTAGCAGATAACAGGTTGACCTGAGCACCGCATTGAGGCACCCACCCGCGAAGTTGATCTGCCATGAGTTCGATATTTGGAGAGTTTCTGACCTTTCCTCAAGAGAAGGGCCCAGAAGTGCAGCTTCGAGTCTACGGAGATGAGTTTTATTCCCGGTATGAGAATATAGACGGCTATTCCGTAGTCTACGATCAGGACCATGGACTGTACTGCTATGCCCTCCTGATCTCAGGCGAGTACGTCTCCAGTGGAGTGGATTCTTCCCTTAGCCCACCCGATGGTGTCCGACGCCACTTCAAAGAATCAGAAGAGGTGAGAAACCGCAAGTTTGAATCTAGATATGCCAAGATGAATCCACACCCATCCGCCTTCAAGCCCAGCCTTAATCTCAGAACCTTCGGACCGGAGAAGGGACTTTTAGAAGGAAGGCGGGTTTCCGAGGGCGAGATAAAAGGCCTGACGGTGCTGGTCCAGTTCACGGATGTGAAGAGCTCCGTCACAGCCGCAGATGTTGACGCCCTGCTCAATGGCCAGGGCTACCATGAGAACGGCAACTTCTGCTCTGTCCGAGAGTATTTCCGTCTCATGTCCAGCGGCAAGCTGGACTACACCAACGAGGTGGTGGGGCCCATAACCTTAAGCCACAATCGTCAATACTACACGGAAAACCTGCTCGTCAAGGAGGCCCTGGACCTGGCTGTCAAAGGCGGCATCGCGCTGGAGAAGTTTGACTCGAGAGGAGTGGGAACAGTCGATGCCATGAGCTTTCTTTATGCAGGCCAGACCCAATATTTGGGAGAGCTATGGCCACATAACTACTTCATAGACCTTCAGTACAAAAACATGAAGACCTATTTTTATATGCTCTCCAGCATGGGCAGAAGCAAGGAGGACCTCTCGATCGGAACCTTTTGCCATGAGAGCGGCCACATGCTCTGCCGCTGGCCGGACCTCTACGATTACGGCAATCGAGATGGTGACTTCGAGAAGAGCGCTGGCCTTGGCTACTTCTGCCTCATGAGTGCCGGAAACCATAACGATGATGGAAGAACACCTGCGCCGGTTTGCGCCTTTCTCCGAAACCTGGTGGGATGGTGCGATAAAAAGGTTCGCCTCAACCAGCCCGGCCAGTATCAGGCAGACCATGGGGATTACGGTACAGCCATGATTTATGAGACGGGCAAAATAAATGAGTACTTCATGGTTGAGAACCGCTCCGGGATAGATCTTGACGCATCCATTCCCGCCGGCGGCCTGGCCGTTTACCACTGCGACACATTAGGCTCAAATGAATGGCAGGGAGGATCTGCGTCCAAGCATTACCAGTGTGGGCTCTTGCAGGCGGACGGCAGCTTGGATCTGGAAACCAACCGCAGCATGGGTGACGAAAAGGATCTCTTCAGCCGTATGGTGGGAATTGCCCTCAGCCACGATACAAGGCCGACCTCTGTTTTATGGGACGGCTCTGACTCGGGCATGATTATATCAAATATCGGAGAGCCGGGTCGTGTCATAACATTTGTGATGGGGCAAGAAAAGACAGATCATGTTGCCAAAGGATCGTCGATATCCGGTGAGATAATCCCGGACAATAGTCCTTCGGGCCTTGTCAATGCCATTTTGCTCGACCAGGAGGGCAAGGTGAAGAGGCTGGTGGTGGAAGTGGACATAAGCCACAAAAACATCTCCAACCTGAGAGTAGAACTCATATCACCTGGCTGCAAAAGAGCCATTCTGCACAATCGCACCGGCATCGGCAAGCAGAATCTGCTGAAGAGTTATGATTCCAAATCAAAGGCCTCTTTAGTCGCCCTCCTCGGTCAATCCATGAAAGGCAAATGGATCCTCAGGATCAGGGATTTGGCAAGCAGAGATGCAGGCAAGCTGAACAAATGGAGCCTGGAGGCAGCTTACTAAAAAAGTAATTGTTATAAATTGCATTCTATGCGGGCGCGCCGCCTTTTCACAAGGATCGCTAGCTCTATGCCCAAAATTTCCCGCTGCACTTTTTTGCGCCAAGCAGCGGACTCTAACGAACGCGGTTAACCCGATCTCCAGGATTAAGCCAGCTTTCCATGAGGTTCAGATGAGACTCAGGAGATACTTAAAGCTAAATAATATATCACCAAAGCAGCAACCAGTGAGGTGTTATAATTGAGATTTAATTGCTTATGCTTATGTCTTCTGGCCATGATTTTGGGGGCAGGAGCAGCAGGTGCGATAGGAGAACAGGGCTTTTCCATGCAGCAGTCCATTGATGTGACCGGAGGAGCTTTTAGCGAAGACTATGTGAACAGCCTTTTCGGCATCAGCGGCACGGGCGCGGAATTGAGCAGCCCGTGGTTTGGCCCGGAGTTCGAGAACACCAGCAGTGCTTCTTCCTTCTTGTCAGAGTTCTACATCAATACCAGCGTGCCCGTGATCGGCTTTAACCCTGTGAAAATTGATGTCACACATAAGATGCCCTCCAAGATATATTTCGGCAGCGGCCGGGAAGTCACATACACCCAGTACCAGTCGACCATAGCCGCCGCAAGAGGCAATGAGCTGTGGATTCAGAAGGGCCTGGATTGGTCCGCGTACGCCATAGTTCCTGCAGGAACAGGCATGCAGTTCATCGCCTTTGCCCCGGCAGGCGGACAGGCCGATTACTACGAAATCGTTCAGACGGATGCTCTGAATACAACCAGCAAGCAAGTTAATTTCTACACAGGCTACAACAGCCTGAACTTCAGGGCGGATAAAGTGGGCAGGCACGTTCTGCTCTTCGTGCTCAACAACCAGCCCAGCAACTCAATCATTGTGGATGTGATCAGCCAGGCACCAACGACTCAGCAGACCACGACCGCAGGCCAAATGCCGCCCTCCACTAATGCCTACAATCAGCCCAATGCAGGTCAGACCACTACAAGCGGCCTGTTCCAGACCACCACCAGCGCATCATCTACCTCTTACCAGACATACGGCACATCTTATCCAACACAGACGGCAGTTGGCGGAGACACTCCGGTTACCATTCAGTCCCAGGGAATGAGGGGATATCAGGTCTTTTTAGATGAGGTCTTAATCGGCACGGAAGGCACCGGCGGCGACGCCCCGGATGGGAAATTCAGCTTCAATGTGATAGGCAACCAAAACCACAACATAAGGGTATACGATGGTCAATTCAATTATCCTAAAAGCATGTATTTCCAGAGAGGCGTTCTAAAGATAATTAACGTTGAGGCGGGAACTGCCGTATACGTTTAATTTTTTTATTAATATTTTTTGATTTTATAGTATTTAAGGACGCACATGTTATTACTCTTAGCGTTCTTGCTCATGCGACTTCACTTCCTTCACGATTTTGTTAGAAAGAGATAAATCCCATCGGATTATTTGATGAAGAGGGGTCGATCATTTTGAGAAAAGACGAATTCTTGCAGCAGTTCGAAGGCATAATATTCCCGGAGACATTTGACCAGGATCTTCTGGATCACGCCGCAGAGATGTTCGGCAAATGGGGCAAAAGCGCCCATCTAAACGAGACGGAGCATCTCTTCGAGGCCTTCGGACTGGCCTCTAAACCGGACGACAACGCAGAGATCAAAATGCAGAAAACTGCCCTGCGCTTTGTCTGCTCCCGGATGATGGAAGCAAACTTCAGCAGAAAAGATGCCGCAGAACTCATCCGCAATTTCAACAAGATCAAAAGCCCAGGCTACGAGTGGCTGGATTAGTCTTGCGTAAGGGGAGAAACATTCCTTTTTTGTGTCGGCCCTTGCATCTCTACCACTGCACAGCCCTTTTTGCCGGCTTGATCGGATATCAGCTCTACTCCTTGATCTTCTTCATAAGCCAGCCCATGTTCTGCCCCAGAGTTTTCATGATCTGTATTCCCTCTGCATCCGTTTCCACATCCTTTTCCGCCAGGCCCAGGCCGATATTCCAGTAGCTTGAGCCGGCGATTATCATCTGGTTGATGAGGAAGAAGTGGTTTATGGAGTCGAAGACGTGAATGGCTCCCGCCCGGCGCACGGCCACCACCGCTGCGCCCACCTTGCGCTTGAACATATCCCCGTTGGCCTTTCCTACAAATCCGGACCGATCGATGAGGGCTTTCAGCTCCGGGGTGAGATCGGCGAAGTAGGTGGGCGAGCCCAGAATTATCCCGTCCGCCTGACTCATCTTCTCGATGCATTTGTTTATCGGGTCCGTATCCAGAGCGCAGCGCCCGTCCTTTTTCTCATGGCACTTGTTGCAAGCGATGCAGCCGGAAAGGGGGCCTTTCAAATGCACCAGCTCCGTCTCTATGCCTTGATCATTCAACTCTTTGAGAACAACGGCAAGCAAAGTGGCTGTATTGCCATTCTTATGAGGACTGCCGTTAAATGCCACAACTTTCATGCTCATATTCCTCCTATTTATTTTACCAAATTATTCAAATCTCAATCAGACGGTACTCTTTATTTCCTAGACCAATCGTCTCCCCGTAATCCACCTGGATATTTCCAAGCGTGCTCTCCCAGACGCCAAGGAACTTATCCGCTCCAGGCTCATGATTCCTTTGAAGAAGCGTATTTGCCAGGCCCATCTGCCTGTTTACCAAATCGTAGCTGGCCTGATCTATGGCCACCGGGTCCTTCGAGGCCAGGATGCCGATATCCGGCACGAATGGCGCATCGCTCCAGGGCACGCAGTCGCAGTCCGGGGTAATATTGAGCAGGAAGTTGAAGAACCCGACCCGGCTTTCCTTTCCCTTTATCGCGCCATAGGCATATTCAGTCATCCTCTCCATGAAGGGCGGCACCTCTACAAACCAGTCGAAGTCCAGAGCGTGAGTCGGGCAAACGCGCAGGCACTTGCCGCAGCCTGTGCATAGATTGTAGTCGACGTCTGAGATCCTCGTTTCCACAGTAATGGCATGCTTTGGGCAGCCGTCCATGCAGGAGCGGCAACCGCTACATAGCTTCGCGTTGAATATGGGCTTGGCCGAATGCTGCTCCGCCTTCCCCAATGCGGGTGCGCAGCCCATGCCCAGATTCTTTATAGCGCCACCAAAGCCGGCCGGAAGGTGGGCCTTGAAGTGGGATGCCACAATCATGCTATGGGCAGAGGCGATCTCTCCGGCGATCTTGACGCGACGAAAATGCTTCCTATCGATCGTAACCTCACGGAAATTGTCACCTTGCAGGCCATCGGCAATGACAACCGGCGCTCCGGCCACGGTCGGGCAAAAGCCGTGCTCGGCTGCTATTTGCAGATGATCGACGGCATTCGCCCGACTTCCCCCGTAAAGAGTATTTGTATCAGTAAGAAACGGCTTTGCGCCCAGGTCCCGGATCTTTTCTGTTATGGGCCGGACCAGGGCAGGATTTACATAAGAGTCGCATCCCCTCTCCCCGAAGTGGATCTTGATGGCGGTGAGGTCGCCTTTCTGTACTACATCATCCAAGCCTGCCGCATCAAAGAGCCCCATGATCCTGTTTTGCTTGTTATCTTGAAAGCTTCTTGCCCTGACCCCGGCAAAATAAACAGTGCTTTTCAATTCTTGCCCACCTCCAAATATTTGATGTGCAATATGCTGCATGAATAAAAGAATTTGATGCCTGGCGAAAAGATATATGCCAATAACGGCTTTAGTGATTTAGAAACTTTTGGGAGATGATGGCAATTGACTGGTAAAAACTATGAGGCATGGGATGTTAAAGAGTCCGACTACCCTGCAGATGGCCCCATGGAGGAGAGGCTCAGGTTCCTTTTGCGTTATGCAATTTTGGCCCCCTCCGGCCCCAACACCCAGCCCTGGAAGTTCGCCATTCATGACGGCTGCATTTCAGTTTTCGCCGATTTAAGCCGCGCCTTGCCTTTTGTTGATCCAAGCAACCGCACCCTCTACATGAGCGTGGGCTGCGCCATAGCCAACCTGGCCGTTGCCGGTGCACATTTCGGATTTGCTCCGGGGGTGAGCTACTTTCCAGACGGGCAAGAGAGCGATCTTGTGGCCGAGGTGCATCTTTTGCCCACTGGGAAAAGGCCCGTGGACGGACAGGAAGATCTCTTCCCACAGATACAAAGAAGGCACACCACCAAAGACAGGTACGAAAATGCGGCAATCGATCCGTTCATTTTAAGGGAACTCGAGATTAACATGAATCTCCCCGGCCTTTATCTCAGCTACCTGCCCGATAAGGATTCCAAGGACAGGATGGCGAATCTGGTCTCCCGCGCCCATCAGACTCAACTGGCCAAGAAGGAGTTTCGCCAAAATCTCGGCAAATGGCTGCGCAGCAACTGGACGACCGAGCCGGACGGCATGCCCCTCTATACCTTCGGCGTGCCGGATGCCTTATCTTTGGGATTTCCCGCCGCCTTCAAGGAGTTCGACCTATCCCGACCGGTCATCTACCGGGACTCGGGCCTCATCCACGACTGCTCCACCCTTGCCGTGCTTACCACAGACCAGGATGATAAGCCGACCTGGACGATGTGCGGCTCCGCCCTGGAAAATCTGCTGCTCCGGGCCACAGTCTACGATGTAAGAGCATCCTTCTTCAGCCAGCCCATTGGCCTGCCCACTCTCAGAGAGGAGCTGAAGGCGCATGTCAACCGCGGCCACCCCCAGCTTATCTTCAGCCTGGGAATAGCAAAGCCCATGCGTCCAAGCCCGAGAAGGCCTTTAGAGGATGTGATTATTAAGCAGTCTTAGCCATCACCGCATAGAGGATAATCCTTCAGGCAAAGCAGGGCACGTCTCAGCTCCTCACGCTGTACCGGCTTGGAGATGTAACCGTCCATGCCGGCAAGCAAACATCTCTCTTTGTCCCCTTCCAATGCATAAGCTGTCATGGCCAGGATCTTCGGCCTATTTTTTAAATTAAGATCCAAAATGGCACGGGTGGCCTCCAAGCCGTCCATCTCCGGCATCTGCACGTCCATGAGGATCACATCATAGGTCTTTTTTAAAACAGCCTGCAAGACCTCCCGGCCGTTGGAGACCAAATCTGCTCTGTAGCCCAGCTTCTTTAGCATAAGACGCGCAACCTTCTGGTTGACAGGGTTATCTTCCGCAAGCAATATCGCCAGATCCGGGTGCATCGATTCGCTGCTGCAGGTGCGCACTTTCTTATGAATAGGCGGCATTAAAGCCTCCTGCAAGGCAAAGAGAATGCTGGCCTGCGAAAAGGGCTTAATTAGAGTTTTTTTGCCTGCACGATGTTGGCCGGGCCTTGCGAGGGTAATAGTAGGAAGACACTCTCCGATCTCCTCGGCCAGCTCCTCGGCACCCGGAACATCCGAATCCAAAATTGCGGCATCAAAACGGCTCTCTGCCAGCTCTCGCGCCTCAAAGGCAGAGACAACAGGATATATCAGCATCCCCCAGATGCGGGCATAATCCAACAGCTCCTTCAAGCAGCCCTCGCTGCTGAGCAGAGCCATTATCTTCTTGCCGGCCAGATGCATCTTGGCAGCCTCTCCTGAAAATGGCGCGGCTGAAATCAGGAAGTGGAACGTTGAGCCTTCACATAGCTTGCTTTGCACCCAGATCCTGCCGCCCATCAGCTCTACCAGCCTCTTGCTTATGGCCAGGCCCAGGCCTGTTCCACCATATTTTCGAGAGGTGGAAGCGTCGACCTGGCTGAAGGAGAGAAATAGCTTTTTCAGGTCCTCCGAGCTTATGCCAATTCCCGTATCTAAAACAGAAAAGTGGATTTCATCAGCATTTTCACCGGGCTGAACATGAATGGCTATCCTGCCTTTTTCAGTAAATTTTACCGCATTGCTGAGCAAGTTGGCCAGTACCTGGCGCAGCCGAACCGAGTCACCCAGGATGGTTGGAGCAATCTCCTCGTCAATCGCATAAGTCAGATTCAGTCCTTTCTGCGCAGCCTTTGCCGCCACCATATCCAGCGAAGACTCTATGCAGTCGCGTAAAATAAAGGGCAAATGCTCCAGCTTCATCTTGCTTTCATCAATCTTGGAGAAATCCAGAATATCGTTGATAATGGCAAGCAACGCATCACCACTGCTGTGGATGGTCTCCACGAAATCACGCTGCTCTTCGGAGAGGTTGGTTTCCAGCAAGAGCCCGGCAAGGCCGATGACCGCATTCATGGGAGTGCGTATCTCGTGGCTCATATTGGCCAAAAACTCGCTTTTAGCCCGGCAAGCCGTATCTGCCGCCTGCTGCGCAGAACGAAGCTCGATCTCCGTTTCTTTGTGCTTTACCATCTCCTCTTGCAGCGCCGCATTTGCCCGCAGGAGCCAGCCAGTCCTCTCTGACACCCTCATTTCCAGCTCTTCCTGCGTCTTTTTCAGAGACTCTTCCGCCAGTTTCCTCTCCGTGATGTCATTGACGAATCCCTCCAGGGCGAGAAGCACCCCATCAGGCAGAAATATTCCCTGACCCTGCTCCCAGACCCACTTGATGCCATAGCGTGACCTTATCCGGTAAACCAACCGGAAATGCCTTCTATTCGCTACTGCCTCTTGAATCTCATCCCAGACGTAATTTTGGTCGTCGGGATGAATCAAATCGGCATAGGAGATAGCAGCATTTTTAAGCAGTTCATTCGATCGGTAGCCAGTAAGGTCCAGGCATCCCTCGCTTACGAATTCCATGGTCCATCGCCGATCGTTTTTGCAGCGATAGGCCATGCCGGGCAAGTTGCTCATTAGCGTGGAGAGCGCCCTCTGGCTCTCCCGGAGAGCCTCCTCAGCCTTTCGTCGCTGGATGATCTTCCACATGCCGCTCATGAGCAGTGTTAGCTGGCGCACGTCTGAGTCATCGTACTCCACATCTTTGTTGCCGAGGCCCGCCACAATGACTATCTTGCCCTTATCCGTGATGGGCACATTCATGTGGCGGACAACATCGACATGACCTTCAGGAATGCCTTTTCTCTGAGGGCAGGAGGCATAGTCATTGGTTATCACCGCTTTCCTCTGCCGAATAGCCTCGCCCCATAGTCCAGTTTCTTGCAGATGATAGACTACCCTTTTGTGTTCAATGTTGCACGTCTGCATGGCCCACTTGGACCAGGAGTGCATAAATAGCGTCTTTTCTTCGTCGTCAACGAATGCCAGGTAGCCGAGCTTAGAGCCAGTCAGCTTAACCCCAGCCTCCAAAGCGAAGTCAATGATCTCTTTAATGGATGCCTCATCCATCTGGTTTAACCTCTGCAAAGCCTCCAGCCGGGAATCGTCCAGAAGCAATGCTTCTTCCGCACGCTTTCGGTCGGTGATGTTGTAAAAGTTGGCCAATAGATTGATAGGTTTGCCGCAGTCATCTTTGACAAGTGCACATATCATCTCTGCCATGTAGGATTGGCCATCCGGCCTCTCTAAAAAAAGCTCCCCCTGCCACTGCCCAACTGAATTAAGGGCAGGTAGGACCTCTTCTTGCAGCCTGACTTTGCCCTCAGCATTCGTAAAATCGAATACAGACCGTCCGATTACCTCAGAGATGTCGCGAAAACCGGACTTTTTCAGAAGGCTGGCGTTTACATACTTGATATTTCCTAGTAGATCAGTAATCACAATAGACGTGGGAACTGCCGCAATCGCTTTTGTCATCATCTGGATCTCGATCTCAGAGTTCTTCGAAACGGCAGCATCACGCACATCTTGAAGAAACTGGCGATCATCGGAAGGATAATTCATTCGGCCAAGGCCCTCTATTCCATCCGATGATATGCAGCGCTCCGGCAAGCAGGCGAACAGCTCTTCGAGGTTCTCCTTCAGGCCATTAAGCGACGCCTGCATTTGCCCCGCACAGCCGAGACTCTTCTGCATTTCCGCTATTTTCCGCAGCATCTGCTCGATCTTTGTTTCAGGATCGCTGCTTGCAAGCCACTCTTCGTCCAACCGTTATCACTACCAGCACGTCTAACGGATAGACATCGTTACTCTTAATCAATATATTGGGCGACCTGAGAGCCTACAATTTTTTGCATCAGATATGCAAGATGCAATAATGCTTGAGAAGGTCTCATCCGATTGGCTTTTCTCATTCATTTAATGACTATTTTTTTCTTGAAGACCCCTCTGCAACCGCGCGATCAAATCCTCAATGTTGTACCGGGATATCAGATCCAAGAGCAGGTCCGTTTGCATATAGAAGCGTCTAGCTTTGCTAATCTCCGCCAATGCCGCCTCAGACACATTCTCACAGGCCCTGAGATCCTCCTCGGTCCGGTTCATTGCAGCAATGATGACCTGCATCTCTTGCCTCATATTGAGTATCATTTCCATCTTGAGAGAATCAGGATCGGTAACAGGAATATAGAAATATCTCTTGTCACCGGGTATGACCACCCTCTTGGCCAGCCCTCGCCTTTCCAGCATGCTCATATTGGCACTGACCGTGGATTTGCTGTAGCCGGTCTCTTCCACCAGTTCGTCCATGGAAACCGGCCTGTCCGCCAGAAAAAGTGTGCCACGCAAAACGCCCACTGCATCGCACCAGCCGTAGCTGTTGGCCACTTTGACACAGGCATCAACCATATATCTCTTCAAGATATCCACATCATCTCGATCCATCAATTTGAAGAAGACCACAAATTTTATGTACTTTTCGCATGTCCCGGACGTTTAGTAATTTTCGAACAGAACTGAGGTAAACGCGAATGAAAAGCACAGAAAGGCTCGGCCAATGGATCGCAGACAATCCCATCATAATCATGATAGCCGCACTGCTTCTAACTCTCGCCTCCCTGCACTATGCCCAGCAAATCGAGATGCAAGGAATGACCACAGAGAGTATGGTGGGCAAAGAATCGCCACTCTACCAGCTTTTCGACCATCTCTATGTGGAGAAATTTGCCACCGAGTCAATAGCTGTGCTCGTTGAAGCGGACGATGTCACAAAACCGGAAATCTTGAGGGCGATGGACAAGCTCTCGCAAAAGATGCGCATAGCTTCGGATGTGCTGGCAGTGACTAGCATCGCCGATATAGTAGCAGACACTGAGAAGAGCGAACACGGTATCAGAATTATTCCCACCCAGGAGAGAATCGATGAAATTCTCTCTTATCCGACAAATCTTCCTGCCGTAAATGCCATGATGCCCGATAAAAAGAATACCATGCTCTCCATCGAGCTACCGGTTTCTTTGAAGGAAGCGCAGCTTAGAGAGATTTATAAAGAGACGTCCGGTCAGGTGAAGATGGCTGACTTTCCGGCGGATGTGATTGTTACAGTCACCGGCAAGCCGGCGCTCATGCAATCAATAACCGAGGAGATGGCTAAGAGCAACGGCCCTATTCTAGCCCTGGCCGGCCTGCTCATGATAGTGGCACTGCTGATCTCCTTTAACCATGTGAAATGGTCGCTTCTCCCCATACCAGTCGTCTTCCTGGGCATAATATGGACATTCGGAGCTATGGGATTTATGCATATACCCTTTACCATGGTATCCATGTCCGCCTTCCCGGTGCTGATAGGCATCGGCATAGACTATGCCATCCAGTTTCACAACCGGATTTATGAAGAGTTCGTTAAAGGCCGCTCACCCATGCAAGCAGTGATCCAGACGGTGAGCCATGTCTCCATGCCGGTCATGATCGCTCTGATTATAACTGCCATGGGGTTCGTCTCCCTCCTCACATCATCCGTGCCCATGACCAGAGATTTCGGGCTGTTATGCCTTGTGGGACTCTTCCTTTGCTATCTGTCCGCCCTTTTCGTCGGCATCACTTTGCTTTACATTATCGAGAAGAGAGGCTCATCCAATAGAGCAATGATGAAGAGGGACGTCGCTGCCAGTGTTCCCAAAGATACGGCGATAGGAAACTTCATCGAGAAGGTCTCTGATATTTGCATCCAAAGATGGCATATGGTGCTTGCGGCTGCATTATTCCTCTCGTTAGTCGGCATATATGCAGATACTCAGGTCCAGGTGGATACCGACTTCAAGAATTATGTGCCCCAGGACCTGCCACCGCTCATCGACTTTCGACATATGAGCGATATCTTTGGAGGAACGGATACGTTAGATCTCATAGTACAGGCTGATGACATTTCCGATCCGGATACTCTGCGATGGATGGATGAGTTTTGCATTTATCTGCAAAATTCCCGCGACCAGGTATATGGTTATGAAAGCGTAGCCACCCTAGTTAAACAGGCCAATGGGGGCGAGATACCGCAAGACAAAACAGAGATCCGAAGGCTGATAGATGCCCTTCCGGAACAGACGCGAGTTAAGAATCTTGACGGTCATGACACCGCCTTAATCAAATTGAATGTGGGCAAGGAGCTGACCAACCTGGGAGCAGCGGGTACCGACCGGCTCATAAAAGAGATAGATAAAGATATCACCTGGCATCAACCTCCACCCGGAGTGTCTGTGCGAGAGACTGGCGACTCAGTGGTAATGACCACGGTCATTACCGCTTTGACCCAAGGCAGAACGGAGATGACTCTGCTGGGGTTAGTGCTGATATTTATAGTGCTGCTGCTGATTTACCGGGATTTTATAAAAGCGCTGTTGCCGGTACTGCCTATGCTGGTAGTAATAGGATGGATGGGGGGGGTGATGTACCTGGCAGACATGAAATATACGCCCCTCACAGCATGCCTTGGCGCCCTTATATTAGGTGTAGGATCGGAATACGCAATATTGATGATGGAGCGCTTCTACGAGGAGCTGGCAAATATCGGAGAACCCCTGGAGGCGCTAAAAATTGCCTCAAGGCGCATAGGTTCGGCGCTCATTGCCTCCGGCCTTACCACAGTATTTGGATTTGCCGCCCTGATATCCTCGCCCTTCCTGATTACCAATAATTTCGGGACGGTTACAGTATTAGCGATAGTATTCGCATTGCTCACGACCTTCACGGTCTTCGTTGTGCTCATGTACCGCATGGAGATCCGGCGTTCTGTGGTGGAAAATGCGAAATACGAGATGAAAAAAGCCCTCAAGCTGATAGCAAGAAGAGGATGATTGATGTTAATTCAAATTGCAGAGCACGCCCCGGCAGGGACTCATCCGCTCAGTTTAACTTGCTGGATTGCGAAGGACGGATCTCGCTGATCGCGGGTCTGCGAGAGTTTCGACGAGAAGTCGAAAGAGCGGAAAGTCCCCATCATTCAGGACGAAGGAGGCGTTCAAACCGATCTTACGACGATCTGGACAATGTCAGGGTACAGGCTTTCCAAAGCAGAAGAAAACATGAAGCCATGCATCATCTCATTCTATTACATATTTTGCACATCGAATTGTTTACAATTAACAATATTTCCGTCAAGCAACATTTTGTTGTCACAGCATTTTCTAAGTTCAAGTCAACTGATCCGTCGCACGGATTAATAAATTGCACCGGTAAATAAAATGATTATAGATAGTGCCTTCATCGCACCCACGCTGCAGGCAAAAAAACTGCCTAACGGCTAATGCAGCCGAAAGAACAACAGGCAACTCGACATCCAACATATCGAGAATTTATAAATTGTCTGTAGGCTTATCTCATCTAGGTCATGGCCATCAGCTCTAGCTTCATCCGGTCTGATTCGTCGGATCCGGACGACGCTTCTGCCGTCGTCTGCACCTCTCCTTCAGATACATAAGATAGGTAGAGCTTGCGCCTCTTTCCCTGAGTCATCTTGACATGTTTCGGGTCGAGCTCATAAGCGCGCTTCATCACGCTGATTACCGTAGTCTTGTTTAAGCCCAACATGTCCACCAGTTCGCTGGTTGTGTACCTGCCCGGCCTCTCTTCCATGATATCTATGAGTGATCGCGCATGGTTATCCAGGGCCTTTCCATCTCCTGAGCTTGTTTCCTGAATAGGCGCAGGTCGTCCCTGCCGAGCGCGAAGCTGGCTCTTCAGATCAGATACCTCTTTGGAGAGGCGATCAACCTGATCGATCAGCCTGCCTAAGAGCTCTACATCGCTCTGTTTGGAGTCTAGCTCCCCGGATATCTTTTCGATGGCTGAAACCAGCAAAATCATGGCTTGTGCTTCTTTTCTATCCTTCTCAATCTCGTCGGCCTTTGTTTTGTATATCTCTAAAAGCTCTTCGAACATTTGTGCGCTACTCCTAGTATCTTCTAGTATGGTCTTATTTCGAAGCAAATTTAAAATGTTAACGAGTAAGAATGTACGATCCGAGTATATATACTTTTCCTAGAATTGTCCGATTGCGCAAATATTTGCCAATCATCGAGTCAATTCACCAGCCCACCCGAATTAGAAGAATAACAGAAGAGGAGAAATCCAAACACACACTAATCTAAAAAATAATCTAACAGATATCTATCAATATTTTAGGCAGTTCTTTTATATCCGTTATTATCTTATCGGCAGCATCACGAAGCTTCAAAGTGGGACGGGTATCCTGCTGCACGGTTAAGATGCCCAGATCTGCCGCCCTCAAAGCATAAAGGTCGTTTAGACCGTCGCCCACCATTACCACTTGACGGTATTGTCTCTTCAGATCGACTATTATCTCTTTTTTCCTCCTTGGACCAGAGACGGGATAAACTCGCGACAGATCTATGCCTAATTCTTTGAGATAAGCAAGGCTTCTCATGCTGTCCCCGGAAGCCACATAGACATCTGCCCCTAGATTTTTCAGATCAAGCAGGACATTCTTCAGTCCGGGAAATGGAGAGCCGCCCGTGCTAAGTGCATAAACAACCTCCTGCAAATCAACATCAACAATCATGCCGGATGTATGATAATTGCCGGGACATCTGATTAATACAGCCTTTTGCACCTCCTGAAGATCACGAATCTTGGCTTGAGAGCAGCTTAGAATGCGTGCAGCTTCAACTTTGGAGATGGGACTGCTGGCACAACTTATCTCCAGTAATTGCTCGCGACCATTGATCAGCATTCCCATAGTATCATCGGGCCGATACGAGAATATGATCTCGGGGTCCAACTGAGGGACAAGCAGGACGCGACCTTTCTTCTCCATAATCAGTTCCCATGTAACCACATTCACCAGAATGGCACCCTTTTGGATATCCTTGGCCACGCGATACATCCTCAGTATGGTTCCTGCAACATCCATGACCACGGCGAGATCTTTGCACATCTTGGAGTTGGAGGGGCCTTGGGGTGAGATGAAACTTTTGCCGTTCAAGCTACAATAACTTTTTTAGCTAGAAGATCCTAATAAGTGTATAATAAAGGGGTAGAACGACGAAGGGTATTGCAGTAGCTTTGTTGCTGATGTTACTCTTATCCATGGAGCAGGTCTTTGCCACACCGGCCATCACCGAGCAGGTCCAGGACGGAGATTTTTGCAACATGCTGAAGGTAACTGGGACGGGCACTTTTGAGGTGGGCGTTTCGGTTAAGGACAGGCAGCTGGCCTTAGAGTATTCCAATTTCATGTACGGCGATGGCGACCTGGAGATGGACTCAGGAACCGTCGAAGCACAGAGGGCAGCCAAGCTTCCAGGCATGGAGAACGGATCAGCTGTGCCGCTCAATCTCTGGGAAAGCAACAAACTCACCTATTCAGGCAAGACCCCCATGGTAGGAATGAAATATATAAACTCCAAGGCATTCTGGGGCGGTATAGGCGCAGAGATCACAGAGACCTTCTCGGTCACAGAGATGGAGAGAAAGGGCAGCACCTACTTCGCATCAACTAATCCCGCCTCTTACATAACCGATCCTAAGAAAATCGAAGAGCTGCTGAAGACAAGCCCTGTGCACACTGTGGGCATCCAGACCACAAATTCCTTCAATGGAACCTGGCAGACGGACGCCCGGATGCATAAAATGTTCAGCAAGGACCTCAAGGTGCACGAGTCCTTCTCGGGCAAGTTCGAAGTACAGAAGATGATCAAGTTCCGTGAAAGTCCCGTGGAAGAGAAGAAACAATCGGGTTGCGACGGCATAGACTGCTAAGGGTACGCACTTTTTGCCCACGGGCCCTTGGCGCGAGGGCAGTCCAATCTCACGAACTATCTCGTCAGAATCTTATCTCTAGCCCTCATATGAACCTCATCTCAAAATAAGTCTTTTATAAACCAGGAACAAGACAGGTCTTTGGTGAATGGGGTTTGATTACCAATATTGATGCCAACGGCAGGATAGAGCTTCCTCTCGCGATCAGATACGGACTGCATTTGCTGCCGGGGGACAGGATCGCTGTGGACCAGTTGGGAGATGGAACCATCATCCTCAAGAAGATCGATGAAAGAGAAAACTTAGAGAGAGCGGAAATGTCCAATATAGGCATAATGCAGGCCGCACATAGCTGAGATATACAGCTAAATCATGAGCATAAACCCACCTGACCTTGATAAGATATATAATAATATAAATAATAAGACCAATGCAGAGCCAGGATTTAGCTGCATAGGCTATTTAATGAGCCAGGTGACAGTGAGCGAAGGTGAGAGTGATGAGGAACTCGACGATATTAGGCCTAATATTCTTATCATTGGCCTGCAGCGCTTTTGCCGCACCTTTGCAGCTTAGCGGGGACGCAGGCAGGACCATCCTCGGTAAAATTGATCTAAACAACAGGACCAACGAGACCAACACCACTAATGAGTCACAGCTATGGAGCTGGGGAAAGCTGCCTGTGGGCCATTTTATTAACGCCTCCGGAAAGCTGGCGGCCAATCCGATCAATGATGAGGGATTGGTGGTAGTACCGCCGCGTTCCGATGCAATGAACTAAAAAAAAGTGTAGCGGACCCGCCGGGATTCGAACCCGGGTCCGAGGCTCCGGAGGCCTCTATTCTATCCAGACTATACTACGAGTCCATATGAGTAAAATCGTAGAATATATAGGTTAGCGGGCCCTTCAACCCACGGAAGCAGCCCCTAACTAATGATTTAGCTTTCCAGCACGATCTCAATATTTACATTCTTTGGAACCTGGATCCTCATGAGTTGGCGAAGCGCCCTCTCATCAGCATCCAGATCGATGAGCCTCTTATGAACCCTCATTTCCCAGTGGTCCCAGGTGGCCGTTCCCTCACCGTCAGGACTCTTCCTGCAGGGTACTACCATCCTTTTGGTGGGCAGCGGGATAGGTCCTGCCATGTGAACGCCGGTTCTCTGAGCAATCCCCTTTACCTGGCTGCAAATATCGTCCAGCATCAGGGGATTGGTGCCGGAAAGTCGAATTCTTGCCTTCTGCATGTTTACACCAAAAAATTGGTTTAGCGTGGTACCACGCTAATGCACATGCCGGCCGCGACGGTCGTGCCCATATCTCGAATGGCGAACCTACCCAGTTGCGGGATCTCCTTCACCGGTTCAATGACCATGGGCTTGGAGGGAGTAACCATGATGATGGCCGCATCTCCAGCCTTGATGAAGGCAGGATTCTCTTCCTTGACCGCTCCGGACCTTGGGTCCAGCTTGGCCAGAATAGCAGTGAGTGTGCACGCGATCTGCGCGGTATGGCAGTGGAATACAGGTGTGTATCCTGCCGATATGGCGCTGGGGTGCTGCAAAACTACGATCTGGGCCTTGAACTCCTTGGCCACGGTTGGGGGCTTAGCTACCGATCCGCATACGTCACCGCGACGAATGTCGTTCTTGGCGACACCGCGCACGTTCCATCCGATGTTGTCTCCGGGGAAGGCCTCTGGGACTTCCTCATGATGCATCTCAATGGACTTGACCTCGCCAGATGCTCCGGCGGGCTCGAAGATGATCTTGTCATTCTTTCTCATGACGCCGGTCTCGACGCGGCCCACGGGCACTGTGCCCACACCAGATATAGTGTAGACATCCTGTACCGGTACGCGAAGAGGCAGATTAGTGGGCTTCTGGGGCACCTTGAGGTTGTTCAGGGCTTCCAGCAGGGTTGGGCCCTTGTACCACTTCAGATTCTCGCTGGGCTTGGCGAGGTTGTCTCCCATCAGGCCGGAAATAGGCACGAAGGGTATATCCTCTACCTTAAATCCAACCATCTTGAGCAGCTTGCCAACCTCTTCCTTGACCTCGTTGAATCTCTTCTCGTCGAAGGGCGGGGTGGTGGCATCGATCTTGTTCATGCCCACAATCAGCTGGCTGACACCCAGTGTCCTGGAAAGGAAGACGTGCTCTTTGGTCTGAGCCATGACGCCGTCCGGGACGGCCACAATCAGCACCGCGGCATCAGCCTGGCTGGCACCGGTGATCATGTTCTTTACGAAGTCCCTGTGACCAGGGCAGTCCACCACGGTAAAGTAGAACTTAGCGGTATCGAAGCGGTGATGGGCGATATCAATGGTAACGCCCCTCTCGCGCTCTTCCTTCAGGCTATCCATGACCCAGGCGAACTCGAAGGTTGCCTTTCCCTTGGATGCCGCTTCTTTCTTGTACTCATCAATGACGTGCGCATCCACAGCACCCGTCTCAAACATCAATCTGCCTACGGTCGTCGACTTGCCGTGATCGACGTGTCCTATAAATGCTAGATTGAGGTGTGGCTTTACATCTGCCATAATTTATTTCCTCCACTGGCACTATCTATATTTTTCAGTATTTCTCTTTGTGTTTAATCTTTTCGAAGGTCGCACTCAAACAACCTTCAGGTAATCAGAAGGCTTGGGCATCTCAGGCTTTAAGCCCTTCCTGGTTCGGATCTGCTTGACTGTTTCTTGCAGCAGGTTAGCAGGCAGTGGTTCAAAGCCAGCGAACTCTGAGGACCAGAGGGCTCTCCCTTCGGTGGCCGACCTTATGGCCCCGGAGAATCCAAACATCTGAGCCACAGGCATCTTGGATTTAAGGATTATCATATCGCCCTGGCTGTCCATGTTCAGGATAACGCCTCTCCTTCCCTGGATCTCAGACATGGCTCCACCCATTTGATCCTGAGGCACCTGTATAAAGACATTCTGGAAGGGCTCCAATAAAACCGGATTCGCCATGAGTATTCCAGCCTGGACGGCTTGCCTGACCGCCGGAATGACCTGGGCGGGACCGCGGTGCACGGCATCCTCATGCAGCTTTACATCCACGAGCTTGGCTTTTATGCCCTGGGCCGGTTCCCTGCAGATTGGGCCGTTCTTCAGCGCCTCTTCAAAGCCCTCTAATATGAGCTCCATGGTCTCCCTCAGGTACTGAATACCCTTGGTCATGTTGAGCAGGATGTTGGTGCCGAAATATCCGACAATGCTCCTCGCCTCATCTTTTTCCATGCCGTTATCGATGAGAACCTTCCTGCGCTCGACCTCTTCCATCTTCATGCTGATCTTGCCATCTTTCAAGGCCTCGATCACGCCCAATTCCAGGGGCTCAAACTCGATGTAGAAGCGGTTGTGGTGGTTGGGAGACTTTCCTTCCACTGGCCCGGCTTTGCCGCCAACGGATTCGCGGTAAACTACTATTGGTGGGGAGGTCTTCAGTTCCACGCCGCGATCACGTTGCATCCTTGTTACAGTGACATCCAGATGCAACTCGCCCATGCCGGCCAGGAGGTGCTCTCCGGTCTCCTCGTTGATGGTAACCTGCAGGGTCGGATCCTCTTTGGCGATCTGCCTTAGAACCTCTACAACCTTTGGCAGGTCGCGAGTGTTCTTGGCCTCGACGGCTACAGTCATGACCGGTTCGGATACGTGCTTGATCTGCTCGAAGGGCGTCATGTCCTGTTCCGAAGAGACGGTAGATCCTACAATGGCATCTCGTAGACCTGTGACTGCTGCGATGTTTCCGGCTGGTATCTCCTCTACCTCAACCCTCTCCGCGCCCATGACGATGCCAGTTTGCTGAATACGGTTGGTATTGACCACGCCAGATACATACAGCTCCATGCCGCGATGCAAAGTTCCTGAGAAGAGCCGTCCCGTGGCCACTTCGCCTGCATGCGGGTCGACCTTTATCTTGTTGATCATGAAAGCGACGGGTCCCTTGGGATCGCAGGTCGCCATGGCCCGTCCCACGGAACTATCCCAATTGCCGTGCCAGATGACCTTGACACGCTCCTTTTGGGCTTCGATGGGGCTGGGCAAGAATTTGACGACCATATCGTTTACGGCTATATAAAGCGGAACCTTCTCGGCCAGCTCCTTCATCTTTCCTGCCCGGCAGTATTCGACGACCTGCTCGAAGCCGATGCCAGTCTTCTTCATCTGTGGCACGCTGATTGCCCAATTATAGAGAGCTGAACCAAAGGCGATATTTCCCTTAGAAGCATCCAGCTTCCAGCCGGCTCTATATTTCGCATCATCCATTCCTTGGATGAGCTTGTTTACATTGTCAATGACCTTGCCCAGGCGCAAGGCCATATCTTTTGGCTCAACTTTCAGCTCATTGATCATGCGGTCCACTTTATTGACGAACAGGACCGGCCTGACACCCTCCTTCAGAGCCTGCCGCAGCACGGTCTCCGTCTGGGGCATGGCGCCCTCAACAGCATCCACTACAACCACAGCGCCATCCACGGCCCGCATGGCCCGAGTGACGTCGCCTCCAAAATCCACGTGGCCGGGAGTATCAATCATGTTGATGAGATATTCCTTGCCGTCTATCTCGTGAACCATGGATACATTGGCCGCATCTATGGTAATTCCGCGCGCCTGCTCCAGGGGATCGAAATCCATGAAGAGCTGCTTGCCTGCCAGTTCCATGGAGATCATGCCTGCGCCTCCCAGAAGGTTATCAGAAAGGGTTGTCTTGCCGTGATCAATATGTGCCACGATTCCGATGTTCCGGATAAACTCAGGCTTGTCCATCAGAGTCGTTACACGTTCTGCTATTTTCTTCCTCTTGCCCATAATACGCCTCGCGAAGTTTAAGATAAAGATTAAATCCAGACTAGGACTCAGATTCCTCGGACTCAATCTATTTAAGCCTTCGGCCTTCTCAGGGCGGTTTCAAAATCGAATTTGACGCGAATTTATAATTATGGATAAAGCTTAAATCGCCGCGAGAAAAGCAGCTGTACGGTTTTTACGATGGCGCGCTTGGTAATGAAGTTTGGTGGTGTTTCCGTTGCTGATGGAAACAGACTGCGGCATGTTGGAGATCTTGTCTTGCATTTTAACCGCGACAATGAGATAGTCCTGGTTACCTCCGCCCTGCAAGGCGTCACTGACGACCTGCTGGCGTGTGCCAGAAAAGCGGCAAAAGAGGGAAATGTCTCAGAAGTGATCGATTTTATAGAGAAGCTAACGGATAGGCACAATCAGGCCATAACTGATGCCATAAAAGATCCTCAAATTGCCAGAGAGATCAGTGAGACGATATCGAATAAGCTGTCTGAGCTTGAAAAAGCCTACATAGGCATATGCTACCTGGGCGAGCTTACAGCACGCTCTCTTGATTATATCTCCAGCTATGGCGAGCAACTGGCGGCACCCATTCTGGCCGGAGTCTTAAGAGATATGGGCATACCCTCCCAGCACTATACAGGCTCAGAGGCGGGAATTGTCACAGACAGCAATTATGGCGATTGCAGGCCCCTGGAGAAGACTTACAATTTGATTCCCCAAAGGCTATTGCCGCTCAAGGGGGTTCCCGTGGTCACTGGCTTCATTGCCAAGGACGAAAAGGGCACTATTACCACCCTTGGCCGTGGCGGCTCGGATCTGTCCGCCTCGCTCATAGGAGCGGCCATTGATGCCGATGAGATCTGGTTCTGGAAGGAGACCTCAGGCATCATGACCACCGATCCCAAGATCGTGCCCGAAGCCAGGTCCATACCTTCCATCTCCTACCGGGAGGCCATGGAGCTGTCCAACTTCGGGGCTAAGGTCCTGCACCCCCGCTCCATTGAGCCCGCTATCCGAAAGGGCATACCTGTGCGCGTCAAATGCACCTTCGATCCCGATATTCCCGGCACTTTGATCGTGCATGAAGATGTACCAAAAGCAGATGTAATAAAGGCAGTTACACTGCACAAGAATGTGGCTCTGCTCAACATTTCCGGCGCAGGCATGATTGGAACGCTTGGCGTCGCAGCCCGCGCTTTTTCCGCCCTGGCCAAGGCGGGCATCAATATCGTTATGATCAGCCAGGGGTCGTCAGAGGTCAATATATCCATAATCATTGAGGAGCGGCAGGTGGAAAAGGCCGAGGATGCTCTGAGAGCAGAGTTTCCCAGAGATCTGGTCAAGGAGATATCACACGACCATGATGTCTGCGCCGTGGCGGTTGTGGGCGCAGGAATGGCTGGCACTCCGGGCGTGGCTGCGCGAGTATTCAAGGCTATGGGCGCGGCCAAGATTAATGTGGTCATGATCAGCCAGGCATCGGGTCAGCTTAACATATCCTTCGTGGTCGCCTCCAAGGACGCCGAGCAGGCGGTAAGAGAGTTGCACCGTGAGTTCTGTTTGGGTGGTGAGGCATGAGGAGGCTGACGTACGCGCAGGCTGGCGTCGATATTCACCTGGAGAATAGATCCATTGATGCCATGAAGGCCGTACTGACGACAAAACGGAGGGGCTTCGGAGCACCCATGACCGAAATCGGTCACTACGCAGGACTCCTGGATATGGGAAGCTTTGCCCTGGCCATGACCACGGATGGTGTGGGCTCCAAGGTCCTCATTGCCAACGCTATTTCCAAGTGGGATACGATCGGCATAGACTGCATCGCTATGAATGTCAACGACCTTTATGCCATAGGGGCCGAGCCCATCGCCTTTGTGGACTATCTGGCCGTAGAAAAAGTGGATCCAAAGAGAGCAGCGCAAATTGCCATAGGCCTTCGCAAAGGCGCCGAGATATCCAATATGACCATCGTGGGAGGGGAGACAGCATCCCTCCCGGAGATCATTAAGGGTTTCGACCTGGCGGGCACAGCTATCGGAATAGTGGACAAGGAAAAAGTGGTGACCGGCGAGAAGATCCAGAAGGGTGACACCCTGGTGGGAGTTCCAGGCAGCGGCCTGCACAGCAACGGCTACACTTTAGCCCGGCGTATCATTGCCGAGTCCAAGTATACCTATTTCGACCAGATGCCCGGCGGGAAAAATACCATTGGAGAAGAACTTCTTACCCCCACACGGATCTACCCCGAGATCGTGAAGCTTGTGCAGGAGTGCGATGTGCATGGCCTTGCCCACATCACCGGCTCGGGCCTTCTCAAGCTGCGCCGAATCTCGGCACTGGGCTTTGAGATCACCGATCCGCTGGAGCCACAGCCTATCTTCCGCTTCCTGCAGGAGCAGGGCAATGTTGATGAAGGCGAGATGTACCGCACATTCAACATGGGCATGGGCTTTTTGGTGGTAGTAGCCGAAGATGAAGCCCAAAAGGCCTGCCGTATCATGGGCCCGGGCGCAAAGGTAATCGGATCGACTGTAAAAGAGGGAATTAAATCAGGCAGCATGACCTTCTAGGTCTGCTGCTTTTTTTCGCCGAACATCTCTTCCAATTTGGCCTTTATCTTCCGTATGGACTCTACTGCCGGACAGTTTACATCGATGGGTGGCTTTCCTGCCAGGTCCGCTTCTACCAGGCATTTGTCAAAGGGAATGGTTCCCAGAACAGGTATGCCCATCTGGGCCAGCTTCTCGGCCACCGGCCCGGGATCATCTGCCTTGTTTATGACGGCAAAGTACCTGGTGATGCCGATCTCTTTGCCCAGATGCATTATCCTCTCCACGGTCTCAATGGATCTCATGCCCGGTTCTACCACGGCGATCATGGCGTCAACGCCGCGAGCAGTGGCCCTGCCCAGGTGCTCGATGCCCGCTTCCATGTCCAGGATCACCAGATCCTTCTCCCGAACGATGACATGCCTGATGAGCGCTTTCACAAACGCATTGGCAGGACACATGCAGCCCGAGCCTCCGGAATCGATGGTGCCCATGACCACCAGCTTGACATTGTCGGGCCCGGTGCAGCCGCACATGGCCACCACGTCGTCGACCTTGGGATTCATCTTGAACATGCCGCCGGGCATGCCCGCACGCTCCTGAACCAGGTCCTTGTGCTCGGTGACAGGCTTGGGTAGATGGGGAATTCCCAGAGCGGAGCCTAGATTCATGCTCGGGTCCGCGTCAATCGCCAAGACATTGTAGCCGTCGCGGGCAAAGAGACGGGCTAAGGTGCCGGCCAGAGTGGTCTTGCCCACACCGCCCTTTCCTGAGATTGCGATCTTCATTTTTTATGAACCTCGTGAATACTAACAGAACCTATTCTGACATGTATGTTTATATCGATTCTGCATGATAGCATTACTGGGACGCTGGAATGATCAAGGGCATCAGTTTTCAATCGGAGAAAATTGCCACAGCCATTGCCGACGAACTTAAGCTCTCCACCAATGCCGCTACAGTTCTCAAGAAGAGATATCTGCGTCGCGACGAGCGCGGGGCTGTCGCGGAGACGCCGGAGGAGATGTTCGAGCGGGTGGCCGCCCATGTTTCGCGAGCGGAGAGCAAGTATGGGGGAGACGCAAAAAATTGTCGCAGCAAATTTTTAAAGATGATGCGTGGCCTGGAATTTCTGCCAAACTCCCCCACGCTCATGAATGCAGGGCTGCCGCTTGGCCAGTTGTCCGCCTGCTTCGTCCTGCCGGTGGAGGACTCGCTGCCGGGCATCTTCGAGGCTCTGAAGAACATGGCCCTCATCCACCAGAGCGGTGGAGGAACAGGCTTCTCCTTCTCCCGTCTGCGGCCCAGAAATGACGTGGTGCAAGCTACCGGCGGAGTGGCCTCTGGTCCCGTCTCCTTCATGCGCATCTTCGACACGGCCACTGATGTGATCAAGCAGGGAGGCCGACGCCGGGGCGCGAACATGGGCGTTCTCCGGGTCGATCATCCCGATATACTGGAGTTCATACAGGCTAAAGAAAAGCAGGGATTTTTGGAGAACTTCAACATCTCAGTAGCCGCGACAGGTGAATTCATGCGTGCCGCTCGGCAGGGAGGCGAGATGGATCTGATCAATCCACGAACCGGCCAGGCCGCAGGGCATATCAATGCCGCAGAGACAATGGGCCGCATCGCCAGTTCCGCATGGCGGGGAGGCGATCCGGGCATGGTCTTCATCGATCGGATCAATGCCGCCCACCCTCTGCCCGGCCTAATTGAGAGCACCAATCCCTGTGGTGAGCAGCCATTGCTGCCCTACGAGTCCTGCAACCTGGGGTCCATCAACCTGGCAAGACTTGTGGAGAGGGGCGAGATGAACTGGGAACGCCTGCGGGAGTTGGCAATGCTCGCCGTGCGCTTCCTGGACGATGTCATCGAGATGAACTGCTATCCTTTGAAGCAAATCGGAGAGGCGACCTTGCAGTCGCGAAAGATCGGCCTGGGGGTGATGGGCTTTGCCGAGATGCTCATCTTAATGGAGATCTCCTACAACTCCCCGCAGGCCCTGCGTCTCGCGGAAGAGATCATGAAATTTATATCCCAGGCGGCGCGCGAGGCGTCAGCCCGCCTGGGCGAGGAACGCAGCTCATTTCCTCTTTTCGAGCAGTCCCGGCTCAAGAGCTGGAGCGCCATGAGAAACGCTACTGTGACCACGGTGGCTCCAACGGGCACCATCAGCATCATCGCGGGGACATCCAGCGGCATCGAACCGCTCTTTGCGCTGGCTTTTGTGCGCCGGGTGCTGGATGGTGCGCGCCTTTTGGAGGTCTCGCCCCTCTTTGAGGACGCCACAGTGGCGCGCGGCATCTACAGCCCGCAGCTTAAAGCAGAGCTGGCCAGAAAAGGCACGGCTGCGGATATGGCGGGCGTGCCCCAAGATCTGAAAGACCTGTTCGTCACAGCTCTGGACATCCCGCCCGAGCAGCACGTCCGTATCCAGGCAGCTTTTCAGAAGTACACGGATAATGCTGTATCCAAGACTGTGAACCTGCCGGAGAGCGCCACACCAAGCGATGTTCTGAGAGTGTTCAATCGGGCCTACGATCTGGGATGCAAGGGCGTAACCGTCTTTCGCTATGGCAGCCGTTGCCAGGTGCTCTACCTGGGTAATGGGGAGACGGCGGCAGGGTGCAAGTACTGTGGGTGAGCTATGAATGCAAATAATGGAGATGTTGGGAGCAGCCATCACTCAAAAGAATTTTATCGAGCGGGGACGCTATCGCGTAGCATGTGCAGACAAAAATTCAGAAAACATTCCATTCAATCAGTCCTTGTACTGCTATGTATATTCGTCTCTTGTTCTTTCGCAGGACACGCAAACGCTGAAAATACGGGAAATAAAATTGTAACATATACCGCAAGCGACCCGTTAGGTAATTCTTATCCGTCTGTTGGCATATCATCGAAAACCTATATCCCTCCTCCCGGCATAATGCCCATCGTCATAATGCAAGGCGATCCCTATGAGATGGGATATCAGTATGCCCTTCAGGCCAGGGATTATATCGCAATCGTGCGGGACGCCGCCTGGGCCAGCGCTCTCTCAAAGAACTCATCATCCGAGATATTGCAAAGCTGCCGGGAATACCGGCAATATATCGCAAGAGAGCTAACCCAATTTGATTTCGGCTCTTTTTTCCAGGGGATGACCGATGCCATGAACGATCAGGGCTTACATTTTAGCCCGGATGACCCCGTGGTGATCCTCTACTGGGGCGGAAGGCAGGGGCCGGAGCCACCCGATCACTGCACGACCATAGCCGCTTTCGGCAATGCTACCGGCAGTGGCATGATCGCGGGAACTAATTTCGATTACTACCATCTGCCCTCCAACTCCTACCCGGTGATCCTGGCCCTCTATCCAAATTCCGGGAATGCCTGCATCATTCCCACCGGTGCGGGGCGCACGGCAAGCAACTCTGCATTCAACGATAAGGGATTGATATACATTATGGCTGCAGCCCCCCAAAAGGGTCCTGGAGACAATGGCCCCGGAATCACCGGCTTTTTGGAGCTTCCCTATGTGGCCATGACCTGCGACACCGTTCCCCAGGCGGAAAAATTCCTCATCAACTCGACACGCATGTTCAGTCTTAATCGCCTGCTTCTTGATGCAGGAGGCAATGCCACTGTCCTGGAAGCGACCCGTGCCAGATATGCCATGAGAAAGGCAGGGGACAACAACGAATCTGATTATCTGGTGGTTACCAATCATTATCTTAATCCCTGGATGAAACCCTCGCAACCGATTTGGGACCCACTGAAGTATTACCCATCCAGCTATTATCGATACATCACCGCAGAGAAGATGATTGCCGACGGGCAAGGCAGATTCAACTATTCGACGGCAATTAAGACACTCACATTAACCGACTGGTGGGACGGAAAGGAGTGGCATCTTGACGATCCCTGGAGCACCAACACCATCAACCGCTTCCGTCCTGATGTTGCCACTCTCTATTCAGCGATAGCCGTCCCAGGCGATAAAAAAGTCTCCATCTGCACGGGAAATCCCGGCATGCCCTACTGGGGCACTTTAGCCAGCGGACAGACTGGAACCTATGTCAACCTGACCCTAGCAAAACGACCGGAAGACCTCGTATTTGGCCTCAAGAAAGATGCAACAGATGTCATGTGGAAGACAGTCAAGATGATGGAAAAGCAGCCACCGCAAATAGCTGCAAATTTATGGGAAGGGGTGGAAAACAATTACTGGGAAGCGGTATGGTGGCTTGACCGGGCCGTGCTGGAGAAAGAGAGTTCTGCAAAGGCGACAGCCTGGGGAAGATCGGCAACCAGCTTTGCGAGAGTAATCGCGCAGGCGGAAAAGATTCAGGAGCTTTGCGGGCCTCATCCGACAAATTAATCTGCAAAGAATTTCCAATGGATGGAAAGGAGGAAAGAGTCCGAGGCGACAAAAGGCAAAGGAGGGAGATTGTAACAAAAAGCCGCCTCAGACTACAAGCCAACCGCAAACCAATTACCCCTTATTAACGGTGTCGGTTGAAGCTACCTTAGTGGTAGCTGGTTTTGCTTTGCAGGCAGACCGATAAGCCTAAGAACTTTTCTCATCATTCCTTAGACCATGAAACGCATCGGCATCGCCGACACCACATTTGCCCGCGTGGATATGGCCCGCGCGGCCATCAGCGCAATTAAGAAAGAAGTCTCTGCACAGATCATCCGTTACACCGTTCCCGGCATCAAGGACCTGCCAGTCGCCGCTAAAAAGCTCCTGGAAGAGGAGAAATGCGATATCGTCATGGCCCTGGGCATGCCCGGGCCGGCGGATAAAGATAAGATGTGTGCCCACGAGGCTTCCACGGGCCTGATTGCCGCCCAGCTTATGACCAACCGGCACATCATAGAGGTCTTCGTGCACGAGGACGAGGCGCCTGATGAGCGCACCCTGGCAAATCTCGCGCAAAGGCGCGCCGAAGAGCACGCACTGAATGCGGTCCGCCTGCTCTACCATCCCGAGATGCTCACCCGCCTGGCCGGCACGGGCCAGCGTCAGGGTTACGAAGATGCCGGGCCGATTGAGAGCAGCTCGGGTGGCCATCTGGGGCATTGAATATGATAATGAGGATAATTGCAAAGGAGAAATAGAGATGAAGCTGAAGGTTATCTTTGTATTGCTGCTCGTGCTGTTTCTGGTAAGCGTTGCGGCCATAGATGCCAAGTCGAGCGGAAGAAGCGGAGGGAAATCGAGCAGTTCTTACAGCAAGAGCGTCTCATCAAAGGCAACGAGTTCCATTGCCGTGGGCGCGGCCAAGATGGTTGGAATCTCAAGCCTCGGCATAGCTGACAAGAGTACCAAGAAAAAGACTCATCTCGATGATGATCTTTTCGAAAACGATACGGAGAACGAGACTGCACAGCAATCACCCGGCACGGGTGTGCAGCCTGCCTTTCTGGCAATTGGCCTGCTCCTATTAGCCTGGCGAAAGAGAATGGTTTGACCTTTTTATGATTAGGAGTTAGGATTTTTTTCATTTTGGGGAAAAAAGTACATTCAAGCCGTAACAGCGGCCTGAGCAGTATTAATTTCCGGCATTGTTTCATTTAGCATCGTTTCATTGATCACCGTCTCATTGCTGTCCGGGACAACGGAAACTGCTTCTTTGGAGGCGATTAGACCCAGGGGGAAAGGCTGGGCCTTCTCTGCCTCGACAGGAAGCTTGATATTTACGCATTCATTGAACCCCTCGAAGAGCATGGAGACCTCAGAATTTACTCTCATTTCCTGGTCCCCGGATTCGTTAGCCTGCAAGCCTAAAGACTGCGGGGTAACGGTGAACGTCTCCACAACGTCCGTCTTCTTGAGCAAGTGAGTATCTTTTGTGATCCAATAGTGAACGTCCAGGACCATATTGCCGAAGAGTTCGGTGAAGTTCATGCTCTGCATAGGCACAAGGGAGGTCACATCTCCAGAGAGCTGATCTGCCATCGTGCCCATATCCATCTCAGCCCGGACCTTGTAGCAGTCCACTCCCTCCACCTTCTCCGAGCCGATCAGAGAGAGATGAGATTTATTGAACATTTCAAGCTGCTGAGTCATTGTGTTCTGCTGGGACCAGGTGTCGACGACGCCGGGCATATTCATGACCGTCCAGTTTCCATCCACTTTGAGGTAGAGAGTGTCGTTGATAAGATACTCCTCCAGCGCAATGGCGCTGGTGTTGTCCTCATCGTCCTTTGCGTATGTGAGGGCGGCCATGGAAAGCTTTAGTGAGCGATCGGTCATGTTGGCCATACCGTAGCCGAGGGAGCGAGTGTATAGCTTTTGAGCATCGCCCGATGTGACGTTGACCAGATCTACCTTCTGCTCCATATTCATGGAAAAACGGTAGGATTCGAGCCTGACAGAGGAGTCGACCACCAGAGACTGCAAGGCGGAGGTCATCAATTCATCAAACGAGGTGTTGTTAGTCTGGCCGAGTGCTCCACAGCTACAGAGCAGCAGGACCAGCGCCAAAAGTATAAGATATCTCATGGCAAGACTGATGGGTTAATGGGTGTAAATATTTTTTGCTCTTTCGAGAAATCCATCAGGTTAAAGTATATCGGATGACTAAGATATTCCTGGAAGACTACAGGAAAGATCTAGATGGAAAACGATCGGATGCGAGATCGAGAAATTTCCCAATACCTCTGTGAAAATGCGGCAATAGGAATCTATCAGACATCAGCGGCAGGACGCTATGCGATTGTGAACCCCGCTCTTGCTCACATCCTGGGATATGATTCTCCAGAGGATCTGATAAATTCCGTCACAGACATCGATGGGCAGGTTTTTGCCGATCCATTCCGGCAACGAGAGTTTCATCGCCTCCTGGAAGATGCGGGCGGCGTAAAAAACTTCGAGGCGGAACTATTTCGCAAAGACGGGAAAAGGGTCTGGGTTTCCATCCAGGCTGATGCAATGGTCGATGCGATAGATGATCCGAATAATATGGTTTCATCCTACCAGGGATTCTTGATCGATATCACAGAACACAAAATCATGGAAGAGGCACTGAAGAGATCGCAAGAACGATATCGAATCCTTGTAGAAAATCTCAACGATGCTATCTTTACATTGGATAGTGCCGGTCTCATCATCTACATGAGTCCCGTAGTGGAACCGCTGCTGGGATACAGGCCCGAAGAGGTAATCGGTGAATACTTTGCACAATTCGTTCATCCCGAGGACCTGCCCGGCCTGAAAGACAGCTTCTGCAAAACTATGCAAGGCAGGCTTGAGCCTTACGAATTTCGCGTTCGGGATAAAGGCAATCGATACAGGCATGTTAGGACCTCCAGTCGAATTGAGATCGACGAACAGGGTCAGACATTAGGGATAACCGGGATCTTGTCCGATATCACCAAGCAAAAGCAAAGAGATGATGCCAAGCAGGAATCAGAGAGCAAGCTGGCCGCGATTATTGAGTTTCTTCCCGATGCAACCTTTGTCATCGATCTGCAAGGGAAGGTAATCGCCTGGAACCGGGCCATGGAAGAGATGACTGGGGTCAACAAGAAGGATATGATAGGGCAGGGCGATCATGCTTATGCCGTCCCGTTTTATGGTGAAAGGCGGCGACAGTTGCTGGACCTATTGGATAAGGACGATAAGGAAATTGCATCCAACTATCAATATGTGCAACGAAAAGGCAACACACTCTACGCAGAAATATTTACCCCGGCATTGTTTGGTGGCAGGGGTGCGCATGTGTGGGCGACGGGAGCGCCCATCTTCGATGCCAAAGGAAAGCGTTTGGGTGCCATCGAATCCATTCGCGACATTACCGATAGCAAGAGAGCAAAAGAAGAACTGCAAGAATCCAAAGACTACCTGGAAAAGATAATCAATTCCATAGGCGATCCCATATTCGTCAAGAATCTGGAGCATCAATTTGTTCTGGTGAACGACGCTTTTTGTGCATTATCGGGCCACAGCCGCGAGGGACTCCTTGGAAAGAAGGATTACGATTTCTTTCCATCTGAGCAGGTTGCCGTATTCTTGGAGAAGGACGAGAGGGTCTTTGAAACCGGAAAAGAGAACGTAAATGAGGAGACAATTACTGATTCTCAGGGGAAGGATCGCACTATAATTACCAAGAAGACATTGTATACGGACAATTCCGGCGGCAAGTTTATTGTGGGCATCATCCGGGATATAACCGAGCGCAAGTGGGCGGAGGAGGAGCTGCAAAAGACCAACCAGCAATTAAAGACCGCAATTGCTAAGGCCAATGAATTGACGACGCTGGCCAGAAAGGCCAATGCCGCCAAGAGCGAATTTTTGGCCAACATGAGCCATGAGATTCGCACGCCCTTGAACGGCGTCATAGGCATGACCGAATTGCTCTTGGACACGGATTTGAATAGCGAGCAACTGGAGTACGCCCAGACCATCAACAGCAGCGGCGAAGCGCTGCTGACACTCATCAACGATATCCTGGATTTCTCCAAGATTGAGGCCCGCAAGCTGGTGATAGAGAGGCAGGACTTCGACCTGGCCAGCGTGCTGAAGTATACCACCGATCTCCTGGCCAGGTGCGCCAAGGAAAAAGGGTTGCAGGTAACTTGCCTGGTGGATCCAGATGTGCCCATGCTGCTGCGGGGCGATGCAGGCAGGCTGCGTCAGATTCTGGCTAACCTGGGAGGCAACGGCGTGAAGTTCACCAACCAGGGCAAGGTCAAAATTGAGGTGAAGGTGGAGAAAGAGGAAGAGACAAATATCACGCTTCGCTTCTCCATCAGAGATACAGGCATCGGCATCCCGGCCGACCGCCTGGCGGTTTTGTTCACACCCTTTACGCAAGCAGACGGCTCCGCCACACGCAAATACGGCGGAACAGGCCTGGGTCTTGCCATCTCCAAACAACTGGCCCAGATGATGAACGGCAAGATCGGAGCCGAGAGCACTGAGGGAGTAGGATCGACATTCTGGTTCACAGCCAGGTTCGAGAAGAATGCACATCGTGTGCAACCAATTGACACTCCAAGCCAGGCAGCGCCCATGGCCGCCGGCCCGGCCCTCGCCCTGCCTGGTAAGGTCCGCATCCTGCTGGCAGAAGACAATCCCGTAAACCAGAAAGTCGCCCTGGCCATGCTGAAAAGGCTGGGCTGCCGGACGGATGTGGTGGCCAACGGGCGGGAGGCGGTCAAGGCGATGCAGACCGTACCTTACGATCTGGTGCTGATGGATTGCCAGATGCCCGAGATGGACGGTTTCGAGGCCACCCGCGCCGTCCGGCAAAAAGAGTCGGCGGCGAGCAGTCCGAGCATTCCCATCATCGCCATGACCGCTTCCGCCATGCAGGCCGATCGGGAAAGATGCCTTCAATCAGGCATGAACGATTTCATCGCCAAGCCGGTCCAGCCGGGAGATCTGGCAGAGATGCTGGCCAGATGGCTGGCCATATCTATTCGACCTTCTTGAACATGGCTCCCTTCACTCCGCATACCGGGCACTTCTCCGGGGCCTCCTTCTCCACAGTCATGCCGCAGACCGGGCAGACGAAGTAGGGGTAGCTCTCCTTTTTGGCCTCCAGGCCCTCCAGCATATCATGATAGAGCCGGGCGTGGTACTCCTCCACGGCATTGGCATAATTGAAGCTCCTCTGTGCGTCCCTGGCACCCTCGGCTTCGGCAGCCGCGATCATCTCCGGGTACATCTCCTTGAACTCGTGCGTTTCGCCTGCTATCGCCTCGCGCAGGTTCTCCTTGCTGGTCTTGATGGCCTTGAGGGCTCGCAGGTGATTGGCAGCGTGCACAGCCTCAGCCTCGGCGGCAGCGCGAAAGAGCTTGGCTGCCTGAGCAAAGCCTTCTTTGTCTGCCTGGGCGGCAAAAGCTGTGTATTTCCTGTTCGCCTGCGACTCTCCGGCAAATGCCTCCATCAAGAAATCCTCAGTCTTGGTCAATTAAATCACTCCGTATTATGGCATTGTATTACAAATAAGTTAAGACTTTTGACCCCGGGCCGGATCTGCAATCTATAAATTCTCAGAGGTAGCAAGTCGGACCCACAAATGAGCGAGAGAATCATAGAGGTCAAGGATCTCGAATACAAATACGGCGACTTCAAAGCCGTAGACGGCGTCTGCTTCTTCGTCCGGGAGGGCGAGATTTTCTCCTTCCTGGGGCCCAACGGGGCAGGAAAGAGCACGGTTATCAATATTCTCACCACGCTTCTGCCCATGCAAAAGGGCTCTGTCACCATTGCAGGATACGACCTGGCAAAAGAGCCGCAGCAGGTGCGCCGCTCCATCGGCATCGTATTTCAGGATGAGACGCTGGACCGCGACCTCACCGTATGGGAGACCCTGGAGCTGCACGGCCGCATCTACTCCATGCCCAAATCGGAACGGAAAGAGAGGATTGATGAGATCATAAAGCTGGTGGAGCTGGAGGAGAAGAGGGATGTGCGCACCCGCTTTCTCTCCGGCGGCATGAAGCGCAGGCTCGAGATTGGCCGTGGGCTGATGACCAGGCCCAAGGTGCTCTTTCTTGATGAGCCCACCATCGGCCTGGACACGCAAACCAGACGCCGGCTGTGGGACTACATCAAAAAGGTCAACGATTCCGGGACTACAATATTTCTTACCACTCACTACATGGATGAGGCGGATCAGGTCAGCAACTGGATCGATATCCTGGACCACGGCAAGATCATTGCCTCTGGCGATCCGACCAAGCTCAAAGATGCCATGGGAAATGATATGATCTATCTGGACACCAGCGACAACGCAGCCGCGGAGAGCATGCTGCGGGGCATGAAGGCCGTTCGGAATGTCAAGGCCGCAGCTTCCGGCCTGGCCATCACTATCAACGCGGACGGCACCCACTGCCTTCCCATCATCATGAACAGGCTGCGGGAAAGGGGCATCGATATCCTCAGCGTCAACCTGAAAAAGCCCACATTGGATGATGTATTCGTGCATTACACAGGAAGAGATATCAGAGAGGCAGGGGCCGGCAAGCTGCACAGGATTGCGCCCAAAGGAGGCCGGTGAAAATGAGCTGGGAATTTTTGACCATATACTGGCGTGATATGCTCAGGTTCATGCGTTTTCGGATCGCACTGGTGGCGTCTTTAGTCCAGCCTGCTCTGTGGATGGCGCTTTACGGGGCGGCCATGTCAAGCAACTTCTCCCGGCTCAGTTCCGGCATGACAGTGCCTGAGGGCGCAGTCGCCGTATCCTATCTGACATTCATGGGAGCAGGAGTGATTGCCCTGACCACACTATTTACCAGCCTCTTTGGCGGCATCACCTTGCTATTCGACAAGAACTGGGGGCTGATGAGAGAGTTGCTGGCCAGCCCCATGCCCCGAAACCACATAATTCTGGGCGTCGGCCTGTCCGGCGTCACCAAGTCCTTCATCCAGGTGATGGTCATCATGGGCTTTGGCCTTCTCATCGGCGTGCGCTTCTTTCCCGGCTACACCTTGCTGCAGGCGGCAGGGGCGGTCTTGGGTGTGCTGCTCTTTGTGGGAGTCTTTTCCTTAGGATTTCTTTTCCTTTCTTCGGCCATATCCATGAGCATGGACACTCCGGAGGGGCTGCAGGCCGTCATCACCCTTCTCACCCTGCCCCTGTTCTTCGCCAGCAACGCCCTCTACCCCATTGATGCCTTCCCAGGTGTGATGAGAACGCTAGCCCAGTTCAATCCGCTTACCCATTTGGTGAACGGAGTGCGCTACTTTGCCGTAGGAAAGGACTTTTACGCCATCGGTATTCATTATGTTTACAACAGCACCGACATCATGATCTCCTTTCTGGCATTGTCGGGCTTTGCCGCGATTATGTTCCTGGTGGCCTGGCGGGTTTTCAAGAGCGCAGTGGTCACCTGAATTGTTATATCATGATTGCAAAAGGAGGAAAAGATATGAAGGTCTTAGGAATTTGCGCCAGCCCGCGAGGCTCCAAGAGCACTACCCTTCGGCTGGTTCAGGCCGCCCTTGACGGGGCGAAAGCCTCCGGAGCGGAGATAGAGCTGGTGGATGTATGCGAGCTGGACATCAAGTTCTGTAACGCCTGCACCGTCTGCTTCAAGAAAGGCAAGTGCGTGCACAAAGACGACTTCCAGGGTCTTTACGACAAAATCCTGGCTGCAGACGGCCTGGTCTGGGGCTCGCCCAACTACTTCAACACGGTCACAGCCCAGATGAAGACGCTCATCGACCGCATGGCTGACGCAGTTCACTGTCAGCTCCTCACGGGCAAGTACTGCTGCAACGTGGCCAGCGGCGGCAGCAACTACGATCAGGTCACAACCTACCTGGACGATGTGATGAAAAAGTTCGGAGCCTTCATCACAGGAAGCGGGGGGGCGGCCATGTCCCAGGGGCCGAAAGCCCAGGAAGAAGCAGAGAAGAAGCTCTTCGTTCTTGGAAAGACCCTGGCCGAAGATATCAGGAGCAAGCGCGACTATGTCGAGCAGAGGGAGATGCAAAATGGTACCAGGGAGTACTTCAAAAGCCTGGTGAAGATGAACAAAGAGAACTGGGAGCACGAGTACGAGTACTGGGATAAGCTCAACTGGAACTAGATGAATAATTGAACGATCCAGAACCTTTGATCAATAATCCGAACGCTTTAAGCCTAATAAACTGCGCCCTAATCCAATGCAGTTTTTGGTTCGTTCGGCTATTGCTTTTTTTATCGTTCCAACCACCAGGAAATGGAGAAAATATGATGAGAAAAAGCATAAAAGCGACCTATTTTTTGGCCGTCATTGCGGTTTTATTGCTGGGCACGGGAACGCCGGTCGCCCTGGCAGTAACCACTTCCGCTCCAGGGTCGACCCTTTCGGCGGATCAATCAAATGAGAGCACTAACAGCGATAGTCTGTTTTATCCTGGCGTCTACTCAAAGAACACCCAAAAGAAGCTGGACGAGATCAACCGGCAATTTGACAGCCAGGTGGGATGGCAGATGTCAGGCAATACCACCATGGACGTGACCATGAGCATGAACGCCGAGCTGGAGTTCATGAAGATGTGGGCCAACGCCGCAGACTACTGGAATCCGCTTTTCAACAATGAGACGTATGCCAACAATACCCAGTACAAAGGAATCATCGCGGCCCCATTCTACAAGGAATCGGGAGCCATGTTCCCCACGCTTCCTGTCGATTTGGATAACGGCACCTGGGCAGGCAGCAATGATGGGGGAGACATAGAGTTCTTCCTGCCCATCCGGCCCGGCGACGTTTTCAGGACCTATGCAGAGAGGAGCAATGTAACCGATGTCACCCCAGCCGAGGGCAGCACCACCAGGACGTTCTCTGTGATCGGCACCGGCACCCTGTATAACCAGAAGAATGAGAAGGTTTTGACCCAGACAACTTACGGCAGAAACAGCTACTCGCAGAGTGCATCCCTTAGCGGGAGTGCTCCCGGCGGCAGCGGCCCGATGAGCGGGCAGACGGGCAGTGCTACAGAGAAGATTGCAGGCAAGAATCCCTTCGGCGAGAGGCACAATTACACGGAAGAAGACTGGGCCTACATACATAAGATCGAGGATGCCGAGGTCGTGCGCGGCAACGACACCCATTACTGGGAAGATGTAAACGTGAGCGACGAGCCTGCCTGGACCATTGTGGGACCGACCACCACACTGGACATGATTCAGTTCAATGGTCTCGGTGTCATACAGAGCCCGCCCATGAGAGAACAGCTCAATAACAAGGATTCGTTGAATGGTCTGAAACAGGACGAGTACGGCGTCTACCATCTTATGATTGAGGGGCACTTCTCAGAGGCTGGTATGGGCGGCAGCATGCCCATTCACTTCATGGCCTTTGGCCGAAGCCTCATGGCCCGCTTGATCACCAACTGGATAGGCGACGACGGCTGGCTGGCCAAGTTCGGCTGGAGAAACGGAAACCAGGCAGACCAGACCATTGACCAGGTACCCTACCTGAAGGGCAAGACAGTCACGGGTCACGGAAAAATCAGCGATGTGATCATCGCCAAGGGCTATGTTACCAGGAAGTATGTGGACGGAGACGATCACAAGGTCGACCTGGTAGTCTGGACTGAGGACATCGACGGCACACTCTGCCAGGCGGCCAATGCCACAGTGATCCTGCCTTCCCGGAGCAGCAGCTAAGAGCCTGATCTTGAAATTCGAAAAAGGAGAAGATTGCCTTTCATTTTAGGGGCGATCTTTCCGTTTTTTTTGAATTTTTGAATATTGGTTCAAACCGCACTGGTCTTGTGTCCCACAGGCAGAAGGCCGATGGGCGTCTCACCGGATTTAAGACCCAGGTACTCTCTGGTTTTGTTCTCATCAAAGCCTGCTGTGTAGGTAGCACCCAGACCCAGAGAGACGACCTCAAGAAGCAGGTTTTCGGAAGCAGTTCCGGCCTCGACGTAAACGAACCGGCTCAGGTCCTGACCTGGGATCTTGTTGATGCGCTCGAAGACTCCGGTGACGATGAAGACTGCCGGTGAGCCTTTCCTCCAATCCTCTTTGCCGCCCATGCTGGAGTTGAAGAGCTCGGGGATCTTATTGCCCAGGGAGATGGTCGTAAGGTTGTGGCCCTGCGAAGAGTAGTGATAGACGCCGGAGGGAAGACCTGTGACATTTCCTGCCAGCAGATAGACCTCCAGGGGGTAGGTGGCCATAGCCGAGGGCGAAGTGCGATGGCCTTTGCCGTCCGTCACGCCTTGCGCCGCCCAGCAGAGCGAAGAGACCTCATCCAGGGTTAGAGATTCATTGGTGAAGCTTCGTACAGACCGCCGCTCCAAAAGGGCTTTCTCCACGCTCATGCCGCCATCGGTGTGGGGCGATTGCAGCGTTATTACCTCAGCAGTCTTCTGGTTGGAGCTGTCCGACATAGCCATGATGGCCGTGAGAAAGACGGCCAGGCCGATAACAATTGCGATCATTGCTATTTTTTTCGTATTACTCACCATATAGGATTGTTTTGAAAAGCTGTATTTAAATAACTGGTACAGATCAGCAGACCTTGAAAATCCCGGATAACTTTTTAATATTATCCCGTGCATTATCAGAACTATGCTGACACTGGAAGAGGGAAGAACGGCAGTTGCCCTGGCAAGAGAGACACTGACAAATTATATTACAAAGAAAAAGATCATCGTGCCTGAGAACCTTCCCCCGGTCTTTGCTGAGAAGCGAGGCGTCTTTGTGACCTTGCATGAGGACGGAGACCTGCGCGGCTGCATCGGCTTCCCCCAACCCGTCCTGCCGCTGGGAAAAGCGATCGTGGACTCGGCTATCAATGCAGGCTCCCGTGACCCGCGCTTTCCCAAGGTGAGGGCGGAGGAGCTGGGGCGAATCGAGGTGGAGGTGACCATACTCACCCGGCCCGAAGCCTACACAGAGCCCAAAAATAAGCTGCCCGAGCTGGTCCAGATCGGAAAAGACGGGCTGATTGTGAGCCGTGGTCCCTATTCCGGCCTGCTCCTGCCCCAGGTGGCACCGGAGTGGGGCTTTGACTCGCGAGAGTTCCTCAGCCAGACCTGCGTCAAGGCGGGGCTATCGCCGGACGCCTGGATGGATGAGGACACAGAGGTGCAGCACTTCCAAGCGCAGATCTTCGCTGAGGTGGCCCCGGAAAGAGAGGTCTTCGAGAAGAGCTTCACTGAGAGAGGATGCGGAACGGTGTAGTGAGGAAAATGGAGTGAACCCCTCCTTACTTCTTCACGTCCACAAATTGGAGGCATCATCCTTTTCAGAAAGGACCTGACTCACGTGATGCATACTGGTACGTACCCAGATTTAATTGTACCGGATCGATAGCTTGCGACGCTGCGAAAACTAGGTCGCTTTATGGCGAAAGCAAGACTAAGCCAAAGGGCGCAAGTTACACGCACGATCTTATTCAACCTTTTCGGCTCGCCTCAAATCTGCCTAAATCCAATTCTGGCAAGCTGCCTATTCCGCACACTATGGAATTATGCACAAGTTGACTTGATAGATCTCCTCATAGCGCGCACCCGGGTTAGTGTGAGCCTGAAAAATGCCTTATAATATTCTTGTGCGGTTTAATAAGTATCGAAAAAAGAAGAGATAGGTTGCGGGTTATACACACTCTTAGATCTGGGCTTAGCTCTTATACCCCAGCTCCTTGGCCTTGGCATAGGCTTCGTTGGCTTCTATAGTAAGACCGAGCTTCTTGAGGGCGTTGCCTTTGCTGTTCCAGAAATCTGCATTGTTGGGATCTAGCTTAATGGCCTCGTTATAAGCCTTGAGGGCATCGGCGTAACACCTCCCGAAATAGCTACCATCGCCTTTGCCTTTCCAAAATGACCTGGCACAGACCGCCGATAAATCGGTATAGTGGGGATCTAGTCGAATGGCCTTGCCTTTGCCGTTCCAGGCATCGGCATTTTTAGGATCTAGCTTAATGGCCTCGTCATAAGCCTTGATGGCCTCAGCGTACTTATTCATGTCATTGAGAGCGTTGCCTTTATCGAGCCAATAAGAAATGTTATCCTGCTCGGGTTCGCTTTGCACAGGTGGCTTTATGAGAGTACTTCCCGCCATTCCCAACGCATTTAATATCAGTTTAAGAGATTTTTCATCATCAGGGCTACGCGAAGTAAAATCTATGTATTGAATGGTGTTCAAACGATAAGGTATTTCGCATGGCTGATAGAGTATGGGGACAACAACTTTTTTATCATCTAGAGCCTCACGCCATTCGCATTGTACCTCATCCGAATTCGCTGAAGATGGCGATAGTATTAGCAAAAGGCGGTTGCTATCATTCAACGCCGTTTCAATTGTGCGGTCCCAATTAGCTCCAGTTGGGATGTCCCATTGATCCAGCCAGACGGGAACTCCTCGATTCTTGAGGTTCGTTGCCAACTTTAGGACAAAGCCCTCATCCTTCCGAGAATAGCAGATGAAAACGTGAAAATTCATTCGCGTGCCTCCGTGAGAATTTCCTATCGCTTAGGTTCTGTTAGGTGCAGATATATTTGGTCATTTCCACGAGTGCGGTCTATTTATCAACTATAGGTCCATCTTCTTTCTTGTCTACTTTTTCCTGCGCTGAAACCCACTTTGCATGCTCGGTGGATACTATTGATTCAACCATTTCCGCAAGCATACGATCTGGTTCTTTTGCATCTACATAATGTCCCGCTTTTGCTAACCATAGGTACTTTTCATGTCTTAGCCCTTCGCAAGAAGATCGATATGAAATCCAATTGCTCTGGAACTGGTATAGGCCTTGCACCGATTCGAGTAGTACGATCAGAGCGGCTGCAATTAGCTCAATTCATCCTCTACCTTAAGGGAGGGGTATTCGTGACCCTCCCCGCTCCCGCTGTAATAAAAAACCTAGTGAAAGGTCTTCGACTTTACCTGGCCGTCGCTGATCTCCAGATATTTGTAATCTTGGCAGGGCGATTTCTTCCAAGATCCGGTATTTATAGCACCATTTTGGACCTCTGGAAAAGGCTGATGGGTATGACCGAAGATAAGCGTCTCATCCTTTTCCATCCCGAGATAGAGAACTCTGGCGCAGGACATGGCAATTCTATCAACATCGCCATAGACGCGTTCCATCCGACTACCCGGTTGATTAATCATCGAATCTAGTGCCCCTTTAATATCGCTAGGAAGCCTTTTAAGGCCATCCAGAGCTGACTTAGAGGCTTGAAATGTCGCCCAGAGCTTATCGGCAGCATTACCTGTATCATCTCCCGCTAGACAGAGACCTTCTGAGAAGGTTTCGTAGGCAGACATCGATTTGTAATAGGGGTTGGCAAGAACCTCAAGCTGGTATCCGTGTATAAAGAAATATTTCTTTCCCCCTTCGTCTAGTCTTAACTCTTTGGTCACGGGAATGGGATATCCATCTTTTTTAAAGATGTTCCCTAATCGCAGCATATGGTAATCGTGGTTGCCAACTAGATAATGGATATTGATCTTGCTTTTCATCTCCATCAGCTTGGAGATTACCGGCTCGCTCTCCAACATAGCTTTGATGAAATCTCGTCGCCAAAGATCTATGATATCTCCGAGGAGAACTAATTCTCCGCCATTTTTAAGTAGATCGCTTGCGACATATTCAAGAAACTCTAAGAATTCAGCATCATCTTTTCTCGTCTGCTGATCGTCAGCTCTCTCCGCTAGATGAACATCAGATACAACTACAATCATATCAATAATTGTGAGTGACATATTATTTAAATTTATCTTTTGCTATTCTATGCAAGTTATGCATAGTCGATTATACAGATCCATATGCCGCAATAAGATGCCAGCACAATTTTATAAATACGCTTTCGACCTCGTAAGGTCTTGATGTTGCGCTCAGGATTCTGCAGCACGTTTTTAGTTTAGCTGATGTTGCTTTTTCGATAACGGGCAATTGTCGACAAACTATTCCATAGCGTATGGAATAATCCGACAGGCAGAAGCACTTTTTGACTTGTTGAGAGCTGGCCAGAAGTGGGGAGGATGGAATCGTAAGTTATACGTACTTCTTAGCCCTTCGGCCAGAGGGATAGGACGAGAGGATCTTCTAGCTTTTTTGGTTCTTTTGCTTGTTACGTTGGGAGCCGCTGCTTATTTCCAACACATGTTTGTGGGTGGTCTAGAAAATGTGGAATATATCAGCACATGGTTTGCTCGGCCTTAAAGAGCTCATGATTTAACTCGCGGGAATGGAGAGGACGGAGCGAGAAGTCCCCATCCATTCGGGCGTGGTGAGAGTTCACGTTGCATTTGCCACACAAAATAAAATGCAAATATCCGTCCTCTACTTCCCTATCTTCTCGTGAAACACCCTCTTGGCCTTTCCTTCTTGCCTGGGCAGCCCGCCCAGCGGATAGACGTCTCCCTTGGGAGAGAAGCCCAAAGCCTCTTTGAGCGCCTTTTCCACCATGTAGCCGGTAACCCCAGGTTCGGCCTCCACATTTACCCGCACATTGTTGACGCCGTCCACCTCTTCCACAATGATCTGGTAGTTGTTGCCGATGCCGGGTATTCCCAGCAGCGTCTGCTCGATCTGCTTGGGGAAGAAATTGACGCCCTTGACGATGAGCATGTCATCCCGCCGTCCGGTGATGGGTGCAATCTTGAGGTGAGTCCTGCCGCACTCGCAGGCATCTCGGGAGATGATGCATGTCAGGTCAGCGGTTCTGAAGCGAATCATGGGCAATGCTTCTCGCGTCAGCGAGGTGAAGACCAGCTCGCCTTCCTCTCCGTCATCCACAGGTTCACCCGTCTTGGGATCGATGATCTCAATGATGTACTGATCCTCCCAGACGTGCAGGCCGTCATGAGCCGGGCAGTCCATGCCGAGAGTGCCGACGCCGCCGGACTCGGTCATGCCGTAGATGTCAAAGACATCGATGTTCAGGCCCTCGGAGATCTTCTTTTTCATGGACTCGGAGAACGCCTCAGCTCCGAAGATTCCAATCTTCAGGTCGGGCAGTGTCTCCTTCTGCTCCTCCAGGATCTCCATGAGCCGCACCCCGTAGCTGACCACGGCTGTGAAGACGCGCGTCTTGAGATCTTTGGCCAGGCGTATCTGCCGGGCAGTATTGCCTGGACCGGCTGGAATGACGAAAAGCCCAGCCGCGCGGGCTCCGTGGTACATGCCAAATCCGCCGTTGAACAGCCCAAATAGCGGCGTAATCTGGGTGGCGTCTCCTGGCTTGGCCCCAGCCATGCGGTAGCAGCGGGCCATGCATTCCGCCCATTGTTTGAGATCATTCTCGGTGTAGGGCATGACCACCGGCGTTCCCGTAGAGCCGGAGGACATGTGCATCTCCACGATTTTTTCTCGCGGCACGCAGGACAGACCCAGAGGGTAGCTCTCTCGCAAAATGTCCTTGTTGGTCATGGGCAGCTTGACAATGTCATCCGCAGTGCGGATGTCCTCGGGCTTCACACCAGCCTCTTCAAAAAGCCGCCGGTAGGAAGCATTGGACTTGTAAACGTGTTTGACTATGGCCCGCAGCCTCTGCGACTGCATCTCTCGGATGTCCTTTAAGGAAGCAGTCTCCATTGGTTTATTGTGATAATTTGTCATGAATAATTCCTTCCTGCGGCAAAAGCCCGCCGATTGGTCTCCAGGAACTTCTCCTTCACGCACAGGGCAATTGCTTTCTCCCAGGACTCCAGAGGCATATCCAGACCCTGAGAGATGACGCCCAAGAGGACGATATTGGCCGCTCGAATGTCACCAAGATCGCTGGCGATCTTGGCTGCATCAATGTAAACCAGCCTGGGAAAGGCCTGGTGCAGCAGCTCTTTTGCATCTTCCGGATAGCGGGCTGCTCCCGATGAGACGGTAACAGGCATTATAACTTGAGAGCTAACGGCTGCGAGGCCATCCTGGCGGAGATAGTCTGCAAAGCGCAGTGCCTCCACCACCTCCAAAGCGCCCAGAATGTGAGCCTCATTCCTGGCCACCAGCGGGCTATGAACCTCTCTGCCATAGCGGACCATAGCCATCACCGAGCCGCCCCGCTGCGCCATGCCGTGCACCTCATTGGTTTTGACATCGTAGCCCTCCAGCATAGCCGTCCGGGCTAAAATCTCGCTGGCGAGCAGAATGCCCTGGCCGCCCACGCCGACTATTACGATGCTCTTCGTCTCCGCTGTCTGTTTCGCCACATTCCCCATCTCGCTCATGCTCTCCCCCCGCTGATGATGGCCCCGGCCGGGCAGACCTGCTGACACAGGCCGCAGCCTGCGCAGAGCGTCTCGTTTATCCTGGGGCCGCCTTCCCCGCCTTCAATGGCCGGGCAGCCCAGACCCAGGCAAAGCTCGCAGCCTTTACATTCATCCGCCAGGATCTTTCTCATTGGCCCCACCATCTTCTTCTCCCGTAGAGGGCATGGCGCACGCGAGACGATCAAAGACGGCTCTTTTGCCGCGATTTCATCGGAGACGACCTTGCAGGAAGCGTTCAGGTCATAGGGATTGATCACACAGACGCGCTCAATTCCGCAGGCCCGGCCGATATCCTCGATCTTGACCGCCCGGGTCGCCTCTCCCATGAGAGTTCTGCCCGTGCCGGGATGGTCCTGATGGCCGGTCATGGCCGTGGTGCGATTGTCCAGTACGATTATGGTGGAATGGCCCCTGTTATAGGCTATGTCCAAGAGGCCGGTGATGCCGGAGTGAAAGAAGGTGGAGTCGCCCACAATGCCTACGACCTTGCGTGGCTCGCCCGCCTTCTCCAGGCCGTGCGCCATGGAGATGCCGGCACCCATGCAGAGGATGCTGTCCATTCTGTCCAACGGCGGGAAGGCTCCCAGGCTGTAGCACCCGATGTCTCCCGTCACCACCACATCTTCTTTGCCCAGGGCATAGAAGATGCCGCGATGAGGGCAGCCGGGACAGAGCACCGGCGGGCGGGGCGGCAACCTGTCCGAGAACATAGCGGGCCGCTCTTTTGGCACCTGCCTTCCTTCCAGACGGGCCTTTGCCTCCTGCAATCGGTCCACTGAAAGCTCCATGATGCCGGGAACAACATCTCTTCCCCGGCAGGCGAGGCCCAAGGCCCGGACATGCTGCTCAAGGAAGTCGTCCAGCTCTTCCACAATGAGGAGACTGGATACGCCTGCCGCAAACTCTCGAATCATGGCGTCCGGGAAGGGATAGGCCATGCCCAGCTTGAGCACGCTGGCCCTGGGCCAGACCTCTCGAGCATACTGGTAGGCGATAGAAGAGGTGATGATTCCCAGACTTCGGTCCCGCCATTCTGTGCGATTGGCGGTCGAGCTTTCCGAGAAAGCCTTGAGGCGAATCAGCCTGTCCTCTACCCTCTGGCGCATGGGCCGACCCCACACGGGTATGGGCACAAAGCGGGGCGGATCCTTCACCAGACCGATCTTCTTTTCGGAAAGAATGCGCTCGCCTAGCACCACCAGGCTTCTGGAGTGGCTGACTCTGGTAGTCGTGCGCAGGATGACTGGAGTCTTGAACTCTTCTGAGACCAAAATGGCCAGCTTGAGAAAATCCCTGGCCTCCTGGCTGTCGGACGGCTCAAATAGGGGAATTTTGGCAAAACGGGCGTAATTGCGGGTGTCCTGCTCGTTTTGAGAGGAGTGCATGCCCGGATCGTCGGCCACGCAGGCCACAAATCCGCCCTCCACGCTGATGTAGGAGAGGGTCATGAGCGGGTCCGCCGCCACATTAAGCCCTACATGCTTCATGGTCACAATGCTGCGAGCCCCGGAGAGAGCGGCTCCGGCGGCGACCTCAAAGGCCACCTTCTCATTGGGAGACCACTCGCAGTACACATCAGGCTTGTATTTGACCAGGTTTTCCAGTATCTCTGTGGAGGGCGTTCCCGGATAGCCCGTGCCGACCGTCACACCGGCCTCAAAGGCGCCTCTGGCCAGGGCCTCGTTGCCGGACATCAAACGTCTCAATGCCATTTTCTCCTTATAAGGATCTGCGATTGTTTGTTCTTGATCGTCTATGCATACGGATATACATCAAAGGCTTCACGAGGCGATGCGGATTTTGGCTTATAATCCTTGTGGTGGTTCTTGTGTTATATGAATAGTAATTGCAGGGGAAACGTTTTTAAACCGTATTGCTCTTCGAAATACATTGAAGTACAAATTAGTACATGGTATGAGGTTAAAATATGGATAATCACATGACTGTGCAGAGTGCAGGGGCTCATATGCACCAAACGGAGGGAAGATGATGATGCCATTGGCCTACTCCGTTTTACTGATCTCAATTATTATTATGATCTCGATTACCATCCTTATCCTGATGAGGAGATATCATGATTAATGAACTGCTGCTGGTGGCCTACGTAGCCTTCATCGTCCTCTTATCCTTCAAGCTGCGCCAGGGTACTTTCTCCGGTTTCGTCATCTCCGACCGAAACATCGCCTACCCGGCCGTGATTGGCATCGCATTCACAGCCGCCTACTTCAGCGCCGCCTCTTTCCTGGGCGGGGGAGGGTACGGTCTTGTCGCAGGAATGCCCTGGGTGGTCTTCTGCACGTTCTTCCATGTGGGATTTGCATGCCTCGCCTGGCTCATGGCCGGGAAGATCTGGGCCATGGCCAAGCAGTACGATGCCAAGACCGTGCCCCAACTGCTGGAGAAGCGCTACAACTCCCCCACCGGCAAGGTGGTCCTGGCCGCAATCATGCTGCTTCTCTACACCGTCTATCTGGTTCCAATCTTCAAAGGATGCGCCACCCTCTTTCAGGGCCTGATCGGTGTGAGTTACCTACAGGGCCTGATGATTGCCGTGGCCATTGTGGCCGTCTACTACGCAATCGGCGGCCTGCCGGCCATCATCTGGATCGGCTTTATCCAGGGCATCCTCATGCTGGCCGGTGCGCTCTTCCTTTACGGAGGACTCTTTTCAGCAGGCGGCGGAATGGAAATCTGGCAGCATATCCCGGCAAACGTGCTCTCCATGCAGGGGCTGAATGTACCCTGGCAGAAGACCTTAGGCATGGCATTTTCCATAAGCCTGGGCCTCCTGGCCTTGCCGGACCTGCTCATCATGATCTTCTCGGCCAAAGACAGAAGAGTAGTGCGCTTCGCCGGCATCTGGGGCCCTACCACCATTGGCATCTATGCTCTGTGCATATTCTCATTAGGAATCCTGGCCTACGGTGCCCTCAGCGCCGAGCAACTGGCACCATTCCTCAAGAACCCGGACGGCCTGGTGCCCTTCCTGGCAGTAACCCTCCTTCCCGAGGGCTTTGACGGCATCATCCTCTTGGCCGCCATCTCCGCGGCCATGTCCACAATGAGCGCCATTGTGCTGGTCACCACCACCGCCATCACCTCCGACATCCTGCACTATATGCGCCCCGAGATCTCCGACAGGATGACGCTGCTCCTGACTCGCGTGGTGGGGGTGAGCATCCTTCTCATAGCCGCGATCTTCGCAGTCGATGTCCCCCAGCAGATAGTGCCCCTGGTGTCAGTAAGCATGGGCGTCATCGCCTGCTGCGTCTTCGTTCCCCTCATTTTCGGCATCTACTGGGACAGAGGCACACAGACAGGTTTTATCGCCAGCCTGATCGCCTCCTTCGCCTCGGTGGTGGTCTGGAACTTCTACGGCAATCCACTCATCCACCCCGTCTTCATTGGTCTCATCTGCGGCACGGCAGCCTATGTGGCGGGAAGTCTGGCGACGAGCCGACCCAATAGAGTGCATGAGGCATAGGGAACAAATCTGCCTAAACGATTGGCAAATAGAGATGCAAATCCAGCTATTTGCTAACTTTTTTTTTGACTTTTAAATTATTGCCGGAAAATATTTCAAATTATCAAAAACGTTTGCGGCAAAGTCCCAGCACCCTTCCTCACTTTTTTGAGGTACTTTTGGATTAAATTAATATACCGAATCAGAGAGGCATATTCATATTCACGAAGGAGGAAAAATATGGCTGAGATGAGAAATTTCGCCCTGCGAGATGCTGAGGGAAATGAGATTGGAGTTTTTACGGGAAAATCACCAAGACAGGCCGCCCTAAAGGCAGCCAACCGAGGCTACACCGACATCAAGCTGCGCGAACGCGGTACCAAGAAGGTGCATGTTTTTACTGGAGAGAGAGTGCAGGTGGACAAGCCCGCGGGTGCACCGGCCTGGATGCCTGACAAGATCTGGAAGCCAAAGGTAAAAAAGGTCGGCATCGAGAAACTGGAATAGAAAGAATCAGGCATCCTTAAATCTTAAGCTTTGCAGGAATAATTGAATAGGACGGATGGGGCCGGGGTCGGCCTCATCACCACATCCCTGCCCAATAGCGGGATATTATCATATCATGGCTTTTTCTTGACGGGACCTGGCTTAGAGGGACAATTCGTTTCAAAATACCTCCAGCCGCTCCAGGTTGTTCCCTCAGGATCATATGGATAGGCATCGTTATTGGCCTGTACGCGCCAGTAATAAACAGAATCGTCATCCGGCAGGATTCCCAATGAACCTGAGCATCTTAACCCTTTTGTCACCTCATCTGCCTTAAAATCACCCTCCGCTACTAGCTCGTCTTCGTCTTCGTCGTAGTTGTAGTTGATCACCTGCAGATGGTACTCCGTGGCAAGAGAGGCTGCCGCCCAGGTAAAGATGGGAGTGTTGGTGGAGATGAGACCCTGGGGTGAGATGGGTGTCGATCTGCCCGGAGGTTTGTCCAGGTATCTGAAGCTCTTGTAATAGCTCCAGGGCCCTTCTCCCTTGCAATTAATGGCCTTAATCCACCACCTATAGTAGATTCCAGGATCGAGATACAGCTCGGGGGGCGTATAGGAGCAGACCTTATCTGTGTCGGAAAACACTTCTTCGACATCAAGATCTTTATCAAAAATGGGCTCATTTTGAAGATTTGCAGGGGCCACCTTGATTCGGTATTGAGTGCATCCGGTCACGGGATTCCATACAAAGGTCGGGCTCATGCTGCCAATGGCATCTTTGGGCGAGACAAGTGTCGCTCTGCCTGGGAAAGTGGAAGACGTGCAGACGGTAAATTCCATAGAATCGCTCTGAATGTCGTCGCCACAGTTCGAGCACAGAATGCTCCAGGCATAGTCTCCCGGGTCCAATGTTGCAGATGGTGTCACGAAGTAGCCATCCGCATCTGACGAGACATCCGAGGCCTCATAACATTGCTTGAGCACGACATCACCCTGATCGTCCCTTACTTCCAGACAATAGAACATGCAGCTACTATCGTCCACCCATCTGTAGGTGAGCTTGCCGGTTCTCGCGATCCCGGAAGGCGATACTGGTCCAGAGGCTTCTAGATCCAGGCCGACCGATGCATTCGATAAATCAATTTCAGGGGCCGCACTTTCTAAGCCGGACGAACTGGAAGCGTTGGCACTGCAGTTCGTGCAGTTCTCGGATCCGCTCATTTTCAATGGTGTCTGGGCGACACATGATACCGCCAATAGCAGCATTAGCATCCCCGCCATAGCCGCAATTGCCAGTTTCTTTTGCAGTGATTCTCGTTTAGTCATGAGACCATCTCTTTTATTAGGAAGTAATTTGTAGACAAGTAATATATATTTTTTTCTTAAAGAATTGAAAAACATTGAATAATGTCCTAAAATACCGTCAAATACATTAGAAAAATAATCTCAGTACAACAATTTTATTTTCGCTGGCCAGGCTGCAGAATTGCTTTGAAAGACCAGAGATGACACATAAGAAATAAAAAATGGGGAAACAAAATGCGGCTAAAATGACAGCCCATGCGCCTAGGGCACCAGCCGCCTTCTGTCTCGCGGAAAGAGTACCGCATCGCGAATATTATCCAATTTAAGCATGGTCATGACCAGCCGGGAGAGGCCCAGCCCCCAACCGGCGTGCGGTGGCATACCGTAGCGGAAGGCCTTGAGGTAGAACTCGAATCCGTCCGGGTCCAGCCCCTTCTCTTTTATGCGCTTGACAAGCTGATTATAGTCATGCACTCTCTGCGCGCCGCTGGCCAGCTCCATGCGCGGATGCATGAGGTCAAATCCACGGCAAACCTCAGGCTTGTCTTCATAAGGCAGGGTATAGTAGGGCTTTATGGAGGACGGCCAGTCGGTAAGGAAATAGTGCTCGCCTATGGTTTCGCCCAGGAACCTCTCAGTCTCTGTATCCAGATCATCTCCCCACTGCATCTTGACGCCAGCCTTCTCTGCAGCCAGATCCAGCGCCTCGGAATAAGTGATTCTCCTAAAGGGAAGCTTTGGAACTTGCATGTCCAGTCCCAGTACCTCCAACTGGTAGCGGCAGTTCTCTGCCACATAATTGTAGGCTCCTGCAACCGCCTCTTCCAAAATCACCATGACATCCTTGTCATCGACAAAGCTAAACTCAAGATCGACGGAGATGGCCTCATTGAGGTGGCGACGGGTATCGTGCTCCTCGGCCCGGAAGATGGGGCCGATCTCAAAGACCCGGTCCATGCCCGCACTCATGAGCATCTGTTTGTAGAGCTGTGGGCTCTGATTCAGGAATGCCTCCTTCTCGAAGTAGCTGATGGGGAAGAGATCGGTTCCACCTTCCGTAGCCGCAGCCACGATCTTTGGTGTGAAGACCTCAGTTACTCCTTTTTGGTAGAAGCAGCTTCTCAGGCTCCGTAAAACTGCACTCTCTATCTCGAAAGTAGCCAGAAGAGAGGGCCTTCTAACGTCCATGAACCTAGCATCAAGACGTGTGTCCAGATCACACTCCACCTTCTCCGTTGGGTCCAGGGGCAAAGGCACCTGGGCGGCATTCAACACCCGGATTTCCGTGGGAAGGATCTCGTATCCGCGAGGTGCTTTAGGCTCTGCCTTGACATTTCCTCGCACCATCACCACGCTCTCTCGGCTGATGGAGCATGCGCTCTTGAAAGCCTCTTTTCCCAGCAGTTTCTTGACCATGGTTACCTGAGCCAGGCCTTTTCTGTCCCGCAGTACGAGGAAGGCTATGCCCCCCAGGGCGCGCGTCTCGTGGGCAAAGCCAGTTAAAATAACCTCTTTGCCATCCAACTGCGCGTTAATATCACCGGAATAATGAGTTCTAAGGATCAAGTCGTCTCACGTCAGCGAGATTGAATTCCTGATATAAAAG
>JBAQXX010000002.1:0-29469 GCA_049299735.1 Methanothrix sp. | reverse complement strand
GGGACGGGAAGATATAAATTGGTGAGGCAAGGATGCACAAAGAATTGCTCTAGCTGGAGTGTTGATTATGGGAAGTGTAAAACCTAGTTATATAAAGAATTTCGCGATGGATCTGTTGAGAACCTACGAAAGCTCATTTAGCCCTGACTTTGAACAGAATAAGCTAAAGGTGTCCGAGTATACAGACATCAAAAATAAGACCATACGCAATCGTGTGGCAGGGTATATTTCCAATGTGATGCGGCAGAGACGAACTCGCCGGGGCGAGGTCGAGATCGATGCTGCTTAAAGGCGTGTTTCCCGCTTTAATTACGCCATTTTTAGAGGATGAGAGCCTGGATGAGGAGGGATTGAAGAAGAACATTGAGTACCTGAATAAAACCGGTATAGCAGGCATTGTTCCTTGCGGCACAACCGGTGAGTCGGCCACATTAACCTTTGAGGAGCATAAAAGGGTCGTGGAGATCGCAGTGGAGTCTTCCAAGGTGCCGGTTATTGCAGGTACGGGCTCAAACAATACCCGTGAGGCTTTGGAGCTGACGCGTCATGCAGCCAAATCAGGCGCATCTGCTGCTTTGCTGATCACGCCTTATTACAACAAGCCCAATGACCGGGGTATGTTCGAACACTTCAAGACCATAGCCGAGAAGTGCGACATTCCCATTGTGCTCTATAATGTTCCCAAGAGAACTGGAATCGATCTCAAGCCGGAATTGGTTGCGAAACTGTCTAAGGTAAAGAACATCGTGGCCATAAAGGAGGCCAGTGGAAGCCTCTCTCAGCAATCTCAGATCATCGAACTGACCCGTGGCAGCGACTTTGTCCTGCTCTCGGGAGATGATGATCTGACCCTGCCTACCATGGCGCTAGGTGCTCAGGGTGTGGTTTCTGTAGTGGCCAATGTGGCTCCAAGAAAGACGGTGGCCATGGTGGATGCTATTCTCAAGGGCGACTTCGAGAAAGCCAGGTCGCTGCACTATGAGCTTGCCCCACTGGTGCGAGCCATGTTCCTGGAGACCAACCCGATCCCGGTGAAGACCGCTCATAAATATCTGGGGCTTTCCGGCGGACCAATGCGTCTCCCTCTGGGGCAAATGGCTCCTGAGAAAGAGCTCTTCCTAAAGGATATGCTCTTAAGGTTAGGCGAGAGAGCATGACACGCATCGCCATTACCGGCGCCATGGGGCGCATGGGTACCTTGGTCATCCAGGAGGCTGCCAAGATTAAAGACATGCAGCTGGTGGCAGGATTGGATGCAGTTGGGGCCGGAAATGTTCTCCCTGGCGGCATCATCGTCAATGGTGTCTCGGAGCTGGAGTCGGTCTTAACGGAGAGCAAACCGGATGTACTCATCGACTTTACCATTGCCAAAGCTGCGGTAAGTAACGTATGTATTGCGGCGAGTCTTGGAATTGACCTCGTGGTGGGAACTACCGGCTTTTCACCAGAGCAGCATTCTTTGATGAAAAAAGCCATTGACGGCCATGTGGCTGCAGTCATAACGCCCAACTTCTCCTTAGGCGTAAATGTATTCTGGAAGCTGGTAGCCGATGCGGCAGCGGCCCTCAAGGACTACGACATCGAGATCATCGAAGCCCATCATAATCAGAAAAAAGATGCCCCCAGCGGCACGGCTCTGGCCACAGTGCAGGCGATAAAGTTGGCTCTGGGCGAAAAGGATGTCGTTTATGGCCGGGAAGGTGTCATGCCGCGAGGAAAAGAGATTGGAGTGCATGCCGTGCGCGCCGGAGACATTGTGGGAGATCACACCGTTCTCTTCGCGGGAGCCGGCGAGCGGCTGGAGATAAGACATCAGGCGCATAGCAGATCGGCATTTGCCAGCGGCGCCGTGCGGGCGGCAGAGTGGGTTATCGGTAAAGAGCCGGGCATTTATACCATGGCGGACGTCTTAAAGTCAAGATGAACCAACTTCATGAGTTGAGCCGTAATCTTATTTTTGAGGGAAGAAGGCTGGAACCGGTCTCATTAGAGCGTAATATAGTCGGATTTTGCAGCAAGTGTGACATGGATCTGGAGAGCCTGGCATATCATTCTACAGAATCGAACTGGCTGGTCAGTGCGCGCTGCAAGAATGAGCACCTTATTCTGATGCGCTATGACAGGCAGTGGAACTGGCAGGGCGACTATGATCTTGAGATCTGCACGGAAAAAGTGATTGTATCCTCAATTGCTAAAGAGAAGCTGGACGCGGTCTTCACTCAGGCCGAGATCAGGGACATGCTGGCCTGTCAGCAAGGTTTGCCCTATACCCGGCAAAACCTCTATAGGGCCCGGGCCAAGTATGAGAAATTCGAGACGCTCTTTGGCATAAAGATCGATGTTTAGAAATTGAAATCAAAAAAAGAAAATCTTCTCTGGTTAAGCGTTCTTGTTGCTTTCCACCAGTTCTTTAGTGGTGATAAAGCTGGCACCTTTGCCTGCAGCATATTCTACGAACTTCTTGTAAGCATCCAGGTATTCATCTGATCCGGAAACAGTATTTGTGAATACCACGACCATTGGCTCACCCTTGCCGGCGGACTCATCGAATTTGCTGACAAGAAGGTCATACCAGTCTGTGCCTTTCAGGCCGGCATCTTTTGCAGCCGCGTCTTTCATGCGAAATCCCTGTCCCTCGCTCACAGGAACCACATAAAAGGCAGATCCATTCATGAGATAGGGCGCAGTCTTGCCCTGGCTCTCCGGCAGTCCCGTATCATCTACCAGATACAACATTGCCAGGTCATCCAGGATCTTGTATTGGCTATGGTTAAAGGAATTGGGTTGTGGCAGGTATCCGGCCACCTTGGACTGCTTTCCTCCGCAGATGTAGTCATCTTCAACGTATCTCTTGGTCTTGCGAAGCCTTGCATCCTGATCTTCGAAGGAGACCAATTCATCGTCCTTGCTCATGCCACCTATCATCATTTCATGATTGGTTTTGGAGCCGAGCATGGTGACATAAAGAGGATATACACTATTGGCAATATCACCTGTGACGGATATCGAAACGGGAAGTCCTCTGGAGTCAGCCTCATTGAGCAGATTTGTGGTGGAGTTCATCTCCAAGTCTTCTTTTTCCGCGAGACTCTTTCCATCCGCCAGTGGGGACTGCTGCATTTTAATAATCACATTCAAAACGCCGGATCCATTCTCTGCAGCCGCAACTGCAAAAATTCCATGTACCAGTAATGATGCAAGTCCTATAAAAAACAGCATTCTCTTTAGATGCATTTTCTTTCACCTCTCTGGTTTATTTTAAACATACTATACATTCAATTGCGATATTATGCGAACCTTTTAAACTATTTGTGATCTTCCTGCTAATAATACTTGTGGTTGTGAAAAATAGTGGCTATCGCGCACAAAATTTAGCAAAAACTTAATATTATTTTTTCACCATTGTTAATTAATCTTCCTAAAATAAATATAAAACTTTCGTTTTGGTGAGTACATATGAAACACCTACCTTGGTTAACAATAAGGTGTTTGAATGTCAAATTCAAAAAATATAGAATGTAAAATAAAATATCAGTATGTTGCATTGGACTATTCTTAAAAATGACGCGAAAATTCAAATAGCCAAAATGATGATTATTAATAGGGTTATCTGAATTTGACCTTTGACAGGACGTATCTGATGCTATTGCGGTGGCTATGGCAATTATTGGCCTCTTGATGGGAAAAAGTCGCTGATCGCAATAGAAAGGATACCTCTGATTGGGATAACCAAATGCAAGTCACGAAAATTAGGGATATGGGAGGAAAATCATGTCATATCGTAATAAAGCGATAGCTTTAGTAATGCTCTTATCGCTGGTTTACATGCTAGCGGGATTATCGCTGGGTGCAGTCGCATCACCGCCCAGCCTCGCCGTAAACCAGCTCGTAACCTCTGGACAGACTGTGACCCTTCAAGCTCCTTCTGGAGATTACTACTACCAGTGGACCGCGGTGACTGGCGGCGCTACCATTGGCCAAGGGGCGGCGCAGAAGTTTTCATTCAGCGCCCCCCTGGTATCTCAGGATGAAGGCTCGAAGGTGGTAACAATCTCGCTGTACATAAGAACCAAAGAAGGAGGTTGTGTCAACCAAACGAGTACTGATATTAATGTCTATTCTCTGCCGGTTTGCGGCATAAGCGGACCTGGAGAGGTTGGTCCCTATGAAACCGCCGCTTACAGCTATACGGGCGGAACAACCGGCAAAACGACATTTGTGTGGAATGTAGACGGCAAGAATATAGATGGAGCCACTGGGCCAAATGTCGACATAGATTGGACCCAATACAATCCCGTCAATCACACTATCGGTATGACCTTAACCCGGGATTATTCTGATGTGGCCCCCGGCTCAACCAATCCGTTCCGCAGCATAAGCTGCACCTTCCAGACGAATGTAACCTATACCACGGGATTGCAGGTAGTTAAGACTGTCTCGGCAACTACTGCATCTGTGGGCCAGTCGGTTACCTATAGCTACACAGTCCAAAATACAGGAACTATAGGCATAAACTCTTTGGTCCTGAAGGATGACAAGCTGGGTGAAATTAAGCTTGATACCAATACACTCATGCCGGGAACGCAAGCTACGGGAACCAGCACTTACACAATCAAGGAGAGCGATCTTCCTGGTCCCCTTAACAACACTGCAGTAGCTTCAGGCGTCGAGGACAGAACTAAGAAACCCGTAGTAAGTGCCACAGCCAGTGCCACCGTGGCTCTGACCTATAACGCAGCTTTAAATCTGACAAAAGTTCCGTCTTCTACCACTGCCAAGGTGGGAGATACTGTGACCTACAGGTTCACTGTGACGAACACCGGAAACGTCACAATTAAGGACTTGAACCTGACGGATGACAAGCTAGGGACCATCAAGACCGACAAGAAGGAACTGGCTCCGGGAGCCACTACCTTTGCATCGGCGACCCATGTCATATTGGAGAGCGATCTGCCCGGACCTTTGACCAATGTGGCCACTATCCAGGGCACGGACAGCCAAGGCAAGCCGGTTACGGCCACCGCCACGGCATCGGTTGCTCTGACCTATACATCCGGTCTCGTCGTAACCAAGACGCCGTCTTCCAATACAGCCAAAGTGGGAGATACGGTAACTTACCAGTTCAGTGTGAAGAACAACGGATCGGTCACAATAAATGGACTGGCTCTGAACGATGACAAGCTGGGCGTCATCACCCTGAATCGGAATTCTCTGCCACCAGGCGAGACGGCTACTGGATCAGCTACGCACCTGGTCGTTGAGACGGACCTGCCCGGACCTCTGACCAATGTGGCCACAGCAACAGGCACAGACAGCCAGGGTGTAGCAGTTACTGGCCAAGCTACGGCTTTTGTCCAGCTTACTTACACCGCCACACTGCAAGTAACCAAGACTCCTTCCGCCACAACGGCAAACGTGGGAGAGACCGTCACCTACCAATTCGCCGTGAAGAACACTGGATCGGTTACTATCGATTCTCTGGCATTGAACGACGACAAGCTTGGTGCTGTCACCCTGGACAAGACTTCTCTGGCCCCAGGCGAGACGGCCAATGGATCGGCAACGCATACCGTCATTGAGACGGATCTGCCCGGACCCTTGACCAATGTGGCCACAGTAACAGGCACAGACCGTCTGGGTGTGGCAGTTACGGGCCAAGCTACCGCCTCGGTCAAGCTTACCTATACTGCTGCTCTGCAGGTGACAAAGACGCCATCAGCGAACACGGCTGCAATGGGTGAGACCGTCACCTATCAGTTCGCCGTGAAGAACACAGGAAATGTAACCATAAACACTCTGACCCTGACGGATGACAAGCTCGGCGAGATCACATTGAATACCGCCCTGCTGGCTCCTGGCGAGACGGCCACTGGATCAGCGACGCATACCGTCATCGAGACGGATTTGCCCGGACCCCTGACCAACGTCGCCACAGCCAAAGGCACGGACAGCCAGAAAAAGCCGGTTACAGCTACGGCAACGGCAACGGTCGCCCTGACCTATACGGCCAGCATGAGTGTGACCAAGGTGCCTTCCAGAACAACAGCTGCCGTGGGAGACGAAGTAACCTACACCTACACCGTGAATAACACTGGTAGCATAACCATCAACAAACTGTCTCTGAGCGACGACAAACTTGGCTCCGTAACCACAGCCGAGACCACACTGGCCCCAGGTGAGAGCACAATCGGCACCATCACTTATACCGTGCTCGAAGGCGATCTGCCCGGACCGCTCACCAACGTCGCCACAGCCAAAGGCACGGACAGCTTGAAACAGCCGGTTACAGCTACGGCAACGGCAACAGTCACCCTGACCTATGCGGCCAGCATGAGCGTGACCAAGGTGCCATCCAGAACAACAGCCGCCGTAGGAGACAAAGTAACCTACACCTACACCGTCAGCAACACGGGTAATGTAACCCTCAGCGGTCTGACTCTGAGCGACGACAAGGTGGGCGCGATAAAACCAGCCAAGACCACTCTCGCTTCGGGTGAGACAACAACTGGAACCGCTACTTACACTGTGCTGGAAACCGATCTGCCCGGACCGCTCACCAACATCGTCACCGTTGCGGCCACGGATAGTCAGAAGCAGCCGGTTACGGGCCAGGCAACGGCAACGGTCACTCTGACCTATACGGCCAGCATGAGCGTGACCAAGGTGCCTTCAAGCACAACGGCTGCAGTAGGAGACAAAGTAACCTACACCTACACCGTAAGCAACACGGGTAACGTAACCCTCAGCGGTCTGACTCTGAGCGACGACAAGGTGGGCACGATAACACCTGCCAAGACCACCCTCGCTTCGGGAGAGACAACAACTGGAACCGGTACTTACACCGTGCTGGAAAGAGACCTGCCGGGACCGCTCACCAACATCGTCACTGTTGCGGCCACGGATAGCCAGAAACAGCCGGTTACAGGCCGGGCAACGGCAACGGTCACCTTGACCTACATCACCAAACTGGAAGTTGCCAAAGTGCCGTCGGCGAAAACCGTTGCCGTGGGTGAGACAATAACCTACAGCTACACGGTAAAGAACTCCGGAACCGTCACCATCAACGGATTAACCATGACGGATGACAAGCTCGGCACGATCACCCTGGACGCTAATACTCTGGCCCCGGGTGCAACTGTCAATGGTTCTGCAACTCACATTGTGATAGAGGCTGATTTGCCCGGACCGCTCACCAACATAGTGACGGTATCAGGTACAGACAGCCAGAGGAATGCCGCCAGCGCCACAGCAACGGCGACGGTAACTCTAACCTACACATCCTCGATAAGCCTGGCCAAGACGGCGACTTCAACATCATCGCTTTGGATTGCAGGTAAGGGTGCAAAGCTTGGCGATGATATCGTCTATACTTATGTGGTGTCCAACACGGGTACTACTACAGTTAGCGCAATAGGTGTCATCGATGACAAGCTGGGTCAAGTCACCCTGGACAGGAGCACACTGGCCCCAGGAGAGAAGGCTACAGGAACCCTGACTCATAAAGTAGTACAGGAGGATCTGGGCGAGGAACTTAGCTCTACCATCGTAAATACTGCTACGTCCTCAGGCACATCCATAGGCAAGCCGATACAATCACCAGCGGCAACAGTTACTGCCGGCGTTTACAGGGATGCCATTATACCTACCCTGGATTGCGTATATTCCGATGGTGGTAGCGAGTCTTCCAATGACGACGTTGAGTCTGCCAATAGAGACGGCACTTATACCGCCTTCTTCGGCTACAGCAACACCAACGCAGTAGCAGTGAGCCTATCCATCGGAAAGAATAACCGGTTCACTCCGCCTCCGGATGATATGGGACAGCCCACCATCTTTGAACCGGGAAGCCAGACCGCTGTCTTTGCGGTCGTATCCAAGGGCGATGCTTTAGTCTGGCATCTGGACGGCAAGACGGTCGAAGCCAACAAGAACTCCCCCGGATGTTCTCAGGCAGGCTGTGGATTGGAGGGACCTTCCGCCCTATGCAAGAATAAGGAGGAGACCTACAGCTACACTGCTAAAGAAGAGGCCCAGTTCAAGCAGAGCTATGACTGGTTTATGGACGATACATCTCTGGGCTCCGGCAAGAGCATTACTATCTCCGGAAGCAAATTTGATATGGGAGATCACAAGCTCAGGGTGAAGGTAAACAGGGATTACAAAGAAATGGCCTGGTCTCGCAGCGAATGCAGCATGGAGGTAAAGGTCATACCCGAGCCTTCTGCGGACATATCCATGGAGGAGGAGAGTTAAAAAACTGATGATGTGGTTTAGCACCTGAGCCGATCCGGCCCAGGTGCTTAAATTTTTATTATCTAATATTTACTAAATTTGTTTTATTTAATTTTTAATTATTTATTATTAAACAATATGTGCCTTATAAATGAGAAACTAAATAGAAATATATACGAATATCTGTAAACATAGAGAAAAAAAGGAGAATGATTCACATCCTGCAAAGGTGGATAATGACTACGATTTGGGCCGGCATCCTTAGTCTACTCCTTCTTGCGCTCATCATGCAGCCTGCCCTCTCCGAGGGCTGGCCTGACTGCAAATTCCAGTGCCGGGCCAATGATGTAACCGTATCCCGGCTGTGGCTGGGCGATGATCGGGGAGATGATCTTTTTTCCGCGGTGCCTGGCGAAAGGCAATCCTGTTATCTCTGGGCCACATTTCATAATAACGCCAATACGCCTCGATATGCGGCAATCCTGCTGGCGGATCTGTATCTCAATGGCACATTAAGCCGATCTTTTTATAACGACGGCCTTTGCGTCCTGGACGAAATAGAAGCAAAGTCTACCAGAGACTATCCCCTCTATAATCTGATCTGGTCGAGAGGTGAAGAGGTTCAGCTCAAAAGACTCGTGCTGAGCTGGGAGACGGCCAAAGGTACAGACTGCAGCCAGGCCAATCGCAAGTGCAGCAATCGCAATACAAAGTGCTACGGAGGACCTGATGCTGAGTTTTCGGCGGAGATGCCTCTTTTTGCCTTCTTCGCCCAGGATCTTCAGGAATGCACTGGTGATGTTAAATTCATTGACCGGACGACCGGAGGTGCCGGGCCATATGCCTATGATTGGGATTTTGGCGACGGATTTCATAGCGCGATTATGAATCCGACTCACACGTACGGTAGTCCTGGAACCTATACAGTGGGGTTGCTGGCAAGAGATCGATCCGGCAAGGAGGCTTTTTTCAGCCAGCCTGTCGTAGTTAGTGTCTGTCCTTGCACTATTGCCGGGCAGGATTTTGCATGTCTGAGCAAGACCGAGACCTACAAAGTCACTTTGACCAGTTTTATTCCCGGCTCAATTCAATGGTATTTGGACGGGATAAAGATCGACGAGGAGAAGTTTGCAGGTGAGTCACACCAGTCGGATGAAGTGGGGAGCATAGATATTGGCTGGCAGGATTTTGGGCCGGGCCTGCATGATCTGCAGGTTTATGTGGCGGGCGCAAAAGCCGGGAGCAGTTTGAAGCAGCGTGCTGCCTGCAACATGAACATAACCGTTATCCCTGAGCCGATGGCGATTATCAGCTGGGTAGTATGAGATTGATTGAGAATGCGTTCTGATTTATTTGGGCTTTCTATGCGTTCGTGTCCCCGAAAGAAGGTATCTGCAATCTTAGCGAGCGCTGTGATGATTTTAGCATTTTTTGGCATCACCTTAGCCGCGGCCGCCGTGGAAAAAGAGGTGCAGTCCGGGAGCATTTTCACCTTTGCTGCCAATAATGTATCTCAAGACGGTGTCTCTTTCCAGTGGAGTGCGTCTGATGGAAGCCCAATGGTCTCTACTGAAAAATCGTTTCGATGGACTGCACCTGTAGTCGATTCGCCAAAGAACGTGGTCATATCGCTGAATATAACTAACTTTTATGGTTGCTGTAAATATTATAATGCTATATATATTTTTCGCGTGGTCCCTAAATCGTTGGCCAAGATAGTCTTGAAAAAAGATTGCCTGTTCACGGCTCCTGTCAGAATAGGGGACCATGTAATATACACATATAATATAACAAATCCGGGAAATCTGCCTCTGGTGGACTTGAATCTTACCGACCAGCAGAACTGGGGACCTGATTGCCAGCCGATTTATAAATCTGGGGATGATGGAAATGGGGTGCTTGATCCGGGAGAATCATGGTGGTATGAATACTATTATCAGGTTTCAGATCCTTCCGATTATCCCCGGCTTCGCATCATGCAAAGCGAGAAAGGTTCCAGGCAGCTGTCAGAGACTATACAAAGGCTGATGGAAAAGAAGGTTCGCCTGGAGATCGTAATGGAGAACCTGCGTCGATTTGCAGGCCAATTCGATATGCAAACAGCCGATCTGGTCACAAGTCACGAAATCCGAGGAGGATTAGACTATACATCTTACAACTACAGCAATGAAGTGACGGGCGAATCCTTCAGCAAAATGGTTGACTCTATTGGCAATTTGAATAGAACCATCTACCTGGATCCCATCTCGGGTGCCGTGCTAACTGTGCATTATACGGCATTTGGCGAAATTCTCTCTGAAGAGCTTTACTATCCTCCGCCCGGAACCAAAGAGTACTTAAAAATAGAGTACGATTTGCCATCTAAGGGATATAATACTATTACGGTTGTCGATTATAAATCGGGAGATACACTGATACTGATTGTAGACGGCCAGGGAAATATTTTGAGCAAGGAGTATAGAAGAACACCTGGATATCAGCCCTACATTGAGAGATATTTGCTCAAGAATAAGGCCACAGTGACGGCTAAAACCAGAGACGGAAAAGAGGTATCCGATTTGGATACATTCGCTTTGGAGGTCTTCCGGTCCGTGCCCATTTTGCGGGTGACAAAGACCTCACAGCCGGAATCGGCAAGCCCTGGCGGTCTCCTGAACTATTCCATTGTTTATGATAATCTTGGTGGTGCAGATGCCCATGATGTTGTGATCAAGGAGACTTACAACAAGAGCATTATCTTTCTCACATCGGATCCTGCACCCGATACGGGGACCGTGGATCAATGGAGTCTGGGAGACCTCAAGATGGGGGAGTCGGGCAGGATACAAATCCAGACCCAGGTAAGCGCCCTTGCCCTGCCTGGATCGGAAATTTCCAATCAGGTAGTGCTGACTGCCCTGGAAAACTCCTCTGCAATCAGTATCATCAATACCACCGTCGCAAGCACAGATTTGAATATTACCAAGATCGCTTCCTCAGATTTCGTGTCGCCCGGCAGGAACCTGACCTATTTTATAATGTATCGAAATAATGGATCTATAAAGCAGACCAATGTGACGATTCATGATTGGCTGGACCCATACGTCGATCTGGTCAACGGCAGCTCCCAGAGAGATCTCTTGTGGCGCCTGGGAGATTTGAACCCGGGTGAGGGAGGTACAATAACCATAGCGGTGAAGGTAAAGAATGCTCTTCCTGCTGGTGCTTCTAAAATCACAAATAAATATAGAATAAATTCCCTCCAGTTTGCCGGAAAAACCAAGACACTGGAGACGGGCGTGATTCGTGGCGGAGTGAATATCACCAAGATCGCTTCCTCAGATTTCGTGCTGCCCGGCGGGGAACTGACCTATACCATAACGTATCGAAATGAGGGCTCTGTAAACCAGACCAATGTGACGATTCACGATTGGCTGGACCCAAATATCATTTATATCTCGGCCAATCCGACTCTGGACCCGCCTAACGGCAGATCTGGAAACCATCTCTGGTGGTATCGTAGATATTTAAACTCGAGCGAGGAGGGCACAATAACCATAAAAGTGATGGCAAATAGTACTATCCCAAAGGATATCTCTAAAATCACCAATACTTATAGAATAAATTCCACGGAGTTTTCCGGAAAAAATGCGACATTAGTGACTGATGTAGTTCACTCCCTCTGGATCCGGAAGACGGCAGATAAGAGCGCCTACTACCAGGGAGATAACATAACTTATACTATTAATTACGGGAATACCGAAAACAGGTCTGCCTATTTTGTGAATGTCACCGACCTTCTTCCTAAGGTGATTCTCATCAGTGTGTCTCCACCTCCCAGTAATATGAGCGGCAATAATCTGACATGGAGAGTTGGAACTCTAGGCGAAAATGAATCGAGAAGCATCCAAATAGTAGTCCAGATCCCAAAGAAAGCGAATGCGAGTTTTTATGAGACCTCTCTGGTGCAGGGAAATGGCTACGCCTATGTTCGGAAAGGATTTTCCACGGAGGAAAAGAAAGAAGCTCTCATAAACAGAGCAAGAATATCAGGATACTATAAAAAACCAGAATACAATGAGAAATATTTATATAAAGTAAGCAACAATTCGACCGTCACTATTCTCGGCTCGCCGGGCACCAGTATTTCCAGTCGGGAGCATGGAAGCGGTTACTACAAAGAGGAGGAAAAGAGCAGCCTGCATCAAGAAAATAAGAGCATTAGCCTGGAAAAGGGGCTGTTCGCTAAATACAGGAAGACTGCCTTTCTCCTGCCCGGCAATCGAAGCCTTAATTACGATTCCTTGTGGTCGGATCAAACTCGCATCGACAACAGGATATTGGGCGACAGCGTCAACGAAAAATATCTATACGCAGATACTCTGAACCAGAACAGCACATTTGTAGCGGATATGAACCAGACTGTTTACCGTTCGCAGGCCGATTTCAGCTCCGGCATGGCTCAGATAAGTTATAAAAAGCGTGTTCCTGGTGGAAGGGCCGCCGTCCAGGAAATCGACGAAGACTACCATGGCAGCTTCCGGATAAACGAGGCCTTGGACTCGTACGGGGAGAGTGTCAAATTCTCCAAATCGGCCAAAGGCAAAGGGTTTGTCTCCACCGATAAAACGGTAAAAGGGCTGCAAAGATCCTATGAGTCCGGCAGCGGTTACTACTCTTCCGAAGAGACGTCTCAGCTTGGCTCAGTTGCCAAATACACGAAGATGCAATATGCGCCTGTCCTTCTCGAGGCCGGATCCCAAAACATCAGCTATGCGAATTTATGGGATGAAGGCATGCTGACCAAAGAAGAGGAGACGGGTATTTCAATTCGCAAAGATATTCGTTATGCTTCGTCTGTCGATATGGAGGCTATGATGGAGAAATCCTCACTCTCCCTTCTCGGTAAGTTCAATGGAACTCTCGATATAAATATGGAAAACGGGCCGCGCATCGGTCTGGATCAGAGGCTCGTCGGGAGCTTTCAGATAGATACTGCGATAAGCATCCACGGCACACCCCTGCATCTATATCCTCATGTGAATATCAGCAAAGAGGCCGTCATGCTGGACGAAAATACCGTTCTCTTTCTGATCAATGTCAGCAATGACGGCAACAAGTTGCTCAAACCACTGAATGTAACCGATTATCTTCCGAAAGGCTGCAGCTATATCAACTCCAGCATCAGAGCGAAGACGAACGGCAGTATGGTAAATTGGACTCTTCCCTCTCTTGATATCGGCAGAAGGCTGACCATTAAGATGAGGTCCAGGGTGGATGGCGGACGTGCATATTATACGAATATCGTTAGCGTCAGGGCCGTCAGCAAGGAGGGCAAGGTTGAGGCCAGGAACAGCACTACCTTTGAGGCTTACTACCAGCCTCTGCCCTGCTGCCCGAAAGTGAACACGGTCTCGGATGCTGATAACAAGATCAATGCCACCAGTCTCTTTAATGTCACACCGGTTAAGGGATATTGGGGTGTGTGGAATCCTTCCCCGTGTTTCAATCTCACCGGCAATATGACGGAATGTTCGGCTGAGTCGGAAGCCTATTATGACGAAATGGAAAAGGATGCAGCCCTGTGCAGCTGTGCATCCAATTACGAAGTGCCGTAAGCGGCAAAATCCAGGAAAGTGAAATATTTCCTGGATATCGTCTCAGGACTTCTCTTTCGCGACCCTCTTGTGGTGGCGGTACATGATGCCCAGGGCGTCAGCAACCTGTTCGGGCGTGCCGAAGACGGGAATGCCGGCATTTTCCATTTTAATGACATCCGCCTGCGCAAACTCCTTTCCAGCCACGCAGGCGATGATGGGCTTGCCCTTGTAGTCGATTTTCTTGAGAGTGTCCACGTAGCTGTCCAGGATCTCCGCCTGCAGGACGACGATAAAACTGCCCACGTCCTGGCTGTCCACACCTATCTCAATGGTCCTCTTCACAATCTCTGCATCCTGGCTGAAGGTGTAGTCCACTGGGTTCATGCCGCAGACATAATCGGGCAGCAGGCTCTTGAGCCGTTCCAATAAGTGCGGCTCCAGTTCGGAGAGGCGCATGCCGTTGTCGGTGATGGCGTCGGCGGCAATGACGCCCAAGGAACCCGCGTAGGTTATTATGAATACGCCTTCCTTGGTTGGCAGCGGCTGCTTGGAGATGGCACGGGCCAGGTTGAACATGTGATCATAATCGCGGGCTCGGATGATCCCGGCCTGGCGGAAGGCGGCGCTGAAGATCTGGTCGTTGCCGGCCAGGGACGCCGTGTGGGATGCCACCGCTTTTTTGCCGGCTGCGGTTCGACCGGACTTGAGGACGACTATAGGCTTTTCCTGGGTGATGCGCCTTGCTGCATCAATGAAACGCCGCCCGCCTTTCACGGACTCAAGATACATGCAGATGACATTGATGTTCTCGTCTTTGCTCACCGCCTCCAGAATATCGGTCTCATTGATGTCCAGCTTGTTGCCGATAGTAGCGATAATGCCGAAATCCATGATATGGCGCAGTCCCCAGAGCATACCGGCCGCACACACGCCCGCCTGCGAGACCAGGCCGATATTGCCCATGGATAGAGCATCCACAATGCCGATGGATTGGACCATGCTGCAGTGCGTGTTGATGATGCCTGAACAGTTGGGGCCGAGCAGTCGTACGCCGTACCTGTCGGCAATATCCTTCATCAGCAGCTCGATCTTCTTGCCGTCTTCGCCCAGTTCCGCGAAGCCTGCCGACTCGACCACGATGTAGCGCACACCGCACTTGCAGCACTCCTCAACAACATCCGGTGTTATGCCGGCCGAGACGAGGATGATGGCCACGTCAACCGGTTCCGGCACGGCGCTGATGCTGGGGTAAGCTTTGCAGCCATGAATCTCATCGGCCTTGGGATTGATGGGATAGAGCGTACCTTTGAATTTGTGGCTGACGAGATTGGTAAAGACGTTCCATCCAAGTTTTCCCGGCGTGCCGGAAGCTCCGATGACGGCAATGCTCTTGGGATAAAACAGGTCGTGCAAGTCCTGTTCGACGGCAGCCGCAGGCGCTGCCCTGGGCTCTCCCAGGATTATGCGAGCATCAACCACCATATAGCCATCCGGATAGAGGAATACGGGATTGATGTCCATCTCAGAGATGTCCGGATTCTTGATGACAAAGTCCGATATGGCCATCAATAGCTTCTCCAGTGCCTCGATATCCGCCGAGATGCCGCGATAACCCCGCAAAAGTGCATAGCCTTTGATCTCCTCGATCATATCTCTGGCATCGGATCTGGAGATGGGAATGGAACGAAAAGAGACATCCTTTAAAACCTCTACGAAGACTCCGCCCAGACCAAACATCAATACCGGTCCGAAAGTGGCGTCATTGGCCACTCCAACAATGGCCTCCACTCCCGGCCGGGCCATTCTCTGCACCGAAATGCCCGCGACCTTTTTGTCCTGGAATGCCTGGGTGATTTCCCGATAGGCTCTTCGCACCTCATCTGCATCCCTCAAATCCAGCTTAACTCCGCCTGCATCGGATTTATGGACTACCTCCGGGGAGAGCACCTTCATAGCCACGGGAGCGGCCAGGGATTGGAATATCTCTACAGCTTCGTCCTCCGACTTTGCTACCCCTGTTCCGGTGGTGGTGATGTCCAGGCTTTCCAGAACGGCTTTGCTCTCATGCTCCATCAGGTAGGTTCTTCCTTCGGCCAATGCCCGATCTATAACCTCTCTATATTGCTTTGCCATTTTGACCCCGAAATTACATATTATCGTTTACAGCTATGCATTTAGTTAGCAGGCTGTATCTTTAAAAAGCTTGCCCGAATTTTGAAATTTTTTTTGTCATCCTCATTTCGGAAGCGATGCTCTTATCTCAGATAAGTGCCTAATATTTTTGCATGGATAAGGAAATAGTCCAGGTAATCCTTGAGAAGGAGCCCTCTGTCAAGAGCCCTATCTTGATAGAGGGATTCCCGGGAATTGGCCTGGTAGGCAACATTGCCAGCCAGTACATCGTCAACGAACTGAAGATGACCTATCTCGGGGCCATGAGCTCCAGGTACTTTCCGCCACTGGCCGTTCTCATGAGCGGCGTTGTGAACATGCCGGTTCGCATTTATGAGGATGCTGCCAAGGGCCTGGTAATTCTCACTGCCGACATTCCCGTACATCCCCTGGCCTCTTATGAGATTGGAAAGGAGATCGTATCCTTTGCACAGTCCCTAGGCGCTCGGGAGATGGTTTGTCTGGCAGGCATAACGGTTATGGGCGACGAGCACAGGGTCTTTGGTGCAGTAAGCCGTCAGGATTTGCTCGATAAGATAAAGGACAAGGCAGAGATCTTTGAGATCGGGACAATTACCGGCATTACCGGCAGCATCATGAACGAGTGCCGCATAAGAAATCTGCCTGCTATCTGCCTTTTGGGCGAGACGGCTTCGGCGGAACCCGACCCAAGAGCGGCCATTGCCACGATCGAGACGCTCAATAAGATCTACGATTTGGGAATTAGCACGGCCAAGCTCTCAGAGCAGGCTGAGCAGATCGAGGTGCAGATGGCGCAGCTGGCCCAGCAGATGAAGGCGACCTCTCCCGAGGAACAGCAATCTCAGATGCCCAAAGAGTTTCCCATGTACGGGTGATGCTTCATGATTTACATAGCGCTAACTGGATTGGCAAGACATGTGATGAATGAGATTACTGCGGCTCGGGTCAGGACTGTGGAGATTCGCAGCCCCAACAACTTCTATGCGCTTTTGCGTGCTCAGCCGGGAGACAGGATCTTTCTTACACAGTCCAGTGCCCCGGATATTGTTCCGGGAACCGGGGGGCTCATCGTCAGCATAAGAGCTCTACAGATCATTACCCACCGCACTGTTCAATCAAACGAGGACTACTACGAGGAGTGTGAGTCTCAGGCGGCAAGAGTACAACTGCAACTTATGGCAGTGGGCCGGGTGAGAAAGATCACCAACTTTGAGCCAGACACGCCCCTTATGCTGGATGTGGATGAGGTGAGGTACTGCGACGCAAGGTGAGAAGGCAGGTGAGAAAGGTCTCATCGGGCGGAAAGGATAATGCAGTGGAAGAGCAGCCGCGGTGCAGATGAGCAGCAAGCAACGCCTAGGTTCAATACGCATGGGCAGATTTGATGCCTGCATTTTTTTGGCTTTGATTATTTTCCTGTCAAGCTTTCATTATCCTATTAATATATCTAGGTCAAAAACTGGACGAAAAAAATCATTATATGAAACAAAATAATATTCAAATCATTTGAGGTCACAACAAAAAAAATTGTATCCAATAATCTTCTCTTTTCCAGACATTGCTCCTTTACAGTCTTTCTTCATAACCACTTAACAAAATCACCTTCTTAAAACAGAATATATATATTATCATCAACTATTATGTGTTATAGAAAATCCCTTGCATTACATACTAAAGCAATCTACAGAAAAACTAATATACATGTTAGATTTACATGAAGTAAATTATGCAAAAGCCAGATGATAGGTTACATTGGCTACTAATCAATCAATGGATCGGGTGATTTGTTAATGACGGCAAAGAAGAGTGGCTCAGATATGAAAATGGATGAAGATTGCTCCTCTGCAATACTTCGGACTGACAGCTCATTATCTCCTGATGTGGAGGCAACTAAAAAGAGTCTAGCTAGCGGATTTGATGCGGCAAATTTAATCACTGCTTATGCGCATGCTCTGCAGAATGTATACCTTACTCCTGCAACCACACCTCCTGAGCAATGGTATAATGATCTTGCAGCGAATCTGGCGAGGGCTCAGGATCATGCAACAATCTGGATAAAAGATCTGGGGCCAAAGGTCACCGCTACCGTCCCTCAGACCATTATAAGTTATGACGAAATTTTTTCTATAGCGACCGATGACATAATCTCGATACTAGATGATATTCTTAATAACCAATCCGGCAAGGCAACTCCTGAGCAGATACAAAATATAAAGGATCTGATCGGTGCTCAGCTTCAGGAGTTAGGGATACAGAAGGATGCTATTATCCAAGTACAACAAGGTCTCCAAACGTTTTCAACCAATCTCAATGAAGATCACATTGCCCTCCTTGAAGGTCAGAATGCAGTGCAAAAAGCCTTGATCGAAGATCAGACCAAACTTAATGTGATTAATGCCAAAATAACATCCATCCAGGAGCAGATTCAAGCACATAGTAACGAAGCAGCTCTTGGATATATGACAATAGGCATTGGTGTATTTATAACGGTTGTTGGTATCGCTATTGCCTTTGTCACCCTTGGTGTTGGACTGGTTATAGTGGGAGTCGGAGTTCTGACTATCGGTGCAGGTATTACTGTGGCGGCTGTATTCTCAGAGAAGGTCAAAAAAGATATGGAGGATCTTAATAATGAGATGTTATCGCTTAGCGATACCCAAAAGCAAGCTGCAGCCTTGGGCGGGATATCTACATCTGTTGGCTCTCTGGTCGCGCAAAATGAGGTGGCATCAAAAGCCCTGAGCGAAGTATTAACCGTATGGAAGACTTTAGAACTCAAACTTGGGACTGTAATGGATGACCTCAACAAGGCAAAACCTGATGAAGTGAGCATTATTGTCAAAAAGGTTGACCTAAAGGCTAGCAAGATGGCCTGGGCGGACCTTGTGGCGTTCGCTAAAGAGATGCAATCGCATGAGCTGAAGGTTTCTGAGCCCATTGTCATGCCGGAACAAAGAAAGATGTTAACTGGATTGATGAGGGGGATTTGAATTACCTCTCTTTTCTTCCAGGTGAAATGAATGTCCAACGAAGATGATATGGCTTTATCCCCTGATGTAATTAAGACGAAATTGTCTGTTAATGCCAGTCTCTCGGCAGTTACTCAGGTGAGCATATATTCTCAATCACTCATATCCGCGGTTCCTGCTTTTCCAGAGCCTATACCAGACTGGATAGCACCTGCCAAGGACCACATTACTAAGGCGCAAGAGAATGCTGAGAATTGGCTGAATAATATTTGCACCGATACTGTAAAAACAGTTCCACAGGCAATAGTTGATTTCAATCATTCATTTCAAGAGAATGTAGAATGCTTGCTGGATGCTATTGATAAATCCGATGCCAAGAGAGCAACTACGATCCTGGAGGCTCTCTCTGGAGAGATCTCAAGACAACATTCGCACCTCTTTCTTGTGCAGAAGAACCTCCTGTCTTTTTATGACGATCTTTCTCAACAGGTGAGGTACTTGGACGAAGATATTTCGCTCATTGATAAACACATAAAAAGCGGCTCAGAGATGGTTAAGGAAATTCAAGTAACCTTCTCAGACGTATTCATACGTTCCCAGGCGCTTGATCCATGCAACATCATCGTGGACATCGATGAGAGGATTTTGATCACTACCATCGGTATGACCAAAGGAAATCCTGCGATAATTCCTCTAGTTTTGACGGAGATACTATTTAAGCAGCTTCTTCAGCAGGGCCAGGACGAAGCCATTGTCTTCTCTAATGTATTGAATATTTGGGAAACTCTCCAATTAAAGTACAGCTCGGTTATAAGACGATTGAAGGATGCTGAGGCGGAAAAAGTGTCCAGTATTCTCAAGACGCTCGATATACAGACCGCTAAAAAGGGATGGGCAGAATTGGCAGATTTTGCTAGTAAGATGGGTTGCTGCACAATATAAATGCATAAGGAGTCATTATATGTTAGATTTCCAGCGAAGAGGGACTTATACAGATCAAAATACAAAACATACGTGGGAATACTATGGAGATGACGAGAAGGGCTACCTCTTCTATGTACTCCCTGCACCGGCATTGAGCCGAAACGATCAAGGCGACCCACTTTTTAAGCTCGTCAGCTACAAGACGGACGACAATCGGGATGGTTCAGGATACGTTCAGATAACTGTAGAACTGGACGTGCCCGAGAACATAAAAAATTATATTAAAAATGATATAAAAACTCACCCAGATAAGAGCATTCAAACCGACAATCCAATCATTGATACTCTAAAGTTTAATCCTGGATCTAAAGCAGTTTTGGTGCTCACTGGAAAAAATGCGGGCGGCTCATCCGATCAGATCGATGTGGAGGCTAACGCTTCATCTTTTGGCAATAACCAAGTCACATTCTTGGCTGACCTGAACAAAGATATGGTTCAGTCTCTTAAAGACGTCTTTATGATGAAGGGCGGCACCTATCAGGTCAAGTACCAAATGACTGTCCCTGCACGCTTGAAGGCGGTTACTGCTAATTTGAGCTTCGATTCCGCTATCGCTTATAATTATCAGGTCACTGTCAGCGTCCAATCACACACCTGGAGTTCTGACACCATAACTAGGTCCGCAGAAAAATATATGAATGAGTCTGGATGCTCAAAAACCGAGATCGATTGGGGCATATCTAATCCCTCGAAGGAATTAGTGAAATCTGTAAGCAATTGGGCAAACGGTACTTTGAAGAACCTCATTTCCGAAGAAATAAATAAACAGATAGCCTTGCTTGGTCAAGAATCAATCGACTCATTTAAGATTTCAGATGTGTCTAGCTTCAAGGCTACGTACACCGAGAATCAAGTCGTTGACTGGATCCTGGAACCAACAGCGATCCTCCCATCTCTTGCTGACCTCGGAAAGGACATAACGGATTTCACTGAGACTGTGACATCCTTAGAGCAGATAATGAAAATCTCAACGGAACTTCCTTTCGCAAAGGACTCTACTAAAAGCCTGTTTGCTGATAGCCAGGCAGAGCTACTGCTGATAGATACCCTTGTCGTTACTGTAAAATATCCATCGCTCCATCCAACCAAGGCTAGCTGCACCTTTCTGCAAAATGGCAGTCATACGTTCAGGGCAGACTACGATAAGACTGCGAGTTCCAAATATGAGGTGGAATATACCGTCACATTAAAAGATAAGGATGGCGGAAGTCGACCCACCATAACTGGCAAGAAGATCGTCAATGGAGTTAGGGAATGCCACCTAGTCATGGCAGATATGGGCATACTCTTCGTCGCTTTCGATGCCCATAATGTCTTCAGCGTTGATAAAAATGTGATGCCTGATGAGATCGAGATCTTCATCTCCTACAACACAGGTGAAGAACAGCAATTCTTCGCGGATAGACTACTGATCAAATCCAAGGATAGACCCCATATTAAGTATTTCGTGAGCATGGCACCTCTTCCCATAAATGGGCCATATAATTACTATGTAAAATATTCATATAAAAAAGGCACCGAAATCTTCTATGGAGATAATCAAACTGGAAGTGAACGATTGCAGAACATCGATCCAGTATCCAAGATGAAGCCCATTAATGTTGTACTAGACGATAAAGATGATGACAATAACAAGATACTCGGTGCTGACGCCTACATCTGGTACGATATCCCACCGACAGTCTCAACAGCTCCTGATGCCTCCAAAGTGCACCCATTAGCCGTGCAGCCAACCAGGGAAGCTCCTGCTGTGATTCATTTGGAAAACGTAATTCAATTGCTAAATGGTCCGTATGAACCCGGTGCTGGGTCACATCAGTTTTTTGGATTTGCCAATCCTGATTCTCCCATATATTATTCTGCAGTTCTAAGAACGAGTAGAAGAGATGTGACGATAGATGATCAAAAAATCTCTCCTACTCTGCCCGGGATCACTATTAGCGTCAGTCAGAGATATTTCACTCTAGAGGTTGATCCTAGTATAATCGCATGGGAAAATAATGATATTGTCCAGTTCGATAAGGTTAAGGTCTCCATCAGCTTTAAAATCTCAGAGATAAGTGAAGATTCATCGACTTCCGGCAAACCTCGGACTATTAAAGAGCGCGATCTGGTATTTGAAAAGGACGGGAAATCGCAGTATTTGACTAGATCCTATGAAGATGGTGAAGAAATAACATACGACTGGAAAGTCACATACCTTAAGAGCAAAACATATCCAAGCTACGCGCAGGGAACTGGTGAAAGCGAGGACATATTCACGATCCCGCCTTTTCCTAAAGCCAATAATTAAACCACGAATGCAGACAAAGGTGATGAAATGAACAGCACCATTGTTCCTAACGCAATTGGCGGGACTCTTATTGAAGGAAGATGCTAGATCCATCCCTCAATGTCTGGAGAGGGCGCTCTTGGTCACTGAGAGATTTTTTCCTTACGAAGCCGAGCTGATGGAGAGGACATTGGACAAGGTGCTATTAGGCTCGATATCTGAAAATCGCAAGGCAAATGCTTGGAACGGCAGCAGCCTCACGCGAGGAGGTTTTCCCCTGGAATTCGCTTTCACCTTTCCGGAGAGTGGAATCAGATACACAACTGAGGTCAATCCACCATCCAATGATAAACATGATTGTTTGATGCTCGCTAATGATTTCATATTAGGTCTAGGTTCGGTTGAGCTGCCTGAAGAGATGATTTCATCACTCAAGAAAATACAAGATCGGAGCTACCTGAAGTTTGGAACCTGGTTGGGATGCAGGCATTCAAGAGAAAAAACAGTACACAAGCTCTACATTGAGGTGCCCCATTCAGGTTGGGATGAATCCATAAGATATTTCAAACAAGAGGCCTCTTGCTCTATGAATCTCGATGACATGGGTAGGCCATGCATGATCGGGATATGCCCATCGAGCCGCAGTTCCGAGCTTTACTTCAGGCGACCTAGACTTGATCCATCAGATATCTTCTCCATTATGATTAGGATGGGCATGAAATATGATTATCATGATTTTCTGGGCGCGATTGAAGAGTCATACGGTCGACCTATATACTGGAAGCTTCCGGGAGAGGATTATGGTATCAGCATCAGCTTGATAGACGGAGAGCCTTTAACCTTCTCGGTCTTCGCCTTTCCTGAAATCCTTTTTGGATCTAGTTCGCAAACCCGCAAGGCCCTTATCTCCTTTGCAGAAAGAAATGGGCTATCATATCAGTACTATGCTGCCTTCTCTGAGCCGTTGATAAATGACAGAGATGGTAAGAATGCCCATGGTATAATAGCATTCTCTATGACCAAAGGCGAACCTCCAGGGATTTGTATAGGTTTGGGTCCCCCGAGGCCCCTATCAGGGGTAACTTAACTGCTAAATTATTTTAATTATAATTATTAGCGGTAAGCTATTAATGGATTGCAGAAAAAGGAAAAATTGATCGAATTGGCTGCAGGAGAAATGGAAGGAGGTCAACCTGCATATTGCATCTATTGATTAGAATAATGTAATCAGTCTACAGTGGCCAAATATTACGCAAACTTGATATATTTGAATCGACAAGTCTATAAAAAAGTTCAACTGGCTTTAAGGCGACTCGATAATGTTTGATCGAAATTCTGCTTAGGGAAATCCCGTTTTCCTGAATAGCAGTGTGATATTATGCGCTAAAAATGCCAGGAAGTGTAGGAATGAACTTAAATTGAGGTAAAAACCTATGGTTGGAGATGAAGTGCAAGAAGAGCTGGGTCAGAGCAACCAAAGATATCCAATTCATACCAAGGATATTAAGATGCATTTGATCGGCGGACTCAATGCAGCAAAAATGATAACAGCTTATGCACTTGCGTTGCTGAATATTCGTCTATTGCACGAAGAGACTCTAGGACAGAAGAACCTGGTTATTAATGAATGCTTAGCGGCTGCGCAGGTTCAAGCTTCTTTTTGGGTAAAGACGCTGGGCCCAGAAATAGTGGCTAATCCAGCTCAAACCATAGTAAGCTACAATGATATTTTCTCCAGCATAATTGATACTGAAATAGAGATAGTCCATAAGATAATCATGCATCAAAACAGCGGAAAAACGGACGAATTAATGGAACAACTAAAAGATATTATTGGTATGCAGCTTGAAGCAATTAGGGAACGGCAGGAGACGATGCTTCAATTAGAAAAGAAGATCGATCAATTCTCTGATGGTCTCCAAAAGGCTTATGATCACTTATCTCAAGAAACAATAGTAGATTCCTGTGTTGAACAAATCCTGCCCTATTCTTCGGAATGGATTATCATTCTAATTTCATCTCTCATTAATCAATGCAATAAGGAATCAAATGCATTGCATCGTCTCTCTGCTGCTTGGGAGTCTATGGAGGAAGGCCTTAAAGCTATCCTTGAAGATCAAGAGCTGTCAGGGACGTACAAGTTGCCTGCTGTTGTCGGAAAGATGGAATTGAAATCAAACGAAATGGCCTGGGCCGATCTCGCATGCTTTGCGAAGCGTATCCAGAGTGGTCAGATTAGTACCTTGGAGAGAAGACCGCTGATGCAAAAAGATGCAAGCAGATAGCGCTTGCATTTGCTCGATATATACAGATGTCTGGCAAAAAAAAATGAAGTTCGCCTCTTACCTCGCCTTAATCTCAGAATATAAAATCAGCGGATCAGGTGGTACTACTATTGCCGCTTGAATATTCTTGGCGAACTTTTCTAGTTTCATCCATTCATTCTTGGCCAGAAGTATATTGCTGAGTTCATTCACCTTCTCAATATATACGACAGGCTGCTCGAGAAGCTGAATTATGTTCTGGATCTTTTCCTGCATAAGCAACCAGTGGACATTCATCGAAACAATATTTGCCTTTAGATTCGCATGTCCATTAGAGAGGTTTTCAAAAGTGCTGATGATGCCTTGAAGGATTGCAATCTGCTTTTCCTGATCCGAGAGCTCAGAAATCACCTCACAAATCTTATTCAGGTTATTCACAATCTGTTCGGTATAGATGGATGTCGTAACAAGCCCTACACCGATGCTCAATGCCCCCGCTGCGAATCCACCTAATGATAGAACCCCTCCAGATAATGCCAGCCCAAATGTCAGAGATATTACCATGCTAAACATCGAAGTCCCTTCGCTGATTTGGCCGACACTGGCTTTTGTGCTCACCTCGGCCAGGTTCTTCTGTAAGATCGAGAGCCTACCATTAATCTCGGCTATCTTACTATCGATTCTTTGTGCTTCGGCTATCGCAAATTTTGAATCATCTTCTAACTTCGAGTAAAAATCTTCCGTTTTGGTCGAATAATCATCTAGAGATGTCAGAGCATTATTGAAATATAGAATATAACTGTCCACTCTCCTGATCATCTCTTGGAAGATGTCCTTCAGCGTTTTCCGATCAGTCTCCGAAAGTTGGGTTTGATAGCTCTTTTTTGCGATGTCTTGAATGATCGGTACAGATGATAGGAAAAAATCAGAAAAATCCAGTAATGTATATGGGATCTTAGCGAGAATCTCTGGAAAAGTTGATCGTATCCATTCGTTGCAGATATTCTGACATCCTTTAATATGATCTGTAGCTCTTATATGCCAAAGTGGCTCGGGTTCTATCTTGGCAATTCCTACATTCATAAGGGCGTGAGCCCAAGAAAGGTCGCTACCTAAGCTATTTAGCTGCATTGTAAGATCTCTCATAGCCAGTCTACTATCTGGTGCAAGAATATGCATTTCATCACCATGAATAGACGGTTGCCAGATATTTAAAAAATTATCGCTAGAAGCGTTGGTCTGATTGAGGCTGAAATTAATTTACTGCAGTCATATATTTTATTGAGTTTGACGAGGATTCCTATAAAACTGATGTATGACAATAAGAGCGAGAAGGGTGGATGGCCCAACTGCGATGCAAATTTGATGTTTAAGATCCTGATCCTCCAACAATGGTACGGCCTGGGCGATTTGGAAGTTGAGTGTCAAATATCATTAAGCCTACTGATGATGTATTCCTTGTAGGGATCGATCTTCCCTGGATTGCGCGATTTCTTTTTCCTCATCGGAGGAATTTCTAAATTTAGATATTTTCTTATCGTCTTACGATCATGACCAGTCTGTCGGGCAATCTCGCTAATGCTTAAACCATCGTCGAATAAATCTCTCAACATGTGGAATCTCTCCCCTGTCAGCATCCGCACAACTCCAGAGTCCCAACCTCAGAAGTTTGCAGGTGAGGATTTTTTCTTTGCCACTATTGAGGAATTTGAGATTGCCATTGACACTCTCCATCGATTCAGGCTTTGTTTCAATCCCTGTCGGGTTTTCTTGCTCGTTGCGACCTTGAACTTGAATTGCAGATCGCTTGTGGACGCATAGTTTCAATCCCTGTCGGGTTTTCTTGCTCGTTGCGACAGAAAGAAGGCTATGCGGCGATCTCAGGCGAGGCAATGTTTCAATCCCTGTCGGGTTTTCTTGCTCGTTGCGACTTATGGAGGGGAGATTCGCCCTCTGGGGCAGCACAGGAGTTTCAATCCCTGTCGGGTTTTCTTGCTCGTTGCGACGAATTTCTATCCATTGCGACCTCTGAAGCTGAAGGTGTTTCAATCCCTGTCGGGTTTTCTTGCTCGTTGCGACATCCCAATGGTGCCCTGCCCGGTCTGCGGCCAGAAGAGTTTCAATCCCTGTCGGGTTTTCTTGCTCGTTGCGACATCGCCAACCGTGAAGAAGAGTTCAGGAAGTATCTCGGTTTCAATCCCTGTCGGGTTTTCTTGCTCGTTGCGACCTTCCGGGTTCACGGTGAACTATCTCAGAGGATCTGTGTTTCAATCCCTGTCGGGTTTTCTTGCTCGTTGCGACCAAAATCCGTTTTTGATTGAGATTTCATATATTATATGTTTCAATCCCTGTCGGGTTTTCTTGCTCGTTGCGACGTTTGTCGGTGTTATCCTCGATGGTAGGCACGGTTTGTTTCAATCCCTGTCGGGTTTTCTTGCTCGTTGCGACTCCGATCCATTCTTCAGTTTTACGACTTCCATTTCACATGTTTCAATCCCTGTCGGGTTTTCTTGCTCGTTGCGACCGTAGCGGAAACATGGACATCTACAGTTATAGATATAAAGTTTCAATCCCTGTCGGGTTTTCTTGCTCGTTGCGACTCCTGAAAAGTGGACATGGGAAGATGGACAACCAAAACGTTTCAATCCCTGTCGGGTTTTCTTGCTCGTTGCGACATCAATCTTAAAAATTTTCATATCTGGCATAAAATTGTTTCAATCCCTGTCGGGTTTTCTTGCTCGTTGCGACTGCATATCCGCCTACTAATGTTCCTTTATATCCTAATAGTTTCAATCCCTGTCGGGTTTTCTTGCTCGTTGCGACGTCTGGAGCCAGACTGGTCCAAGATCGCCCTGGCCGAGTTTCAATCCCTGTCGGGTTTTCTTGCTCGTTGCGACCGCAGCCGAAAACAGGACCGAGATGGACGCCAACAGGTTTCAATCCCTGTCGGGTTTTCTTGCTCGTTGCGACGGAACGGTCGTGCTCGTAAGGACCGGCTGCCTGCGAGTTTCAATCCCTGTCGGGTTTTCTTGCTCGTTGCGACACCAGGAGCCCATCTGCAGGTCTCTGGCCAATCAGAATGTTTCAATCCCTGTCGGGTTTTCTTGCTCGTTGCGACACCACGGCGTCCATCCAATGAACAGAGTAAATGAAGGTTTCAATCCCTGTCGGGTTTTCTTGCTCGTTGCGACGATGGCAGCCACGATTGAAAAGCTCCATGCAAAATATGTTTCAATCCCTGTCGGGTTTTCTTGCTCGTTGCGACATTGGTAGGCTTCCTATTTGAACTTTGAAGGTTACTTGGTTTCAATCCCTGTCGGGTTTTCTTGCTCGTTGCGACATTCCAGCAATCTAGAGAAGCTGGGTTCTGTCGTCAAGTTTCAATCCCTGTCGGGTTTTCTTGCTCGTTGCGACGTAGTGCTCATACGAATAATCTCCTGGTGTAAAACTGTTTCAATCCCTGTCGGGTTTTCTTGCTCGTTGCGACACAACAAAGATGCTTGCCGATTCCGAGAAGGAAATGTTTCAATCCCTGTCGGGTTTTCTTGCTCGTTGCGACATAGATCGTCTGCGAAATGCCACACGTCACCATCTTTGTTTCAATCCCTGTCGGGTTTTCTTGCTCGTTGCGACATAGTGCTTCCGTCGCCAATGTCAGCGAGGTAACAAGTTTCAATCCCTGTCGGGTTTTCTTGCTCGTTGCGACGTTACCGGGATGGCGCTGAATGACACGTATTACGGTTTGTTTCAATCCCTGTCGGGTTTTCTTGCTCGTTGCGACTGACCAGCAACAACGGAACTTGGATCGTTGAGTGGAAGTTTCAATCCCTGTCGGGTTTTCTTGCTCGTTGCGACTCAGAGAATGCCAGGTCACCGAGAAGGCAACATATAGGTTTCAATCCCTGTCGGGTTTTCTTGCTCGTTGCGACTTTTCTGCTTGGCCACAATGCCCATTTGCTTAGCTGCGTTTCAATCCCTGTCGGGTTTTCTTGCTCGTTGCGACCCTAGCATAGCTATTTATATAATGAGATACATCTATGTTTCAATCCCTGTCGGGTTTTCTTGCTCGTTGCGACGGCGGGTCAAGAATGGTCCTTTTACCTTAAAATCCTTTCTAAAAGCCCGAAATTTGACCCCTAAAAAATGGATCGTTGGCGTACCAGGCCTTTATAAAGATCCATGAAAAACTAGATCACATTCGACTTCTTCTCGGGCATCTTCAGCCCAAGATCGGTAATAGCACCCACACAGCGCTCACAAAGCACATAGATGCGTACTTTGTCACCTGCACCAATCTCCGCCTTGATATCATCTTCCATCTGAAGCCGTTGAATGTCGCTGATCTCCAGCTCGAAGACGCTGTATTGCTTCCAGGCTCCATAGCTCTCCAGGATCTTGAAGACTCTGGTACGGGTGCGATTATCACTAATATCGTAGGTGATGGCAAGTCTCATCTCTTAAACACCAGCGGATAATATTCCTTCAGCTCACCGGTTATTGCCTTTCGAAGCAGTATGGCCTGCAAACGCACCGCCTTGCGCCGCGATACGGTGTATTCGAATCTGGGATGAGAAAACTCCTCTTGCATGTAGTCGTCGAACTTCTCCAGGTAGATCTTGAAGGCGTAATCCTTGAGGTGATTGTCGGCTCCAAAGTCCTCATGCTTGAGCATGTTCTTGTTGATCAGCCGCAGGGCAAAGGCATCGCAGAAAATAGGCCGAAACTCCTCTTGCAGGTCGAGCGCGAGCGCGGGCCGCCCGTGCCTGTCCGCGTGCAGGATGCCCAGGAAGGGGTCCAGGTTGTACTGACGCAATGCACTCAGGACCTCGTTTTTCATCATGCTGTAAGTGAGGGAAAGAAGCGCGTTGATGTGGTCCTCAGGGGGCCGTCTCGTTCGCTTCTCGAAGGTCCAGCCCTCGGCCAGGCAGCCGTTCAAAAGGCCGAAGTAGATCTCCGCCGCTTCGCCCTCCATGCCTCGCAGCATGTCCAAGTCGCGGGCCTTAGCCGTCTGCTCC
>JBAQXX010000001.1:0-1767 GCA_049299735.1 Methanothrix sp. | reverse complement strand
TAAATAATAACGAGGATCTGGCGGCGGATGTGATCCAGAGGGACAATGACGTGGACCGGCTCAACCTTCTTATCGCCCGCCAGTTCACCGAGATCCTGAGATCTGGCTCTGTAAGGCAAGAGACTCTTAATCCCATTACGGCATTTAATTATATGCAGGCCGCATCCAACCTGGAACGCATAGCTGACCACGCCCATCGCATATCTGAGATCGCAAGCCAGAGAAGCTACCGCCTGCCCGATGATTTGAAAGGGGAGCTTTCCCGCATGGATTCGTTGTTGTGCGGTCTGCTTGACGATTCTATATCTTATTTGCTGCAGACCAACTCCGACAAGGCCAATGAGCTTATCGACAGGATCAAGGAGATTCAGAAACATGTAGAGAGAATTGCCAATTCATCCGACAGCAAAGACAAATCGGAGATGGTGGTTCGGTTGGTCCTGGCCAGCAGTCTGGAGCGCATGCTTGACTACATCATGAACATCTGCGAATTGACCATAAATCTCAGCCATTCTACTCACAACTCTGAGAAAGCATGAGGCTCAAGTACTTAGGATTTCTCCGTACTCGATTTCCTTTCCCAACTGAGCAGCTTCTCCTTCATCTCTATGCCCCAGAGATATCCGCCCAGGCCGCCCTTGGCGACCACCCGATGGCAGGGCACGAGAATGGCAAAAGGATTCGCGGCCATGGCCCGGCCCACAGCCCGCGCCGCGCCCGGATGGCCCGCGCGCTCTGCTACCTGGCCATAGGTCCAGGTCTCGCCGCGCGGTATCGCCTGCACCTGGGTATAAATCAGCTTTCGAAAATCGGTACATGTGGACATGTCCAGCTCGGCCTTTGGGCAGGGCGCGCTCTTCTCCAGGTAGGCGGCAATCTCCTCTGCCAGCTTGGAAGTCTCTGCGGGCCTTTCCCTGGAAAAAGAGATTGCCTTTACCTTTGGTCCGGATATCTCCACCAGAATATAGCATCCCAGAGTGGGAATAAGGGCACCGGACGTCATCCGTTGATGATCTCCCGGAAGGTCTTGAAGCGGCCCAGCTCAATCATCTCCACCGCAAGGGTGGCCGTGTCCAGGATGGCGATGCTGGCGAGGCCGGTGAGGTGGCCCCAGATCTCTCCAGGGTTGACCAGGAGCGTCTTGCCGTGCTTTGTCACCTCGGCACGATGGTTATGGCCGCGGACAACGACATCGTAGAGCTGGGAGGCCACCACAGCCTTTACCAGCGGCTCATCTGTGCCGTGCATGAGTGCAATCTTCAGGCCGCCTGCCTCGATCTCGCCAAAGTCGCCCAGGTACTCGCCGCCCACTCGCGCGAACTCCTGAAGCAGGCCCAGACGGTCGCAGTCGTTGTTTCCGTAGACGAGCTTGACGGGAATGCCAAAGCCTTCAAAGGTGTAGCAGTTGCCCGAGCCGATCATGTCTCCGGCAAAGAGCACCATATCCACTTTCTTTTGAGAAAAAACCCGCAGAGCATCCTTGACGCCTTGGATGCTGTCATGGGCATCGGACATAATTCCTATGAGCATCAAATCACCTGCAAAATCGCATCCGATAATTATATTTTCCCATAGGATTGGCGTCCACCAAAAAGCGTCTTTCGGGCGTTAGGCTCGAAGGGCTTAAGTACAAGGAATAACCTGGTAGCGAGAGGCCCGCCTTAACTCAGCCTGGTAGAGTGCGCGGCTGTAGTATGTCTCGCACCGTAGAGGTGCTACGCGCAGTCACCGCGATGTCCCCGGTTCGAATCTGGGAGGCGGGATCTG